>DATDXI010000066.1:0-70184 GCA_035289385.1 Candidatus Nanoarchaeia archaeon | reverse complement strand
GGTATCTAATCCGGTTTGCTCCCCTAGCTTTCGTTCCTCACCGTCAGACCCGTTCTCGTTAGGCGCCTTCGCCACAGGTGGTCCTCCTGAGATTATAGCATTTTACCGCTCCCTCAGGAATACCCCTAACGCCTCCCGGTCCCTAGACCAGCAGTATCTCAAGCACGCCGTTTTGTTAAGCGCAACGATTTCACCCAAGACTTACTGATCCGGCTACGAACGCTTTAGGCCCAATAAATGTGATTGCCACTTGTGGCGCAGGTATTACCGCGGCGGCTGGCACCCGTCTTACCCACCACTTATTCGCCAAGCTATTTACACTTGACAAAAGCCCGAGCAATGCTCGAGCACTGGGAGTTCCCTTATCGCACTTTCGTACATTGTAAAGGTTTCGCGCCTGCTGCACCCCTTAGGGCTAGGGTCAGTGTCTCAGTACCCTTCTCCGGGCTACCGCTCTCACGGCCCGTACTGATCGTAGGTTTGGTAGTCCTTTACACCACCAACAGCCTAATCAGCCGCCAACTCATCCTTAGGCATTGCTTTTCAGAAAAAGAACATTCCAGTTTCAATTTCCTATCCGGTTTTAGCCACAGTTTCCCATGGGTATCCCGAACCTAAGGTTAGATTATTGACGTGTTGCTGAGCATTCAGCCTGTGCTGTCTTGCGACAGCCCTCTGACTTGCATGGCTTAATCGAACTCCCATAGCAGCAATCTCCCGCAGGATCAACGGGAATTGTTAAAAAATTCAAATTGAATTTAATCCTTGGTTTATTGTTCCGATCGCATCTTAATGGAATTGTTTGTCAATCGTCCAAAAGTTCATTTTGGATCACCTTTTTTTCGTACCCAAGATTAATTGAGTACACATATTTAAGCAGATTCCATAAGGATTGTGGTTTATTTATAAAGGTTTTGGTAGTGAATGAGCGAGATTTAAGAGAAAATAACACTATTTGACAAGAACAAGCACTTAAAACACTTCTACGTGATAATAAAGACCATAAGATTTATCTCATGTTCACTCCTTTATACAGTATGACCAAAAGAGTGATTCTTTATGTAGAAGATGACCCCATCTCCATTTATTATGCTCGACTAAATGTTCAACAGCATTTTCCAGACAGAGAGTTCTGCTCCTTCAGAAGCGGTGATTCATTGGAGGATGCCATAACATCAGGAAGTGTAGCAGTCAGGGATATAGGAATTATCTGCGCTGATGAAACATTACTAGCAAGGCAAAACAATGAACCCAGCTATGGATGGCAAGCTGTCGAGTTTTTGCGATCACAGGGATATCGAGGAAGAGCGCTAGACATCAGCACATTTTCCATGCCTTCTGAAAAGAGCCATCTCTTTATTGCTCGCTGTCCAAAGTTTGGAAAAGAGTTCATTGCAGCACTCCGAAAGTATCTGCCGACAGAATAAGTCCATGAGAAAAAAAGTCAACATGAGAAAAAAGTAAATGAAAATAATAATAATAATTTAACCCGATCATTTTTAGTGACTATCATTCCAGCAAGCTCAGCATATGCTCACGAAAAAAATTCATGGCAGAAGGATATTTGTTGATCGATAAGATGGTGGATTGAACACTCTTTTTCATTTTTTTAACTTGCTCCAGACTCATCCCTGAAGAGACATACTTCACCTTCGGCTCTAAGACGGTTCGTTCTTCCTCTTCTATTTGCGTTATGCCAAACAGAGCAGGGTTATCATAAACAATCGTTCCTCTTTGCAAGCCAAAAATGGAAGGAGAGATTAAATCAATGAATTCTGCATTATCTTGCAAAAAACGAATAGTATCCATAAACTCCTCGCGTGTTTCACCAGGAAAGCCAAACATGATGTAGGTAACATTTTTTATCCCAGCTTGATGTGATCTTTGCAGAACTAAAGAAACATCCCCCGTATTTGTTCCTTTATCAATTAATCCGAGGACACGGTCATTACCGGATTCCACTCCCCAAATCACCATCCTCAATCCTCCCTCGTAGCATTTTTTAAAGACATCATCATTAAACTCTTTTGTCGGGCGAAGCTGACATCCCCACGTTACACCAAGAGAGCCAAACAGTTTTCCTAGCTCCAATAATCGCTTCGCCGGGATCATATCATCGATGAGAAAAAATATTTTTTTGCCAGATAACAGAACTGTTTTTTTGATGACTTCCAAAGGAGTTTGATAATAGGGGACCTTGGCATAATGAGAGCAAAACGTGCATCTCTGCCAATAGCAAGTGGTGGATGTCTTGAGAGGTATGACCACCTTCTGGATAAAATAACGGTCACCATCACAACAAGAAAAATCAAGAGGGTAATTCATTTTCAAACTATTATGGTCAATGCTTCTTTTTTCGATACTCTTTTGTTTAATACTTCTCTGCTCAATATATTCCAAGAATTCTATTTCGTTCTTAAAAACATGTTTGGCCGCTAACTTGCCGTTGACCGCTGGACCGCCAATCACCGTAGTAACATCTTGAAGCTCTTTGAGTAAGGCCTGGACATAAAATGCCTGGCTGGAATAGACTAAGCTAAACGCGATGATGTCCGCTTTTTCAGAGGTTATTTTCTCCAGCAATTCCGCAAAGAATTCTGGCTGTTTGCCTTCTACAACCAGGTGGTTATTTTCGGCATATACTTTTTTTGTTAACTGTTGATATCTAGTAGCTATTTTTTCATAATCACTATTTTCATAATCACCCCATTTCCCTGAACGAAAATAGTTCCCATACTCTGGAAATTTCAGCCAATGAAACTCTAGATTCAAGTCTAGAACCTTAATCTCATGATCACTATTATTTTTCAAAAACGAAAACAGGTTTGTGATAGAATATGGCGGACTCACCGGTGTGCAAAAAGGAGCATAGACTAAAAGTATTTTCATAATCCAATTTTCAGGGGATTCTTCTTAAATATTGTTGTGAAAAGTTACTGGGAGAATGAAATACCCCTCATAACCATTCAAGATTAAAATAGAGAGCAAAAAACTAGAGAACAAGTACATTAAAAAAGAGAAACTACCTAAGCAGCCTGAATCTTTCTTCGTTTCCTGGCCTTCTTAATCTTCTTTCGCTGCCACTTCCAGCGCATCTGGCCTTTCTTTTTCCATCTTCGAGAACTTCTTTTCATCTACCCCCACGAATAACAGGAACTTTTTATAAATCTATCGGAAAAATGTGGCATTGAAAAGAGAAAAATTTTAGAAACAATCTTCAATAATCCCTTTCTCTAACCTTCACATAGATCAATCCCAGAACAAGAATCAACATGACAAAGCTGAACAATACCACGACACGCCCATTCAGCGCTCCAGAGACATTTTTCAACATGGTGATAGCTGCCCCAGTAAGGCTGCTGCTCGCTTTCTTTCCCGTGATGGCAAAATAGGAGAAATGCTTCAATTCTGCTTTATAGGTGATAGTAGTATTCATCTCATCAACCATCGTCGTAGGCAACTCTTTCCATTTATCATTCTCAAACGTGTTTAGTATAATAGACTCGGGGAGATATCCTTTTTCTTCCAGCCAGGATTTAGGAACTTCAAAAGTGACGGTAGCTTTCTCGATATCATCTGCAGAAAGGTCTACTGTCATCTCTAAGTATTGGTACACATTCTCTAAAGAAGATGCCGCGCTTGGCTTCTCCGAGAGAGATTGCACCACTAAGGTCGTTACTTTATCAACACTCGTCTTGATTTCTAAACCTTTGACGGAAATCTGCTCATCAGCAATCGTCACTTGGGCATATTCATCTTTGACAAAAGTAATCTCTTGGGTAAATGCGGAAGCTATAGATCCAGGAGTTTCCTCAACAGCTTCAGCAGATGATTCTGCCGCCGCTTCTTCTCCTTCAGATGAAGCTTCCTCAGATGATTCCGTTGTCGTTTCTTCCGCAGCCGTTGAAGAAGAGCTTGAACTACTGCTACCTCCACCAGCTCCTCCGCTGGAAGATGACGATGAAGATGAGCTTGAACTGCTGGAACTTTCACTGCAGGCAGAGCAGGAGCCACCACAATCCGTATCTGTTTCATCCCCATTCTCAATACTATCAGAACAGGAAGTAACGCTGAACGTATAATTCAAAGAGTTTCTGTGCTGCGTCGTGAAATTATCGGTGGCATTTAAGGTGAATGAATAGCTTCCTTCCGTCACATTTCTGATCGTCCACGAACAGTTCCAGGACATCTTTGCTGAAGAACAAGATGACGTTTGCGTAGTATTGTTGAACCCTAACGTCGACGAAGAAAGTCCAGTATAATCAAAGAGTGTTGCATTGACCGAATAATTATTTCCATCGCGAGAGAGATGATGTTCGGAATGATAACTGACAGAACTTACCGATGGAGCTTTAGTATCAGTCACGGTGATAGTAATATTGGTAAGATTATGCACTAAAGAATCAGAAATATTGAGGATAACGGTAAAAGAGCCCGTGGAATTAAACTGATGAGAAGTATTCTGTGAAGATACTAGAGATGTCCCATCAGAAAAGTTCCAATTGTAGGTAAGAGAATCACCATCTTTATCAAGAGCTGATGATTGGAATGACGTGCTGTTGCCGATCTCTAAAATATCTCCGTTGCTGGGAAGAGTTATGGAAACTGCTTCCGGTGCTCTATTCTGCACGAGGAATGAAAATGTGCCAGAACTATTGATGTTTCCTGCCTGGTCTACAACATAAACTTGGTAAGAAACATTTTCCTGGTTGCTGAAGTTTGCTGTTCCTCCCACTGAATAATTGTACCTATCGCCGGATTCAAAGACAAGAGAATAATTTACCATCGACCCAGTAAAGTTTGATTGAAGGAAGATTGCAGAAGTGTTCAGATAGCTGTCCGTCACGTTAATCCGGAATGAAACGGTGTTATTATTATACACGGTTGTTGGTGCAAGAAGGATATCAGAAAGTGCTGGCCCAGTCTTATCAACAACGAACAGGAAGGATTGTTCCGTATAATTATTCTCTGAATCATTGACAAAAACAGTCAGCGTATAATTCCCATCAGTAAACGTAGAATTGGAAACATTCACCAGATCCGTCCATGTTAACGAAGTTGCAGAAACCGTCTCGTTCACCACACTCTGCACGACTCTTGCAGAAGAATTAGTGATAGTATAATTAGATTCAGAGATGGTATTGGCATCGCTAATGCTGAGGTTCAGATTAAAACTGCTGCGATGGTACGAGCTATTCTGGGGAGCAGTAAGAGTGATGGTAGCAGCCTGCTGAGTTGTTGCTAAGGTAAGATTATACAAAAAGTCACTGCTATCGCTAGCTAATGTGAAGGAGTGGACCATGACCCAGAACTGGCTATACGTTGAATTGAGCGTGACATTTTCTATCTCCGTCGTCCCTTGCCCAGAAACAGCTATCTGTGTCCCGCTGGAATTATAGATGTAAAGATCCAGATCATTGTTGGTACTTATCCAAGACAGATTTACTTGTTTAGTTCCTCCAACAGAAAAATAATACATCACTTTGTCGCCGCATGCGCTATTGGAGCAAGATGACCGTTTCTTATCCACTATCCCCTGGATCGTCCCGCTCAGCGATTGCTGAACAGAAATAACGACGGGAACCCGAAGGAAGTGCGACCTATTTGAGCGAATATCTAAGGTAGAGCCATAAATAGAAGCGTTGGCATTCGCTGGGACAGAATAATTCAGCTGGACAGTTGTTTCAGAATTTGCAGGAACGATGATGGCAGGAAACGTATATGAAGAATTGCCCATGCTGAAATCCCCTTCCAGAGTGGTAAGATCATCTGCAAAGATAGTGATATTCACCGCAAAATCATTTGTATTCTTCACCGTTATATTCTTTGAAAGCAGCTCGCCTTTAGCAGCTGTCGTTTCCCATCTATCTGACCCCGAAACATTCACCGTCAAATTATATTCTATCGCTTTTGTAACATTAACGATGCCAGAACCTTGCTCAAAGAGATGCTCATTGATGGTTGAAGCAGTATGCATTAACATTCCCCGGACCACAGCTGGAGTTAACGTAGAATTATATTCCAACAATAACGCAGCAGCTCCTGAAACATGAGGAGTGGCCATGGATGTTCCACTGATAGTATTCGTTGCATCATTCAGCCAGGTAGAGGTGATAGAATTTCCTGGAGCAACGAGATCAGGATCTAATCTGCCAAAAGCGCTTGGTCCGGAACAGCTGCTGGAAACAATCGTATCATCAGAGACATCCGTCGTGCCTTGATCATTAGAATTTCCAACCGTTATAATATCTACAGCATCTCCGGGAGAAGAGACACAGCCTGTACTCGGTCCATTGTTGCCGGCAGCAACTACTACCACTACTCCCTGAGCAACGGCATCGCTTAACGCTGCACTCAACGCGCTTAAGCCATTGTTAGGATTCTTCTCTCCACCTATAGACATGCTGATGACATCACTAGAATTGCCGATGGCAGCATCAACCGCTGCAATAATATTCGCTTCAGATGGACAAGAGCCTGCTGAATTACATACTTTATACGCTAAAAAGGTAACATCAGGAGCAACTCCCACCAGAGAACCATTCGCTCCAACGATTCCAGCTACATGGGTACCGTGGCCATGATCATCTTTCGGGTCCGTATCACTATTCACATAATCGTAACCACCTTGTATCCTGCAACTTCCACCAACGGCAGTACAATTTCCTAAATCATCATGAGTATAATCTATTCCTGTATCGATGACTGCTACGGTAACATTCTGCCCAGTAAGGCCATACGTATTCTTCACTTGCGTCGCACCAATGCTGGGAACACTGGTGGAGAGAGTAATACTGATCGGGCCATCAGCAGCATCACCAAGAGTATCAGAAGGCACCTCTTCTGGTAGGATATGATATTCTATCGGGATGAAAACACCACGCACCTCTGGATCGTTGCGTAATCTTTCTACATCATCTGCCGCTACTTTTGCACTCAAGCCATTGATATAGGTAAATTGCTGCTCCACTTCTAGTGAAGGAAGATCTTGCTCTGATATTTTTGCATCTGCTTTCTTTGCTCCTTTTCCCTGCTTCATGCTTTTGGCAATAAAACGTTCCTGCGCATCCTGGACCATCTCTTTCCTATGCTCTAAGCGCTCTTGTTTCTCCGCATGACCATCATCTGACGCTACCGTAGCAGATGAAATGCTCTTGACAGGATGATCATGAAGAAGGATAATAACTTCGATCTTGCCTTGGTCATTCGTCTGCTCTAGGACAGCGATGGAACTCATAGAGATAATAAGAACTGCAATAAGCATCAGTACTATCAATCCTCTCGTTTTCATGGTAGTGATTGGAACCTCATTGAATTATCTTGATTCATTATTTGGATTTATTATTTCATTACTTTATTTCACTTTTTTGGGGATGGTAATTGGTGTATCATGAGTCATATCATAAATAGATTTTGATCTCTTTTTACTAGTATAGTACCAAGGCCTTCACCTATCGTAAAGGAAAAGCTGCTCGCTAATCCCATCAATGATTCAAAAAAGCCAGTTTCTTTGACATAAGGGATGAAGTCAACAGAGGCTAAGCCAAAAGTATCTTGAAGATAGGATTTGGCATCATCTAGATTTCCTAGTTCATCGATCAGCCCAAGCTGCAATGCTTCCGATCCTAAAAATATTTCACCTGTAGCCATGGATCGAACATCTTCTAATGGAATATCTCGATTCAGAGCGACTTCCTCCACAAAAAACTCATGCAGAGTATCAATCTTGCCCTGCATCAGTTCTCTCTGCTGTTCATTTAATTTGTTGAAGGGACTGCCGATATCTTTATTCTCACCGGAAACAAGGCGCTCATAACGAACATCATACTTGTCCAATAAGCCGCTGAATTCTAGATAGGAAGATATTACAACGATACTTCCCGTGATCGACATGCGGTTGGCAAAAATATAATCCGTGGCAGAAGCTACCCAATAGCCACCTGAAGCGCCGATATCTTTTATGACAGCGATGACTGGCTTCTGTGCTTTCTTGACCGCTTGTGCTATCTCATCAGAAGCAACAGGAGTACCGCCGGGAGAATTGATCTCTAACACAATTGCATCAATAGTTTGGTCAGCTTCCGCATCTTCAATGAATTGAACGATATCTGCTGACGAGACGGATGTTTGCCCAAATGAAGTATCGCTTGTTGTAGTGATAGCCCCTTCAATAGGGATCAAAGCAACATTTCCAAAACTGCTAGAGGAAAACAGAGATAAGGAAATAGGCAGCAGGAAAAACAAGACGAACAACACCGCTCCGAGGGTGAGCAAAATAGCTGTTCTCCTCGATAGTACCACCTTTTTCATGGATTCAACGAAAGAAGAGAAGTATATAAAGGTTTTTGCGGTGGAGAATAAAGTTTAGGAAACTCTCAATAGTAATTGAGAAATCGGGGCAGAAAATTTTTAATAGTATTTACAACGCATGACTTAAAGGGTATTTGATTTTTCTTAATCTGTTTGATATTTTTGTGAGGTAATATATTCACCCACTATATCTCTAACTCCATTCACAATTGCAACAAGACCAGTTACTGCAACTATTACACCAGCAGTGCCAATACTATAAGTAATCAATTGTGCCGGTTCAAATGATTTTTCTAGGATCGGAGCATTACGCGCTAAATTTACAACATATGCACCAACAAATACTGAACTAGAACCCCCAACAAGCTCAAAAATTCCAAGGGGAATATTCCTAAATCTTGAATTTTCTCGAGTAGAATTACTTTGAAGTTCTGACATTTTATTTAGAAGTGATTTGTACTTTAAATAAATAGTGGTTGTCCGGCACAATCCGAAAAGAGAGTGATTTTGAGACTATCACTTAGAAAGTGAGCTGGGCCGGTTGTCCTAGAATGAAACTCCCAACCGCAGCAGAGCTGTTGGGTATTAACCCAGACGGGAATAAAACCAAATGTTTTTAAATACGGGCTAATCTTTCTTAGTATTACCATAGCGGAGTAGGGAAGCTAGGAGTACCCGCAGGGCTCATAACCCTGAGATCGATGGTTCAAATCCATCCTCCGCTACTTTTTTTATCTATTCATCCTGAAAATGGTATACTTCTGAAAATCTAGGTATTCTTCTTAAAAATATTTAGTTTCTGTATTTCTAATAAGAGGGATTTCAGCAGAATATCCCTCAGACATACGACTTGCCTAGTGTAACTGGCGTGGGAATCCATCCTCCGCTATTTTTTATTATTCATTTATTAAACTCTCCAGAATTATTGAAGGAAATAACAGCAGACATTTCCTTTCCAATAAGAGGGATTTCGGCAGAATATCCCTCAGACATACGACTCGCCTAGGGTAACTGGCGGGGGAATCCATCCTCCGCTACTTTTTTTCTTCAATCAGAACTATTTCAGATCGCGTTTACCATGTCTCATAATGCTCTGCATGACTGCCTCTGCCAGAGCAGCAGATTCAGAATCAGACAACGTTTCATCAATACTTCTATCAATGAGATCTCTTAATGAAACGTCTTCCTTTGGCAAAGTAGTAGCAGCTTGCTCTTCATCTACCTTCACCAGCTTCGATGGAACTTGTTCCAAAGATCCAGGCAGTTCCGGAGGAAGTAACCTTGAATCTAGAAGTTCATCAGCAGGTGTTAGCCCCAAAGCATTCGCTAAAGCATAGCGAAGCCTGGCTGCATCGTAGACTGGATGAACCAACTCTTTCTGTTCAGGATCAAGAATAACGCCAGATCTTGCTAACTCCGCCACTTCCCGAGGATTTGCTTGATCTCTAGCATACTTTGCCAGTAATTCTGACGAGCCACCAGAGGTAATGATAGGAAATACCCTTCTCCCAGCAGCGACCAGACGAGATGCGTAGGCAGCTAACCTTTCATTTCCATTATGAAGCACGACAAGATCAGCAACTTCTGGAATAACAGCAGCCATCGTCTCCTTCATCGTCGCTCCAGCAATCTCATAGCTCAGCGAAGTATTACCATTCAAGTGATGTAAGCCTCGGTAAATAGACACTCGTTCACGAAGAGCCTCCTGAAAATCTTGAGGCAAGAGCAAGAAAAATAAATCCCTACCATCTCCTCCCTGGGTTAATTTTCCACGTAAAGCTTCACCAAATGCCCTATTGAGGGTATCTCGAGCGTAATCTTTTACACCACGATAAAAATCAACACACCAGGAAGGAAAGCCGACCGTAAATGATACCCCACCAATATGAGCCATCGCTTCTCTTGTTGCTCTGCCAAGCTCATAGGCTTCTCTTGCCGAATGTTGAGAAGCACCGCCTATGACTGCCACTAATGGAGTCCCTTGATACCGTTCCCTTATCTGAGCAATCGCTTCTTGAACCATATACTAAGAAAAATCAGTATGTTTATAAATATTTTGTTATTTGTCACTTACAAGTGGTTTTTAAGAATCATGACATTTTTGTCTCACTTTGCCACAAAACAGTTAAAGCCTGGCAAAACATCTATCTCAACAACTGACAAAACTGTCGCAGATTTACCATGATCGAAACACACCCCTACCAAGGAATTGCTAAACACCCAGAAGGCTCTTTTGGACAGCATGAATTTGATGCATCTAGAGCAATTTTTTTCCAATTAGGAAGAGAATTTGCAACAAAACGCCCAACGATGCCGGAAGAAAGAAAACAGATGCATCCTCTTTACATGGATCATGCCCATCAGCTGTCGGCAATGACGGGCTATCAGGCAGCAAGAGAAGCTCATGGTTTAGACAAGCAGAAAGATCTCTACCGTCCGTCAGGCAGAAGCCCATTAGAACTATTGACGGGAGATTATACCAGTTCGGGAAGGAGAAACAATGTATCTTATTTCGTTGCAACGGATGCTCTCAGCCTTTATTCCAGAGCTAACGGTGGAAGTTATGTATCACCAAATATATCTGGGGGTTATCATCCTGGAAATCCACAACATCAAAAATATTCTCCAGAACAAGGACCATTGTATTAGATACAAATCTAGTTTTAACAGCAAAACTCATCTCCAAAGCAAGACAACAACAATTTATGCAAGAATCTTATCTAATTTTTCAAGAACTTCAGGCAATACTTTTGGTTGTCCCATGTCTATTCTAATAACATCAGCAGACATATACAACTGGCTACCTGAACGCACAAGGATTCCTTGCTCTTCTAATCTTTCTCTGCATTCATCTCCACTTATTCCAGATAATTCAATAACTGCAAAATTAGAAAGTGATGGATGATACGTTGCTTTTGGCTGCTCTTTATTCCATTGTCTTAAAATAGTATCTGATTCTCTAACTTTCTTAACTACTGTCTCAACTTCTTGCTCAATACCATCATCGTCTAACAAACCTCTCACCTTCGCCATAGCTAAACTGCTCGGCGCATGAGCGTAAGGATGGACAGCTTCTACTGTTTCTGGCTGAAAGCCAACAAAATAACCCACTCTATCACTTACAACCCCCAACGATTTTGAAAATGAGTCAACAATAATAATATCTCGGTCTCCAAATTTTTCTCTTAAAGAAGAAGTCTCGCAATATTGCTCTGGATGGACTAAAGTCCTATCCAAAACCATCCGTGTTTCAACTGGAGCTTCATTGATAATCTGATCTAACTCCGTATCGGAAAGAAGAATCCCCGTAGGATTATTGGGTACAGAAACGTAGAATAGAGTTGGCTTCTTGCTACCTAGCTGTTCAATGATCTCGGATGTAGGATATCTCATCATCCCATTTGCGGCAGTTGTAATATCAAATCCATACATCTTCAGCATGCGAAATGCATCAAAATATTCTGGAGAAGCCAAGAGCGCAACAGATTTTTTCCCCTGATGAGCATCCCGAATTCTTGTTGCCGAAAATATGGCACTTAATGCACCAGTTGCGCCATTAGTAGGCCTAACCAAGCTAGGACCAATATGGTTCCTTCTTGCTAACTCTTCCTGAAATTCACTAACACCCCTAGTCAGATTTCCATACTCAGGGTCAAAACGCAGGTCTATAGTCATAAGATATGATAAAGAACTGCTATTTATAAACCTTTTGTTTTTTACAACTTGAGAGTGACACTATATCCTCGAGTTCTTTAACATAAGAATCATCCTCCCGGACAACCCCTACATCTCTGTCCTCTACTGAATGACCCGCAGCAGACAGAATTAGATTTTACGACATAGGCGGAAGATCCCGCATACGTTGAACTTCCCCCTGCAGAACCCTGATACTTCGGCATTGACGAACTGTAATAGACCATAAGGAAAGAAGGACTATAGAATATAAAAATCTATTCCCAATTAAATATCCACCAACACTTTTGCTTTCCATCCCTTAGCAGTTTTCTTAACTTCAAACATATGCATGGTGATGGCTTTGATATCAACCTTCAGCCCATGCTTCTTCACATCAATCTTCTGGCCGTAAGCCTGCACTTCTAAACGAAAATTAGGAGAATTTCCTTGCGGCTTATCTAATTTCAATACAAATTTGGAAAAAAGTAATTGCTCCGCATCTTTGTAAAAGAGCAGATCATCCAGAAAATCAAACAATAAGGCATCTACTTTTGCATTCTCCAGATGAAAGACTTTCTTGATAGCCGGCTTGACGGTAGATAGCTCAACCTGAGTTTCCTCTACGGCTAAGCCGCATTGCTCAAATAATTCTTCGATGGTGCTGCCTTGCGCTTCAAATAGGATATCAGCAGTATGATCGATAAATGTTCGTTTTCCTGTCATGGTATAGTTCCAATCATGATATAATCATAATATAGTAGTTATCCTCTTCCCTATTAAAAAACATATCTATCTAAACATCAACCCCTAAAAATGTCCTGATAAGATACCCTATACCAAAGCTTAGTGCAGCAACTCCTAAGCTGATGATGATCATCTCCCAAAATTTTTTGCGAAATGAATATCCTCTGGCGATAGACACATAAAAAGTGAATAAGAAAATGATAACTATCGCATTCCCTATCGTCCAGCTCAGTGCATAATAAACATTGCTAAGGACAAAATAAGGGAAGACTAATAATAAGACGGTAAAGATGTAAGCAATTCCTGTATAGATCGATGACGTCAACGGTTGTTTGCCTCCATCATCGGCTTTCTTCGACAGATACTCAGAAGCGGCCATCGACAATGAAGCAGCAAACCCTGTGATCAATCCAACTACTGCAATCAGTTGAGTGTTTTGCAAAGCCAGAGTAAATCCAGCTAAAGCGCCGGTTAATTCAACCAAAGCATCATTCAATCCCAAAACGACAGAGCCGATATAGGACAATTTCTCTTCTTCTAACAGATTGATCAGCGACTGCTCATGCCTTTCTTCGTCTTTGATGACGAGCTTGGCTTCAGCAAGGATTCCCGTCAATCGATTATAATGAACCTGAGCTTTTCTCTCTCCTTTCTCCATCAGCTTTACGCCAAACGTCAAGCCAAAGATCCTGGCCATAAGATAGTACCACCACATCTTCTTTCTGTTTGGCTTGGGCTCTTGCTGAGTATATTTCTTCCAGAGATTGTAATGTTTTAATTCATCTTCAGCAATTTCATGAAGAATTTTCTTATTCTGAGGGTCATGGATCTTTTCCGATAAGCGCTTGTAGATATAATGCTCCGTAATTTCACTCACTTGAGCTGCTATCAACCTTTTTTTAAGACTTGCATTTAACATAGAGAGAAGAAGTATTTCAGCCTTTTTAAGCCTTTGCTGGTTCACTCAAAAACTTTCAGAAACTCTCTCTACCCCAACACCGCCTTTATCCTTCTAATTCCGGCAGCAGATGACTCTTCTTTAACGATCTTGAAATGCCCCAATTCTGAAGTGTTGGAAACGTGCGGGCCACCACAGAACTCTTTTGAATAATCACCCACAAAATAGACGGAAACTTTCGGAGGATACTTATGCCCAAACTCTTTCTGA
Source organism: Candidatus Nanoarchaeia archaeon (assembly GCA_035289385.1). Taxonomy (GTDB): domain Archaea; phylum Nanobdellota; class Nanobdellia; order Woesearchaeales; family GW2011-AR9; genus JACOZM01. Next base: position 56,287 of record DATDXI010000066.1, on the reverse strand, counting down.
GCGCCTAATTTTTCCGCTTCCTCTAACAGCATTTCTTTTCGGATAACATTCAGCTTTCTGGCAATAACACTATTCACTTCCTCTTCCACTGCCTTGACTTCTTCAGGAGTTAATTTCCTGTCAAAATTAAAATCAAACCTCAATCGTTCCGGGGTGATATTTGATCCCCTCTGTCGAATATCAGGAGAGATGACTTTTCGCAGCGCTTCATTCAACAAATGAGTTGCCGTATGCAGTCTCTTGGTTTCTTCCGACGCATCTGACAAGCCGCCTTTAAATTTCTGTTCCGCCCCTACTCGGGATAATTCCTGATGCTTCTCAAACTCTCGACGGAAACCGACAGCATCAACAGTAAGGCCTTTCTCTTGCGCTAATTCTTGGGTCATCTCTAAAGGGAAGCCATAACTTTGGAATAATAAGAAAGCATCTGGGGCAGAGATATTTTTATCAGACATCTTGGCAAATTCTTTCAAGCCTTTCTCTAACGTCAGCTTAAATTTTTCCTGCTCTTTATGCAGCTCTTCTTTGATAAAATGCTGTTTCTCTACCAACAGAGGATAATCATCCTTATAAATCTTGATCACCACATCTGCTAAAGGAGTGAGATCAATATTCTCAATGGACAGTCCTAACGTCTTCAGATTCCTGATTGATCTTCGGATAAATCTTCGTAAAATATATCCTTGGTCAAGATTGGAAGGAACAACACCTTTTTCATCGCCTAAGATAAAGACTGCTGCCCTGATATGGTCAGCAACGATCCTCATCAGCCGCTTGTTATCAGCATATTTTCGTTTTGTCATCTTTTCTATACTTTTTATTATCGGCAAAAAGACTTCAGTAAGGTAATTATCATCCAAGCCATTCAAGACAGCTAACGTCCTTTCTACTCCCCCACCAAAATCGATATTCTTCTGCTTCAAGGGGGTAAACGTACCATCCTTATGCTTTTCATATTCCATCAATACATCATTGCCAATTTCCACCCATCTCTTGTCATTCACGTCAAATGCTTTTGGCGCTGGCACATCTGAAGTCCAGAAATAAATTTCCGTGCAAGGACCGCAAGGTCCAGTTTCACCGGCTGGCCCCCACCAATTATCTTCTTTCCCTAAATAGGCTATCCTTTCTTTTGGGATGCCTAATGACAGCCAGGTCTTGGCTGCTTCTTCATCTTTCGGAGCAGATGTATCTCCTTTAAAGCAGGAAACACCTAACTTATCGATAGGAAGCTTAAGAACTTTTGTTAAAAATTCAAATGTGTATGGGATAGCTTCTTTTTTAAAATAATCACCCAAACTCCAATTTCCCAGCATCTCAAAGAACGTATGGTGAGTCGTATCACCAACTTCATCGATGTCTCCAGTCCTGATACATTTCTGAACATCAACTAATCGTTTGCCGAGAGGATGCTTCTCCCCCACTAAATACGGAACGAGAGGATGCATCCCTGCCGTAGTGAATAAGACGGTAGGATCATTCTCCGGGATTAAAGGAGCTGATTCGATGATGACGTGCTGTTTTCTCTTAAAATAATCCAAGTATTTCTGTTTAAGGTCATGATATTTCATTTAAGGCAGAAAATCTTATTGCTTTTATATATATTTTGATGGAAGAGGCTAAAGAAAGTTAAGTAGGATAATACTGCCATAAATGAGGCAAAGAGAAATTCTAGAAGAAAAATTTACTTCAACCGTGCAACTAAACTGTCTGTTAATCTTCTATCTTCTTCTCTAAACGGCACATCAACAATAAGTGAAGGGCTTCTTGCCGGTGGCATTAATATTGCTCTTTGTTTTGTATCAAACTGCCCATCACCATTGCTATCACTCCAATAGGTGCAAGTCAATCCATCATCATCACAACGGCCAATATTCGCTTGACGGACACTATATCCATCTATTCTTTCTGACTGGGCTACTTTTACTCCACCTACTGCTAGAGGAACCCAAATAGGAATAGTTAGTGCTGCATAAACTGCAGCTGCCCTTAAATGATGGTAAAGACCCATAAAATATAGTAACTACTCAGAAGTATAAATATTTTTTGGTTTGAAAAGAAAAAAGTTGCTGATGCATCTCTTGCTAAAGGCAATAGGATTAACCACCTAAACCCCTCGTACAGCCGGCAACCTTAAAACGTATTCTCCCCGATCTAATCCTTTCATCAATTCTTCACGGTAAAGACGCAGCGCCGGCAAGCGTTCTTCCTCAACCTGTAAAAATTCTTGCATGATTTCCTGCCAAGGCCGATCTTCTGGAGCATTAGGATCTTCTCCCCTTGCTTTCATACGACGATAAATTCTATGTGTATCTAAAAGGTCTGTTTCTAAAATATCTCCAGCTGCAGCGATCTTTCGCTGATAATGAAGAATCTCCTCTTGCGTCTCCGCGATCACCACTTCTACCATTCCCATATAAGCTCTATGCAGAAAGGCATTATCCACAATAGTATCACCAAAAACCTCTTCAGCATCACGAATAACAGGAGGAAGACGCCGAAGATATGCTTGAAGATCTGGCTCAGCTTGTTGAAGAAGCATCTGGGCTACTTCTTGATCATATGGTGTCGGAGAATACTGATAACTGCTCATAACGACATGCTGGCGAAGAGCTATTGATAGTTTTTCAGAAGTGCCATCAGCAGATCCATTCAGCCCATAATCCAATAATGCCAACAGTTCTTTGACATGAAGATCTCCTTCTAACGCAAGCTCATGACCATGTTCAACTAAAAAAACAATAGCATCTAAATCTTTATCTTGCATGAAATCTCCAGAACACTACCCGAAACTATTGCCACAGCCGCAGCTCCTCTTCGCATTAGGATTACTTACTTTAAATCCAGCACCCTGCAAGCCATCAACATAATCGATCGTCGATCCTTTCATCTTCTCTAACGAGAACGGGCTGACAAAGACTTTCACGCCAGCTTCTTCCACGACCTGCTCATCCTCTTTTGGAGTGCTGGTAAGGCTAAACCCATAACTAAATCCAGCACAGCCACCATGCTCCACTTTTATCCTCAACCCTGCTTTCTTCTCTTTCTTCAGCACTTCTTTTATTTTTTGTAATGCTAATCCGGTAAAAGTGAAATTATTCCCTTGCTTACTCTCCGACTTATGCTCTTCAACTACTTTATTTAAGGTTGCAATAGCACTTTGTACTTCTTCTTCCTCCATGCCGTGACCGCGTAAACCATCACCTAAAGCTTCCCATTCCGAAACATGGCAGCCGACGCAATGCACGCCGAAGCTTAACAACGTGTCAACTACTTCTGGATAATTCTTGACGACATCTCCTATGGTAGTCTCTTCTGTAATAGCTTGCTCAACTTCCTTTAATTGAACGGTTTTTGATACTTGTTTTGCCATGACCATAAGAGATTAACTATCGTTAAGTATTTATAAATCTTACGGCAAAAAATGAGAGGTAGAGGGAAATACAGATATTGAGCGCTATCCATCACTACAAAGACAAAAATAACGATCACATTTCTCAAGAAAGTCTTAAAAAAGAGGCTTGAAATAGGCAAAGATATGGCATTTTATGAAGAGCTCTTGCAGGAAGTACGGCAGAACACCTATCAGGAAAAAGAATGGGCTAAAGTAAAAAGAGCTGCTGCATTGAAGCACAGGCTCAAGAGAATTCCTACAAACATCGATGTCTTGATGCATGCTCCCGAGCAGGAGATGGCCGTATTACGAAAAAAACTTCTTACAAAACCGACAAGAACCATCTCTGGTGTCGCCCCCGTAGCGCTGATGACCAAGCCAGACAAATGCCCTCATGGAAAATGTACCTTCTGCCCCGGCGGATTAAATAGCCCCTGGGGAGATGTTCCTCAGTCATATACTGGTCATGAACCAGCAACAATGAGGGGAATGCGAAATGATTATGATGCTTACCTACAAGTTTTTAACCGACTGCAGCAATATGTCTTGCTCGGCCAGGCCTTTGATAAAGTGGAAATTATTGTCATGGGGGGAACATTTACGGCAACAGAGAAAACATACCAAGAGCAATTTATCTACGATACGTTCAAGGCGATGAATGATTTTTCTGATCTTTTCTTCCATCAAGGAGATTTTGATTATCTGAAATTCAAAGAATTTTTTGAGCTTCCCGGAGAGATGCATGATCAAGAAAGGGAAACAAAGATCAAGCAGAAAGCATTACTGGTAAAACATGCCACGCAGACAACATTAGAGCAGGAACAGCTCAAGAATGAAACGGCAAATGTGCGATGTGTAGCCTTATGCATCGAGACAAAGCCCGACTGGGGTTTCTTAGAGCATGGCAATGAGATGTTGCGTCAAGGCTGCACCAGAGTAGAGCTGGGCATCCAGTCAGTATATGATGATGTCCTTAAAGAAGTTCATCGTGGCCATGATTCTGCTGATTCAAAAAGATCTATTCAAATTTTAAGAGATCTAGGATTGAAAATAAATATTCATTACATGCCGGGTTTGCCATTGACAGACAGAACTAGGGATCTCCATGGCATGAAAGAGTTGTTTACTGACGAAGGATATAAGCCCGATATGATCAAGATGTATCCCTGCATGGTCGGTCCGGGAACGGCACTCTACCACCAATGGAAGAAAGGGCTGTTTGTACCTATCACCACCGAAGAAGCATCATCAAGGATAGCAGAATGGAAACAATCTGTTCCAGAATATTGCCGAATTCAAAGAGTCCAGAGAGATGTTCCCACCAAATACTGGGAAGCTGGTGTTGATAGAACCAATTTACGCCAACATATGTTTGAAACACAGAAGATCCATTGTCGATGTATCCGCTGCCGGGAACCCAAAGGCAAAGACATCCAATGGAACAGCATCACTATCAGCGTGCAAGAGTACCTTGCTTCCGGAGGAAAAGAATTTTTTATTTCTGCTGAAGAGAAGAGCCAAGACCTGCTGATCGGCTTCTGTCGGCTACGCTTTCCTAAAGAATATCTCCGTCCAGAAATAGTGGAAGGTTCTGCCTTGATCCGAGAACTGCATGTTTATGGCACAGCAACAGCTATAGGAGAAGAAGGTTTAGTGCAGCATAAAGGCTGGGGCAAGAAGCTGATGCAGAAAGCAGAAGAGATTGCTCTATCTCAGGGCAAGAAAAAGATGATTGTCATTTCTGGTGTTGGCGTCAAAGAATATTATAGAAAGCTGGGATATGAAAAAGAAGGACCGTATATGGTCAAGGTGATTTAAAGATTAAGGGGATTTAACCCTATTCATTACAGATGGTAACTCATTACTGTACACAAAGGTTTATATGAACAAGAATAAAAGAGTGAATCATGCTCTATATCATCGGTCTCGGCTTAGGAAATGAAAAAGATATCACCGTCAAAGGTCTGGAAGCTGTCAGAAAATGTGACAAGATCTATCTGGAGAATTATACTTCTAAACTGCAATGCTCTTATGAAGACCTGGAACGGTTCTACCTCAAAAAGATAACTCTCGCCAACAGAGAAACTGCCGAACAGGGAGCAGAAAAGATTGTTGAGGAAGCACAAAAAAAAGATGTTGCTTTCTTAGTCATCGGCGATCCATTTTCTGCCACGACACACGTAGAATTGTTCCGCTTGGCAAAAGAAAAAGGCGTGGATGTAGAGATCATCAACAACGCTTCCATCATCACTGCTGTGGGCAGGGTAGGATTAGAGATCTACAAATATGGCAAGACAATATCTATTCCGTTCAAAGATTATGTGCCTCATCTGGAGACGCCCTATATGGTCATGAGGGAAAATTCATTGCTGAACATGCATACGCTCTGTCTGCTGGATCTTCACCCAGAAAAAAATAAGTTCATGACGATAAAAGAAGCGATTGAACGTTTGGAAGAGATCGAAAAAGTGAAACAGGAAGGAGTCATCCATGATAATCTTCTCGTCGTAGGCTGCGCTAGGATCGGCAGTGATAACATCATCAAAGTTGGAAAATTGGCAGAGATAAAAACCATCGATTTTGGTCAGCCACCCTATTGCTTGATTTTCCCGGCCAAGATGCATTTCATGGAAGAGGAGATGCTAAAGTTGTGGAAAGTGAAGAAAGAGAAAAAATAGAGTTCATATCGACAAAAAAAATAAAAAAGAATATTTAACACATCATGGAACTGCCCTTACCTCTCGAAGCGAAGGAAGCACATAACAAATTCAAGTTTAAATGCACCAAATGTGGAAAGTGCTGTGACAGCACGATGATCGGCCTTTATCCTTTTGACATCAAGCTGATCTGCGACAATCTTCATCTCTCCACCGAAGAATTTCACCAGAAGTACTCCCTCTTTACTATCGACGAAACCCATATCGTCCGCTGCCTATTGCATAACCGCTTTGGCTGCAAGTTTAAAGACAAGGAAAATCTCTGCACCATCTATAAATTCCGGCCGATCCGATGTCGGCTATTTCCAGTAGGCAGATTCTATAATGATGAAAAGATCCATTATTTACTATCAAATTTCCCAAGCCCAGGGTTTGAGAGCAATAAAAAACAATCATTTGCCGAATGGGCGGAAGAGCAAGGAGTCACTCCCTTCAATCAACTAACAGAAGATTGGAATACATTTATCATCAAGTTAAAAGAGCATCCAAGAGTAGCAGAAAAAAACTTCCAGCAGCTCTTCAAGAAGGTCTTTTACCATTTTGAAAATAAAAGGGGAAATAACGAAGAGAATCAGGAGGAGAGTCTAGAAGAATTCATGCAGAGATTATATCATGATTTTGACAAATTGTCTAATGATAAATTATCTCAATAAAAATGATCTACAGATCTAACCTAAATTCCTTGCCGTGATCCTTAAATCCCATGCTTTCATAATAGGCATGTAATTTATCCCGGCCATACCGTGATGTTCCGATCAGCTTATAACAGCCTCTTTTCTTTGCTTCATCAATGATTTTCTCAACAATCTTTTTTCCTAATTGCTGCTTTCGATATTCCTCATCCAGAAAAACATCTTCAATATAGCCCACCAAAGACTGCTTACCCGGCTGTTGATGAAGCTCATTTTTCATGATATAAAGAAAGCCCCGGCCGATTTCCTTCCCATTATCTGTTAAGACAACCTTGACAGCCGGCATAGCAAATTCTTGCAGTTCAATATCCATAACCATTCACAGCTTAACCCATTTAAATAGATTATGCTCTCATTTTTCAGGAAAGAGGCCAAATACAAAAAGAGAACCATTTAACTGGACAACCTCAGAGAACAACAGAGAGAACAACCAAAAAAAAATATGAAAAAAAAGAAAAAAAACGTGTTGGCTTAATCTCGGCCAGATTTTCCCGACCCGCCTTTCGATCCAGCGGAGCCAGAGCCTGTCGCTTTACCCGTTACTTTCCCTTCACCAAGGTCAGCTTTTACTTTTGCCCGGATCTCTTGCTTCACTTCAGCTTTTCCATCTTTCACATCAACCTTGGAACGCTCTCGGACTTCAACTTCTTTGCCGTCCTTTTGGGATTTTGTTCGTTTCTCGACCTTCTGGACAAGCTCATCAACTTGCTCATCTGTCAGCTCGCCTAAAGCTTTGAGCTTCGTTTTTACCTTCTCGCGCTTTGCAGAAGCTTTCTGCTCACTTTCTACAGCCTTAGCTTTTATCTTTCCAAAGACTTTTTCCAGATGAGCAATCTGCTCTGGGGTCATCTTTGCTCTCTGCTTAGCAAGGATTCTATCTTTGACTTCAGCAACTTTTGCCGCATGGGCAGCAAGATTCGCCCTAATTTCAGACACTTCACCCAGCGCTTCTTCGGCTACATCAGAGTTCCCGTCGCTTTCCAAGTCATCAACAGCTTCTTCAACACCAGCTAAATCTTCATCATGGGCTTGCTGAGCTTTTTCGGCATGCTGAGCTTTCTTAGCAGCGATCATCAACTGCACTTCAGCTAACCTTTCACGAGCATGCGCTAACCCTTTCTTGGCCTTTTTTGATTTATTTAAGGTTAAAGCCAAATCGATTCTTTCCAATGCTCGCTCGATTCCCCATAATGGACTGTCTGGCGTCACTCCAGCATCATCTTCTGTGGCATCATCGGTAGCATTGCCGTCATCAGAAGCTGCACCATCATCAGTTGCGTCATCTGCTCCTGAATCTTCAGCATCATCCGCTGAATCATCACTGTCAGCAGATCCGTCCTCAGTAGACTCATCGGAGTCACTGGAATCTTCGCCATCAGTGCTGCCATCTTCTGTTTCATCTCCTTCTCCATCTGCCGTTCCATCACCAGTGGAGCCATCTGAAGACCCTGCATCAGACCCGTCATCTGTTGACGGATCATCCGTACTGCCATCAGTCTCTTCACCACTATCACTTCCATCTCCATCTACACTTACATCTGCATTCACAGCTGCCTCAAGGGCAGCATCCACATCTTGTTCTTCAGCGAATGCCAGCGGAAAACTCATCACCACCAACATGGCCATGAACAAGCCTATCATTTTTTTCATTGTCGTTCCTCCCAACGCATCTCTGCATTGCTATTGTTGATATCCGGATAATATCTTCACGATAATCGGCAATCTCTTCACCAGATATCCGCCAAACTTCTAAGGATCTAGAAGAGAGGGTTATATTTAATTCATCCTTGAAACAAGGTGAAACAAGATGAAAGGAAGATGCTTTAAGGCAGATTTTTTACAGAATAAGGTACATATTTTCACAGAATAAAGGACAGAATACTTCTTCAGAAAATTACGTCTTCACAAATTACTTCTTCAAACTACTCTTCTTTCCAGCAGCTTTCTTAGAAACCTTCTGAATATCATCCACTAAAGCCTTAGAAGAATCATCAACAGGAACTTTAGATACAACATTAGCAGCCTTATCAAGCGACGTATCCCCGCTCTTCTCCACAGGCTTCTTTTCCATCCCTGATGAGGCGATGTTCTCAATCGTCTTACACTTGGGAAAGCCGCTACAGCCCCAGAACTGGCCATAAAATGATTTTCGCAAGAGCATCTCCTTCCCGCAATTAGGGCATTTCTTGTCCGATTTTGCTTCTGCTTTCGTTGCCTGGATCTTGCTCTTACAGGCAGGATTGATACATAATTCCTGTGGCCGTTTCCCTTTCTGAATGACCTTGATCATCGGATACGTACAGGCTTCACATTTTTTTTCAGAATTCTTGATCATCCCAGTAGAAGGGATCTTAAATGTCTCCTTACAAGCAGGATAACCGTCACAGGCGATAAATTTCCCAAACTTCCCAAATTTGATCATCAATCTCCCTTTACATTTCGGGCATTCACCGATATGGTTCTGCTCATCCTGAGTTTCACGAACGGACTGGAGAATATCCTTCCCGATAACTTTTTCTTTTTTCTTAAAGTCTTGCAATAAGTCGGTCAAAATATCTTTAGCCCTTCCTAAGACCGCTTCCGGCTTCTGTTTCCCTTCTCTAATCTTCTCCAGCTCTCCTTCTATATCGGCAGTAAGTTTCTCATCAACGATAGTCGGAGCATATTTCTCTAATACGGCGATGGTCTCCATCCCCAGCTTCATAACTTTGATCTGCACACCTTCAATATAACCTCGCTGGAATAGCCTATCAAGAATATCAGCCCTCGTCGCTTTCGTCCCCAGATTTCTTTTCTCAAGCTCTTTGATGATCGATGACTGGTTAAAGCGATTGGGAGGCTGCGTCTCCTTGTCTTCCTTCCGGATATCTTTAACAGTGACTTGCTCGCCCTCCTTCATGTCCGGCAATGTTATTTCATCCAGCCTCACATAGGGCTTATAGAACACATGCCAGTTTTCTTTAATCGTTCTCGTCCCTTTAGCAATAAATTCTTCCTTATTGACAGCAAGAATAACTTCCATCGTCTCCCGAACAGCAGGCTCCGCAAACGTTGCCATAAACCTCTTGACGATAAGATCATAGAGCTTTTGTTCTCTCGGTTTAAGAGCTTGTGGCATAAGGCCAGTGGGATAGATGGCCGGATGTGCCGGGTCCGTCTTTTTCCCATCATTCGGCTGAAGTTTGGGAAGTTTCAGCAATTCCTTGCACATCTTTTCATAGATGCTCTGTTTTGCTAAATCGGTAAATATTTTTTTAAAGCCTAATTTTGGATCAAGTTTCTGGCTGCTGGTACGGGGATAAGAAGTGACTCCCGCAAGATACAAACTTTGGGCAATTTCTAATGTCTCTTTTGGCGTGAATTTAAACTGGGCATATGATTCTGATTGTAAGGTGGTTAAATCAAAAGGATACGGAGGAGCTTGATTCCGTATCGTCCTGCTGACCTTGCTAACTGCCGCTTCTTTCTTCCCTTTGACAACTTGCAAAATGCGTTCCGCTTCTGTCTTATCTGTAATCTTATCGCTGATGTGTTTCGCTTCCACAGCGTGATTTTTATAATCACCATCAAGATAAATTTCCCAATAGGGTTCCGGCGTAAATGCTTGAATTTCCCGCTCTCTATCCACCAACAATTTTAATGCCGGCCCTTGCACTCTTCCAGCAGACATCACTTTAAAGCTGCCTGCTGCTTTCACGGAAGCAGTTAACGCACGGCTTAAGTTGATCCCATAAAACCAATCTAATTTATGCCTTGTCTCCCCGGCAAATGCCTGCCCCCAGTCCAGATGATGCATTTTCTGGTCATAAGCTTCAATGAGATCTCCCTTGGTAAGAGTGGAAAACTTCATCCTGTTGGCATCTTTCTGGCTGCACGTATAGCGAACGACATTTAACCCTATGACTTCTCCCTCTACATCATAGTCCGTCGCTACCGTAAACTCATCGCATTTTTTTGCTAAGGAAGTAATGGTATCAATATAATCTTTAACATACTTTAGATCCTTGGATGACTTGTCAGATGATTCCCAGCGGATGTCAAACACCGGATAATTCCAACCATTTCTTTTATCTTCAACCAATCCATACAAATGCCCGACGGCAGAGGTGACGATAATTTTTTTCCCCCCATGAGTCAACTCATAATAGGAAGACTGTTTTGACCGTTTCTGGTCAAGCTTCCCTTCCGCTAAAGCTTCCGCTACTTTTTTTGCTGAAGAAGGTTTCTCGGTAATGATCAATTCCACCATGTTCTTGAAGAATTCTGTGGACTCTATAAAAATGTTTGGCAGAGGTTTGACAGAAATATGTTTCAAAGCAAAGCAACAATTCAAAACATTTATATCCCTCAAAGAAGTAATCACCTCTATGATAACGACCATCATCTTTGACCTTGACGGAGTCTTGATAGATTCAGAATTGTACTGGCAGAAAGATGAAATGCCGTTCTTAAAAAAGCTTATCCCCACTTGGAACAGCAAGCACGAGAGAAAGATCATTGGGATGAACGTTGATAACCTCTACCAATATTTAGTCTCAGAATTCAAGATGAAAGTGAGCAAAAAAGAGTTTTTGAAAGGCTATGACCAATTAGCCCTTGCTATTTACCAAAAGAAAACACAACTATTACCCAACAGCATCGACCTTCTCCAGCGGTTGAACCAAGAAAAATACACCATTGCCATGGCTTCATCATCTCCACGGCATTGGATTGATTGGCTGCTCGAACGGATTGATATCAGCAAATTTTTCACGCTGATCATCAGCGCGGAAGATTCTGGCGGCAAAGGAAAGCCTAGCCCGGAGATTTATCTTTACACGGCAAAAAAATTAAAGAAAAATCCCAAAGAATGCTTAGCTATTGAAGATTCCCATAACGGAGTTCTTGCTGCCAAAAATGCCGGGATGAGATGTATTGGGATCAGAAATGGCTTTAATGATGACCAAAACCTTTCACGTTGTGACATGATCATAAGTGATTTCAAAGAATTGACGATCAAGAAGATACAACAATTCTGAAAAAAAACAAAAAACCACAAAGAACAACTTTTACCCAAAATTTTATATAAGTTTGCAGGAATCAAGCTAGAGATTAGGGTAAGCTAGGCTGGCGCGCTAGTCCTGCGTTGTCACCGTGAACGGACTTTACACGGAGCCGAAGCCTGAGGAAGGGTTTACGGGGTTATTGCAGTCCTGGCGTCTTTGCTGACGATCTGTCCTTTGGGATGGCGATGCTGGGAATCTGGTCAGATTCGGAAGAAAGCAGCCATAACCTGTACTGTCCATGTTCAGAGGAGCGCAGGTCCGAGAAGCCGTTAGGGTTCAGCTGCAGTAGCCAAGTATATTCGACCGAGGGCATGCCCCTAATAATTTTATTATGTACGTATTTAGTTCGGTTAAAAATAGTGGCAAGGTCCAGAGGTAAAATCCATTAAAAGCGTCGTAAGACAAGTCTAGTTGCAAGGCTTTCCACTTAAAACTTATGGGAATACATTCACTTTCAGAGTAAGCCTTGCTGGATTTTACGACCTGCCACTATTTTCGTTATAAAAAATAAATATTTTTTTATTCTTGGTCTGATTCCTTGACCCACAAAATATAAAAGGAGTTTTTCTTTCTCTCTTCATATGGAATTGGATAGGATCGTTGCCGGGATGATGGATGTTTCTACCTTCTATCACCAAAAAAAAGGTGCAAAACAAAAAAGTTCCCGCTCTCCAGACAAAGAGAGGACCAGATTAGATCTGCAGCGCTACACGTCATTCAATGAAGAATTATTTCTGGCTATCCAGCAATTAAAGGAAGAAAAGCCTTTGACAGCCAGAACTCCCGAAAAGAAAAAATCTCTATTATCAGCTTCCGATGAAACGCTGCAAAAGAAAGAGCAAGAACAAGCAGGTGTGAAATACAGCCGTCTCATTGAAAAGATAGCTTATTTCCAGCACGCTCAGCAGGTATCGGCCATTGACTACCAAAAGATGTGGGGCTATGGCACGACATTAGAAAAATCCCATCAATCAGCTTCGGAACAGCATACGTCATCTGGCGAACAGTACTCTTCAGGAAATGAAGAATCTGTTGGTCTATTATCAGAACAGCACGCTCATTCTATCGTCGAAAGGATGTTGCAAGTACGAAGATTCGGAGACTTGAACAGGATCAGCCATCAGGAATTAGAGCGATTTAGGTATTGGCGATTATTCACCCATAATAAAGTGCTGCGCCGCGCTTGGGAAAAGGATTCTGCTCTAGCATATAAGCCGCCGGGACAGCAGGAATCGATGGTTTGACCAAGTAAGAAAATCCTCCAACCAAAACTTTCGAGACAAGTTTTACAGCTTAGCGCTAACCACGCGGATTTCACAAGCCTAACTTCTTCTTTCGAATATGGTTGGATGAGAAAAGGAATTATTGCGAATATAAAAGATTTATTGAAAAGAAAAAAAGAAACTATGCACCGGCCGGGATTCGAACCCGGGTGATCGGCTCCCTTCGCAGAAGAGCCTCAAAAGACACTTCCTATATGGAAGGCCGACATACTAACCACTATACTACCGGTGCACTTCAAGGATTATTTGACCACCATTTATAAAAATTTCCTCTTTATCGGCAACTTCTAGCCTGCTCTTTTTCCAGCATCCTCAAGCTCAGAAAGCTTTAAAAATCAGTTCCGCTTTTTCTGGTCCATGGCAGAAATAAAAAACCAGCCTTGCGCTTTTTGTGAAGAGAAGAAGCTGACGTTACGAGAAGAAGAAGTAGATATCCCTCACTTTGGCCGAGTTTTTGTCTTATGCGCAGAATGTGAAGGCTGCGGCTATAGAAGATCTGACGTCGAGCCGGCAGAGACGAAAGACCCCTGCAAATATACCTTTGAAGTTGAAGCTGAAGAAGACATGAGCATCAAGATCGTGAAATCGGGAGAAGCGACATTAAAGATTCCTCATATTATCACCATTGAGCCAGGCCCAGTCTCCGAAGGATACATCACCAACGTTGAAGGGTTGATTGAGCGAGTAAAAAAGATAATTCAATCTGCCGCTGACGCTGAAGATGAAGAGCCAGCAAAGAAAAAAGCAAAAAACATGATCAAGAAATTAAATAACGTTATTCTTGGCAGGGAGAAATTAAAGATCATCATCGAAGACCCTTCCGGCCATTCTGCCATCATCTCCGATAAAGCACAGAAAAGCAAGATGTGAGCAGAGAAGCAAAAAAAAACAACCGAAAAAATCAGTAAAGACTAATTCCCTTTCTTGCCCTTATCATCTTCTTTCTTAAATAATTGCGGCAAGTCAATGATATATTTCCCTTCCTCTAACTTGATGATCAAGGGATCTTTCTTGAACAGATGAACTAGGTCTAATTCATATTTCCCTGGCTTTAAGACACGAATGGCTTCAATATCCAGAATAACGGGAGCATCAGGATCTTCCTGCTTGATGTTGACGATCTCTGCAACATCTTTCTCAATATTCTTTTTCTCTTCATCCGTCAAATTGTTGATGAGCTCTTTCCCTTCCTCAAGAGCTTTCTTCTTGATGTAGAAAAACAATCTTGCTCCACAAGTACAGCCGCGCAGAATCTCCTGTGAGCCATCGGGATAAAGAGTACTGCATCGCACGCATTGGTGTGGCATCGTTAATGGTTACGCCTTCTTTTTCTAAATCTAGGAGCGTTCCCCTCGTTCATAAACAGCTCAATCCGATCGGGATTGTTTTCGATCTTCTTGACGACAGAAGCCGGGCCGATGATGGTCAGCCCCATCCTATCTCCCAGAAGCATATTGGCAAAAACACCTTTCATCTTCTGCATCGGGCGTTGGTCTTTCTTGTCAGGGTAAACAACACTTAATTCTATCCCCTTAAATTTGGGAGAAATCTCTTCCATCGTTATTTCAATAAGATCTGCCTCTTCTTGCTTGGTCAGCCGGCCTTCCATGATGACAATCTTATCTTCCTTGACGATGTTCAGCAGCTTATTGACACGTTTAGCTGAACCTAGATTTTCCACTTCCTGATACGGTATAAATTGGAAAGTAACCATGGTTTCACTTCTTTTTAGGTTGAGGGATAGTTTCTATGTTTTTAAATGTTTTTGCGCTTGCACCTTTTTAGCAGCTTTTCTTATGGCCAAGGCAGGATAGTTCTAGTTCAGCTGGAATAGCTGTTCATAGAACTCTTCGATGTTTTTCCCATACTTTGCGGAGATGCCCACAATCTTATATTGGGGAAATGCTGCCTGGATCGCTTCGATATTTGCTTTTTTTAGATCCACTTTATTTGCCGCGATCAATACGGGAATATCTCTTGCCTGTAAATTGCCGATGATGGTGATATTGACTTGGGAATAGGGGTCTTTCGTAGCATCAAGGACAACGACGACAGAATCCATCTCATCAAGCCACTTGATAGATTCAATGACTCCTTTGGTAGCTTCCTTGGCCCGCTTTTTAGCATCCGCTTTTTTCAGCCCTTTCTTAAGGAACTCTTCATAATCTATTTTTGTAGCTATACCTGGAGTATCAACGACAGAAAAGGTCAATTCTTTGCCCTTCTTATTTTTGATGTTCACTTGCTCTTTGATCGTTATTTCTCTCGTTTCGTGAGCAACATGAGAAACGGAGGACATCTCTTCTCCCAGCCAGTCCTGGCAGATCCGGTTGGCTAAGGTACTTTTTCCCCCGTTCGGCGGACCATAGAGACCTAGCTTAACATGGCTTTTCTTAGCGAAAGGATTCATAGAAAGTTTCTTCAGTAAAACTTTGAAAAAGTTTTTCACCATCTTTTATGCCGACCCCCTATACTACCTCAGTAATTGCCAAATGCTTATTAAAGTTTTTGGTGGTAGAATAGGTAGGATTATCCTTAATGTTTTAGTGATGAAAAGAGAATGCAAACTTCATTTCCTTCTCCGACAAGATTGTTGCAGTATGTATTAAGTTCGGTCAAAATAGTGGTCTGAAATGCAAGAGCTCGCTTCTTGCTCGCTCAGGTCAACGTCAAGAGGGAAAATTCATTAAGAACTTTGTAAAACAAGGCTAGTTGCGAGACCATTTGCTTAAACTATCACTCATCAAGCTACTTCTTACATTAAGTCTCGCTGAATTTTCCGACCTGCCACTATTTTTGTTGTAGAACTTAATACATACTTGTTGCAATCACATTTATAAATGAGTGATTTTCTAGCTATAAGATGGCAGAAATAAGACATTATTCTCCAGAGACTGGCCGATATATGATAGAACATGGCCAAGGGCCTATTGTTGGTCAAACTCCTGAAATGCTGCAACTCTATGGTTTTATCAATCGCCTTGTGGACATGCCAACCAACGTTTTGATTACCGGTGAGACAGGAACGGGAAAAGGATTGGTTGCTGCTGCTCTTCATTACAACAACAGAAATGGCCGTGGAGCAAAACCATTCTTTACCGTAAATTGTCCAGGAATTGCGGAAGGAGTTTTAGAATCTCAGCTTTTTGGTCACGCTAAAGGATCATTTACTGGCGCAATAAAAGACTACAAGGGATATTTTCAAGCTGCTGAAGGAGGGACTATCCTTCTTGATGAAATTGGAGAAATGTCCCCCCATTTACAGGCAAAGCTGCTTCAAGTGATTCAGCAGCGCGTAGTTTTCCCGGTAGGAAGCAATACCCCTGTTCCTGTCAATGTAAGAATTCTCGCCGCGACAAACCGCAATCTTGAAGACGAAATGAGTAAAGGAACTTTTCGGCAAGACCTATTTTATCGCCTCAATGCTTTTCCTCTAGAACTTCCTCCCTTGCGCGCCAGGATTGATGATGTCCCCCTGATAGCTAGATATATTATAGAAAGATATGCCCAGGATCATGGAATAGAAGTAACGGGCATCTCTCCAGCAGCACAGGAAAAGCTGAAGCTCTATGACTGGGGTGGCAATGTAAGAGATTTGGAGAATGTCGTGGAGAGAGCTATCATCCTACGAGGAGCAGGTGAAATTCAGGCAGAGGACATCAATTATGATTGGACATCTTTATCTCAAACTACAGAAACAACCGAAAGAAGACAGGAAAGAACCATCTACGACATTTTGAAAGAGACTGAGCGTTCATGTATTCTCACCGCTTTGGCAAATACCAAAGGGAATAAAAATATGGCCGCCAAGCGCCTTGGCATTAGCAAAAAGAGCCTTTACGATAGGATCAACCGCTTAGGTCTGGGGAAAAAAAAAATAGTGAAAAACTCTCCCTCAGATAACCTAGCAGATAATGTATCTTCAGAAGGAAACGGATCAGGCACCCTTGCTAAAGTCTGGACGTTCACAGAAATCACATCAACATATGACATCCCCTTAGGATCATTTACTGGATTTATGCAGAGAATAGGTGTCAGAAAAGTAGAGAAAGGCCGTTATGAAATGGATCCCGAACAAGAAAAAACGATTCTAGAAACGTATGGACGAAGAACACACCTTCTCCGGTAGGTAACGAATAATTTATAAGTAATTCTGCTCTATCTCTCCGTATGGAAACAGCATTAGTCTTGTTTTTGATAGTCATCGCTAATTTGACGTTATATTGGATATTTTTCGGAAAAAAGAAGTTTGAACAGCAGCTCTATCCCCAAGAAAAGGGACAACTAAAATTCACAGAGAAAACAACACAGCAAAAAAGGGAGAAATAAAAGATGTCCGAAAAATTCCTCGTCGTTGACCACTTGAAGCTGGGATATGAAGGCTTATTTAATGCTGCGGAGATCTACAACATCATCGCTTCCTGGTTCTTCACCAAGCACTGGGACTGGCACGAAGAGATGAATATGGAGCGAGTCACCCCGGAAGGAAAGCAGATCCATCAGATCTTCCGTCCCTGGAAAAGTGTTTCTGACTATTATAAGATCATCATGCACATTAAAGTAAATATGATCGATGTTAAAGATGTGGAAGTAGAGCATGACGGGCAAACGTTACGATTAAACCAAGGCAAATTGACCATCTTGTTTGACGGCTATGTCTTGGCAGATAGGAATAACCAATGGACAAAGAAGCCCTTCACCTGGTTCTTTACTATTGTTGCCCATAAATATTTTTTCAAAGACCATTACCAGAAGATGGAAGCTTGGATCACCGGAGATGTGGAAGATCTCCATAGCCGGCTGAAAACATATCTCAATACATTCAAGTACACCTACCAATCCTGAGGAAAGCACAATGCTAGAAACCCACTATGAGCGAAATCTGGTTGTCAATAACCGAGAGATCGAGCATCACGGCTACTTTGTCATCGAGGAAGTGTTTCACTTAATCAACAAAGCTCTTCAGGATAAAAAATACCATAAGCGCGAGAAGAGAGCAGAAGATACAGTTACTGATGAGGGGTATGATGTTTACGTCGAGCTGCGCCCCTACAAGGAAAAAACCAATTATGTTACCTTGATGATCAAGCTGAGGATCCATTTCAAAAATGTCAAAAATGTTGTCCGGCAAGTTCCAGGAGGACCAAAACGCTTCCAGCAAGGAGATGTTTTTATTTTTATGGATGCCTGGTTTATGACTGAATGGGAAGGCCGTTGGGGCATGAGTCCTGTGATCTTTTTCTTGAAAGGAGCGATCAATAAGCTGCTGTATGTCTTTCCTCAAGAAGCAAGCTATCGTAACGAAGCGGTGGAAGATGCTGCTTATTTGACAGCTAAAATAAAGATGCTGCTGCGCTCTTATAACGATCCTGAACAAGCTTTCCCTACAGAAGAAGATGTGCGGAAGAGTGTTGAAGAAGAGATCAGCAAGAGCAAAGATGCTTGAATGAAAAATACCGCCAAAAAGTTAATATAGTTTGTCACTCTTAAGAAGAATCATGGATAGAAGGCTGCCTCTCGTTATCATCCTGCTGATTATATTATCACCAAGTGTTCTCAGCCTTGATGCAGAAAGCTACAGCGCTGAATATACTATCGTTGCAGATAAAGTCATCGTTGAGGAAAAGTATGACTTAGGCTATTTCACCTCTGAATTAACATTAGTTCTACCAAGTGATGCCACTGCCATCGAAGTAAATGGTTTAGAATTCCAAGTGATTGACCTCAATCTATATAAGAACGTCATCATCTCCGGGCCATTATTTAATACTGTCAGCATAAAATATATCACCAAGGCATATGTAGAGAAAACAAAAGATTCTTTTTTCATCGTAAATTATAACGTCAATACGCGAGAGAATACCATCACTGCTCACCTTCCTGAATCTGCAACATTGAAATACAGTACAAATTCTCCCCAGCGCTCGGTCATTCCTCATGGAGAAATAACCACGGACGGAAAATCATTGTCGATAGAGTGGCAGAACGTATCTGCTGGCGAGGCATTGTTAGTCATTTACAACACGCCAAGAGAGATCGGCGAGTATTGGAAAACGATCGGAATAATGATGGCTGTGGGTATCATCATTCTGGGAATTTTTTATCTTACTGGTAAACGAAAAAAAAGAAAAGCGGACGATAAAGACAATACAAAAGATAAAGAGGATGAAGATAAAAAAGAATATCGCCACCAGAAAAAAGACGCTCCAAATGTTTCTGACGTCACCAGAAATCTATTTGAAGAAGAGAAAGCGATTGTTGAAGTCCTCTTGCAGAAAGGAGAACTTTGGCAGAAACAGTTAGTTCTGCATACAGGCATTTCCAAAGTAAAATTATCCCGAAAATTGAGGAATCTGGAAGCTAAAGGCATCATCGAAAAAGTTCCTTACGGGAATACGAATAAGATTCGGCTGAAAAGCAGAGCAACAGCAGAATGAATTTTAGTTGTAGTGAAGTCGACAGAAGAATAGACGAAAGAACAATAAATTCTCAGTGGTAGTGGATTGTTTCTTGCTGCTCTCCAGAAGCTTCTTCAAAGAATGCAGCAAGATAGTGCTCACAGGCAGTATGAAAAAGATAGATATCCCTCTGCAAGTATGATCTGGCCATATCCAAAAAGATCAGCTGATAATTGGTAGAAAGAGGGTCATCCTGACCTTTCATCTGAAAGAACAAAGGAGCAGCCACCTGGCAGATCGATCCCATCTCCTCAGGAGAGATAGAAACACCATATCTTCGAAAGTTTCTCCGGGCAGCTGGCAAATTATCCACATCATCATCTAAAAGGAGGGTTGCCAGCGCCAATTTCTCTGGAAGATGCTTCATTTTTTTGGCAAGAAGGGAATGAATTATAAAGATTGCGGAAACTGAACGGCGATACGATGGTTGGGGACATCATATATGTAAAGAAATGTTTAGGAGAAGATGGAAGACCTATTGATATCTATAAATTTAGAACGATGGACAGAGATGCTGACCAAAGGCTTGTCGAATTAGTTGATGGTTTTGATTCCCATGGGCATCCATTATCAGATCCAAGAATAACACCCATGGGTAAATTTCTTAGGAGATACTGGATCGATGAACTCCCACAATTCTATAATTTAGCAAGAGGAGATATTAAACCGGTGGGGATTCGTCCACAGACTGAAAAAGAATGGTTGAGATACCCACCTGCAATCATGGAAAGAGCGCTTCAGCAAAAGCCTGGGCTGATGGGAGTACAGTATGCCCACCATACCACCCCTAACTTTGAAAGCCATATCAGACATCTCGAAGAATATCTCAACTCTTGGGATGTTGATCCCCTCAAAACAGACCAAGACTATCTGTGGAGAATAGTAAGGAGCATCATTCTGGGAGGGATAAGAAGCAGTTAAATCGGGCAAGTATAACTCCTAAGACCATAGCTTAAGGGAAACCCAGCGATCCAAACCGTACGTATTTAGTTCGGTTAAAAATAGTGGCAAGGTCAAGAGGGAAAATATATTGAGAGCTTCGTAAGACCTGTTTAGTTGCCTGACTTTTAGCTTAAAATCAAAGCTCAATCATTGCTTATCAAGAAAGTCAGGCTAGATTTTCCGACCTGCCACTATTTTCTTTATTGAACTAAATACGTACTCCAAACCGCAATATTTATAAATACCCTGCTTAAATTAAGCTTAAAATGTTCTACAAGGTCAAAGTCAAGGATTTTATCCGTGTACCCCCTAATATGTTCAACCTGACAAAAAAGGAAGCTGTTCTCGCTAATATCAAGTCTACCTACGACCAGTACATCTCAAAAGAGCTGGGTTTTGTCGTAAATGTTATTGACGTAGGTGATGTCAAAGAAGGAGTCATCGTGCCAGGGGATGGAGCAGGATTCTATGAGACGGAATTTGAACTATTGACCTTCAAGCCGGAACTCAACGAATTAGTGTACGGCAAGATCAAGGATATCACTGATTTCGGAGCATTTATGGATATCGGCGGAACCGAAGGGATGGTTCATATCTCTCAGAGCATGGATGATTTCGTTTCCTTTAGTAAAGAAAAAGTGCTGCAAGGAAAAAAATCTAATCAAAGCATAAAAGTAGGAGACAAATGCAAAGCTAGGATCATCGCAGTATCTTATAAAGATATGAATAACCCTCGTATCGGGTTGACGATGAGACAGGAAGGCTTAGGAAAATTAGAATGGCTTGAAGAGCAGCAGCCAAAAGAAAGCAAGAAAGAGGAAAAAACAGAATAGGTTATAATTAATATTTACTATGGCTAAAAAAAAATCATGCAAACGCTGTAAGATGCTCGTTGAAGGACCAGCCTGCCCCTCCTGTGGCAGCGACAGCTTCTCCACCAGCTGGCAGGGAAGAATATTCATCCATGATGCTCAACATTCTCTGATTGCAGAAAAAGTAAATCTTAAAACGAAAGGGGAATACGCCATAAAAGTAAGATAGTGCCTTCCAAAAGGCAAAATGAGGTTATACCACTATGAAATTAACGATTACCAGCAAGGTTGAAAATCCGTTATTAGACCGCAGAAAGGTAGAAGGATCATTAGAATTCGACGGGTCGACTCCCACCAACAATGATGTTGTTTCTTTATTGGCAAAAGAGCTGAAAGTTGATCCATCCGTCGTGGCGATCAAGACGATCGCTACCCATTTCAGCGAGCAAAGGGCTTCCTTTTTAGCCTATACGTATCATTCTCCAGAAGCTAGAAAGAAAGGAGAAGTATCGACAAAACATATCCGCAAGCAAGCTGAAGAAGCGGCAAAGAAAGCAGCTGAGGAAAAAGCGGCAGCATCTTCCAGCTAAGAGAAGGAGGAATCAGTAAACAATGGCAGCAGTTAAAAAAGATGATAAAGGAAAAAAGGGGGCAGCACCATCTAAAAAACCAAGTAAGCAATTGCATCAGTTATATTCTATTTCCGGGGAATCTATCCAGCGGAAAAACAGGACGTGCCCAAAATGCGGGCCAGGAATGTTCTTAGCAAACCATAGCAACAGGTTTGTCTGCGGCAAGTGTAAGTACGTCGAGATGACCAGCCGAGGGAGATAAACAACGAAAATTTTTCAAAAGGCTAAAAGTAACTACGCCTCCAGAACTAGAAAAGTTTAAATGGTAGCTCTTTACTCCAACACTGAACGATCGAATGGTTGAATCGCAAACAAACGGAAAGGCAAAAGTGGTGATAGAAGATATCCACCACGAAACCACCAAAGACCCTAAAAAATTTCTTTTTGTCACCTATGACAGCCTTATCCCTGATACGGCCTGGCGGATAAAATTAGAAGGCCATGAAGTAAAGTTCTACATCAAAAGCCCGGAAAGGAAGGAAGTTGGACAAGGCTTCTTAGATATCATCGATGACTGGGAAGCAGAAGTAGACTGGGCTGATGTCATTGTCTTTGATGATACTTTAGGGATGGGAGAAAAAGCTGAAAAGCTGAGGAAGGCCGGAAAATTAGTCGTGGGAGGGTCTCCATATACTGATCGGCTGGAAGATGACCGAGACTTTGGCCAGCAGGAATTGAAACGCCATGGCATACCCATCTTGCCCTCAAAAACATTTGACAATTTTGAAGAAGCCATTGCTTTTGTGCAGGAGCATCCTGGAAAATACGTCTTAAAGCCATGTGGTGAAGCAGCAAACTTGAAAGGCTTGTTATTCATTGGCGAAGAGGAGGATGGCCGTGATGTCATCCAAGTCATGAACGATTACCGCAAAGCCTGGTCAAAAAAGATTCCCGAGTTCCAGCTGCAGAAAAAGATTTCTGGTGTCGAAATAGCCGTAGGAGTTTTCTTTAACGGAAAAGAGTTCATTTCCCCTATCAACATCAACTTTGAGCACAAAAAACTTCTTCCCGGAAATTTAGGGCCTTCTACCGGAGAGATGGGAACATCGATGTTTTGGTCAGAGCCCAACAGGTTATTCAACCAGACGCTAAAAAAGATGGAAGCGACACTAGCGACGGAAGGCTACTGTGGTTATATTGACTTAAACTGCATCGTCAACAGCAAAGGCATCTACCCCTTAGAATTTACGAGCAGGTTCGGCTACCCCTGTGTATTTATCCAGCAGGAAGGGATGATCACGCCTATGGGAGATTTCTTATGGGAATTAGCGCAAGGAAAAAAACCTCAGCTGAAAGTCAAAGCAGGGTTTCAGGTAGGAATAAGGATTGTTGTTCCACCCTACCCCTTCAACGACCCGGAAACATTTGAAGTAAAGTCTAAAGATTCTATCGTCTATTTCAAAAAGCCGGTTGAAGGAGTGCACTTTGAAGATATCAAGCTGCAGAACGGCGAATGGATCATCACGGGAAACACCGGTGTAGCCTTAGTCGTCTGTGGCTGTGGTCAATCCATGGCTCAAGCTCGGCAGCAGGCCTATAACCGCATCAAGCTCATCAATATCCCCCACATGTATTATAGGGATGACATAGGTGAGCGCTGGGTTGAAGACAGCGATAAGCTTCATACGTGGGGATTTCTACGAGAGAATTGAAAAAGGAATAGAAGTGTGATTCTCGAAGATAATTCTAAGCGGATGATCAATAGGTGAAGATGGTTGCCAAAACAGCAGACACGATAAAAGTAAGCAAAAGCTTAGCTCTGGGAAAAAAGCTGTGGAAAAAATATTCTCCAGGGGGAAAACTTTGGGAACTATGGGATGTTGCCCTGCTCCTTCAAGAGAAAGATGCGCAGCCTTATTTTATCTACAGCAGCAATGGCTTCCTGCCGTTAAGCTATGAGCCTCATGAAAAAAGATATACTTTTTTTGGCAGCACCTTTGTAGAAAATTTTTCCTTCTGGTTCCCTTTAGAAGAATTTCCATTATTCCTTGAAAAGATTCCACAGGGAACGATGCTCTATGACCTCAACGGCGATACTGTCGAGAAAGTGCTGATGATGTATCCGGAAGCTAAAAAATATTTTCCTGAACAGGATTTTCGATACGTTCTTTTGACAACAGACTTCCACCAGCACCTGCAGGGCTTTTCCAAGAAACATAGGAAGAACTTATTATATGACTTAAAAAAGATGCTGGACCTGAAGTATCAGATCTCTTTTTCACCGCTCGACCATCTGGAAAAGCTGTTTGACTTCAATGTTGAGCGTTTCGGCACAGAGTCAGATTACCACGACCCTGTTTTCCGGGAGCGAGTAAGTAATCTTGCTAAATATCTTCATCAGAAGAAGATGCTGGTGACACTAAATATAGAGATCGATGGGATGGTTGAAGGTGTTATCTTTTCTGCTGTCTACAAGAACGTCTGTTACGTCATGAATAGCGGCTATAATCTTGCTCATAAAAATCTCGGTAAAGTTCTTGTAGCAGAGATGATCAAGAAAGCGCTTTCTCTGGGAGTTAAAGAGATCGATTTCTTAGTTGGTGATACCGGCTGGAAACAGCTGTGGAACTTAGAAAAGAAAACGTGTTATACTTTTAAGAAGGTGTAGGATATAAAGTATATTCTAACTTGCTTATTTAAGAGAAGATAATTTATAAATTTCTTTACAATATAGCAGAAATATGGCTACTAAAAAGAAAACAATAGGAGTATTAGGTGGCATGGGCCCTGTTGCGTCATCTAATCTGTATGCAAAAATAATAAAATATGCCCAACAGAAGTATGGTGCCGTACAAGATGTGGATTACCCACCGATCATTATTTATAGCTTACCTCTCGCTGGTTTTGATGAAACGGGGATAGTCGATGAAGAGCTTGTTAAAAAGCAATTGATAGATGGTGTAAGAAAATTAGAATCAGCTGGGTCTGATCTCATCATTATCGCCTGTAACACTGTTCATTCGTATTATCCAGAGATGCAGTCAGCAGTTAACGTTCCTATATTTAATATCATTGAGGAAACAAAAAAAAGAGTTCTGAAATATGGATATAAAAAAGTGGGGCTTTTCTCCTCTGAAAGCACCAACAAGCTGAAGCTGTATCAAAAGCGCTTTGCTGATTCTAATCTCAAACTAATTTCACCAAATAGTGAACAGCAAAAAATATTAAATCATGTTATTGAACGGGTTATGGGAGGGAATCAGAAAACGGAAGATATTATTTTGTTAAAAGATATTGCCAGAGATTATGTGAACCAAGGGGCGGAAGCCATCGTCATGGGCTGTACAGAGATACCACTAGCCATCAACCAGACTCATACCGACGTGAAATTATTTGATACTACGGAAATAATAGTCCAATGCGCAGTTGATTATTCTTTAAGAAAATCATAAAAGAGAATCCTAAAAAATCAGGTATAGGACAATTTAATGCTTGAAAGCTGATGCTTCTTTCATTCAAGCCCATGCTTATCCATCAAAGAAGTGACTAATCCTAAATAATACGCTGGAGAGCTAAACGGCTCTCGTAATGGAACACCTTCCAAAGTTTTAATAATTGCTCTGATGGAAGGAAGAAGAAGCTCTATCTCTTTATTCTCCAGTGGGCGATCGGCTCTGGATTCTCTAGCACCTCGTCTTTGAGTTCGCTGGCATGGCAGAAAGCGAAGCCAATAACTATCACGAGCCAGCTGGATGTTGTCAATGATCTCCCTCAGATTGCGAGCTGTGAAGGATATATCATCTTCCGGAGGACGTTCTCCCAGAACATACCCCTGCCTAAGAAACCTCTGTTGTTCAGCTAATGCTTCCCGCTCCAATAAATTTCTATGATAAAACTCAACTCCCACCCTATACTTTATTTCTTCATGATCAACGATGGCATCTAATTTTGCCGGATTGCTTCTTTGCATCCAAATTGGAGTTTGATTATCAACATCACGAGAACCAAACATCCTACAAGAAAATCCTGCACGAGATACACCTTCTGGAAAATAATCTTGTAATTGATAAACGATAACTCGTTCATTGCCAGTTTTTATCTCTTGCCACATGATGCTCTTGTTTGAGGGTTTATTTAAAATTGTTTGCCAGAGAAATTCCTCTTATTCACCATCCTAAAATCAACCTCTGTTTTTACCATCCCAAATTTAATAAATCCCGTCTGTTTTTTCATGGTATGGCCGCCCCATCTATTCCAGCATTGAAACAAGAATACCTTCATTGCCAGCGCTGTCCAGAATTATGCAAGTCAAGGACACAAGTTGTTTTCGGTGTTGGCAACGAAAAGGCAGATGTCTTGCTGATAGGGGAAGCTCCAGGGAAATCAGAAGACCAGAAAGGCATCCCCTTCTGCGGCATGTCTGGAAAAATATTGGACCAATTGCTCGCTACCATCAACTTGGCACGAGAAGACATCTTCATCACCAACACTATTCTCTGCCGGCCGGAAGATAATCGCAATCCGACAGCAGAAGAAGTCAATAACTGCCGTGAGCGGTTGGATCAATTACTAAAAATCATGCAGCCAAAAGTGATCGTCACCATCGGAAATTTTGCTACCGAGCGTATCTTGGGAAAGAAAGGCATAAGCTCTCTCCGGGGAAAAGTATTTGATTATCAGAATGGTAGTAAAGTCATACCAGTCATTCATCCGGCATCGTATTTATACTCTGGCCGAAATCCAGAGCTGTTCGAGCAGATGAAACAGGATTTTCTGAAGATAAGCGAAATAATATCCATCAAGAAACGGCAGAAAAGCCTTGCTGAATTTTAGGGATACAGCTATAAGGCAGCTACCCAAAGACACCCCCAAAAGATTTATAAACAATCGCTGAACATAAGCGTAAATATGGTAAAAAGAATCGGTACGACGCAGAGGAAAACCCGATATAAGTTCAAGTTAAGCCTTCGGGAAAAAGGCAAGCTCTCTCTCAGCAAGTATTTTCAGGTGTTCAATTCAGGAGAGACTGTTGGCTTAAAAATAAGCCCCAGAGTCACTAAAGGGCGTTTCCATTCACGGTTTCATGGCTTGTCTGGCGTTGTTAAAGGCAAGAAAGGCGAATGTTATGAAGTGCAGATCAAAGATGGCGACAAGCAAAAGACGGTCTGTGTCCATCCTATCCACTTAAAGAGATTATAATATGGCAAATCCACTATTCGTTGAAGAGAAAACGTTATCGCTGGTTGAAGTAAAAGAAGCTATAGGACATATCGAACAGCGTGACAAAGAGATGAATTTTCTGTCCAACAAAGCAAAAGAATACTTAGATGCATTTGTAACCTTATCTGCCAGCAAGCAGAAAGATTTACACAAAAAATTAGTTGCTCTGGACTTGACAAGATTGAAAGGAGAGCATATCGCCAATATCATCAATTTCTTGCCCACAACTGCCAATGATTTAAAGATCGTCTTACAGGCATACCCCTTAAGCTTGCCCAAGAAAGATCAGGAAGCAATTGTAGGCGTAGTTAAAGATTTTGTTTAACGTTTTTTTCTGAGGTTGTTACGAGGTTAGGAATGAAGATGAGGTGAAAGAACTATGTTTGGCCAATTAAACAGTCAGGGCTTATGGGGAAAGAATCATGAAGAATCCGAGGATTTAGCGCTGAGAGCAGAACGAGAGCTTCATACTAATCCCAGAGCTGCACGAGAGTTATATGCTCAAGCTGCGGAAAAGGAGAAAACTGCCCTAGCAGCATATCCCCCTGAGCGGCGTCACCTCGAATTCTATCAAGCATTAATCGTTAGTGCCGCAGCCTTAGCGGTAAAAGGACAAGACCTTCCACTCGCGTTAAGTGTTATTACCACCTATGGCAGCCACGTTCGCAGCGATTATTATCAACGACGATTGCAAGAAGTAATGGATGCTTTGCCAAAAATTTCTTAAGTCTTTTTATGATTTAGACAGCACAAAAGCAAATTCTCTCCACCAAAGCAAATCTTCTCCGCTTCAACAACCATAATCTTAATAAACTTAAACTTATTAATCCACTAAAATGGAACACTTTCAGCAGAGGCAAGTCCGTGAAGAGCAAGCGATCATCCTCGATTACTTAGAGCATGGCTATGCTTTTGAAACGGGAAGCATGAAGACGTCGATAGCGCAAGCTTTAGGAACAACACATCTCACGCTGCTAGAATTGGTTCCTAAGAAAGGAGTGCACCTTCAACCATATGCTGAAGTATATATCGGCGAAGGGAAGCGGGATGAGATCCACCATATCAAAGGAAGGATACCCTTAGATAAGCTGACCTCTACGGCTAGAAGCGAATTGCCCCATGCCTTGGAAACCGAAATTGATAAGAATGAGCAGAGATTCCTCGATTTTTTTAACAAAGCTCAGCCATTAACTATGAGGATGCACCAGCTAGAATTACTTCCAGGACTGGGGAAGAAGCACATGTGGGAAATCTTAGAAGCAAGAAAAGAGAAGCCCTTTGAGAGCTTTGAAGATTTGAAAACCAGAGTAAAATTACTACCCAACCCCAAACAGGTTGTCGTTAAAAGAATCTTGCTAGAATTGGAAGGCAAAGATAAGCATAAGATTTTTATTGGGTAGAATGTGAAGGTAGAATATGTTCCTACCATCCCCATTTCCATTTCTGTGTTTTAAGTTTCTCCTGAACGAGCTCTTTCAATCCAGCCTTCTTAGCATGCTCTAGAAAGTCACGAGACAATTGCTTGATCCTTAACCCATTGATATCCACATCATCCTGGAAAAATTCATACCTATCCAGCAACTTCTCAAAGACGTCGCTTTGAGCTTCAAGATTCAGCTTAACAATACTGGGCTTGGCAACAAGACGCTCTTTTTCTAATTCCTCAAGCTGCAAGAGTAAAGGCTTCATCGCTTTAAGCTGATCTGGCACTTCAGCTAAGAATTCCCGGACGGCAGTAATACTGCTTAAGGCATCCTCTCTTTTCTTCTTAACCTCTTTTTTGAAGATCTTCTGCCACCAGGACATCTCATACAGCTTCTTCATGCCTGGAATGAATAGCTTTGGACATATAAATGTTTCTGGTTAGGGCGTATTAAGTTAAGAGGTAAGCCGCACCAATAAATGAGCTTAAACTCCAGAAAATTTAAAAATAGCCCCTATCCAGCATAATTCATGGACAAAAAAGGAAGCATAGGGCTTATTGCCGTCATCCTCGTGATTATTCTCTTAGGATTATTTCTAGTCAATCTTGCCTCACGGGAATGTAATAAAAACGCAGACTGCTCTGACGATAGCTATTGTGGCAGCGATAATGAATGCCATCAGTATCCTGAACAAGTTATCGTTAAAGACAGCAATTATATCATCCCTTCACTTATTCTTGGAGCTGCTATCATCATCGCTGCCTGGATTTTTAAAAGAAAAGATGGAAAAGAAAAAAGCAAAGCCCATCACGATCAACACCATGATCACGATGACAGCCATTAACACTTAACAAGGAACACTTAAGCCTAACTGCTCACAAATCTTTCGCTCAGCCTGAGTAAGTTTTTTATAATTCTTCCTCACAAAATCCTCAAATTCCCTATCAATATTCATCTGAACTCCACCTCCCACTGCTGCCATGGTACCCCCATAAAAGCAAAAAGTGATAAACTAGTTTAGTATATAAAGTTTCTTCATTCTGGAAAAATAGTAACTGCCGGCCATGAAAATTGCTAACATGATTCGATTCGCTGATTAGATATTTTAAGTTTTAGAAGGATTTTAGTCATTAGAAAATCCTTAACAATATTCTCCCAACCTCTTCTGTTCCTTCTTCTCCCTTAACAGCTTTGATTCTTTCAATAATATGGTAAGGTCAAAGCCAAACTTCTTCTGGATAAGGGCTTGAGCATAACTCAGCATCAGTTCTTGGGAAGAAAACGTGAGCGGCTTTTCTGCTAACGATTTTCTGCTCGCTTCCCGACAGACCCATACACCCAACGGAATGTTATATTCGGACGTGATAAAACGTAGCGTTAAAACGGAACTTTGGCGCTTGATCTCCTTCAATTTTTCTACAACGGCTAAACGGTTAGCATAATATCCCCCTGCCGTCTCTTCAGCATATGTTTTTCTTCCTTCATAACTCTCATAGTCCGTAGAATAGAAATATCCTTTTTTGCTCCAAGGGTTGATCTGATAGTTAACGTAGGACTCAAACAATTCATATTCCCAAACTTGAGGGAAACAGAGGATAAGATAATAGTTCCCCCATGATCCGCCAAAATAGGCTTGATAATCACCAAGAGGATAATCTTTTATTTCCTTGATCATGGTTTTCCCCAGCGTATCATCAACGGCTGTTATTGACCATCTCGTCGGAACTAACTTTCGGTTTTCCTTCAATCCTGTATTGCCGACAGAGAGCAATTTTGCCAGAAAATGTTCCGTAAATCCTTTTTGATATAAGCTAATGATTCCTGGAGCTGCTTTTAAGTCCGTATCAGAGACAACTCTCTCCACACGAGAATCTACCTTGGCATTAGCCGTAATTCTCGCTTTTTGTAATCCTGAAGCAGGACCAAAGGGAGCAACTTCCTTTTCCATCTTTACATCAAGCCGAGGCACCTTGTTCAAGCTGACTTCTAATTCAACTGGCTTTGAAGCCATGCCCACTTCTTGGATGATCTCTAAAAACCTGCTAGAGTTGGAAAGATCTTTCACGCTATTTTGCGTTCTGGAATTAACTAAGCCATATCTTAAGGAAGCGATATTGGTGATGGAAGCGTTTTGTTGACTCCAATCTTTGGGGGCATCGTAATAGGATGTATCTCCCGATAATTGGGGAGAGAGAAAGCCGATATTCACTTTAGGATAGCCAAACCGGCCGATAAACGGAGCAGGAGAAGAGCCTTGAAAGTGCTGTTTGAAATTGGCTTTACCGAGAAACTGAGGAAGCTGTTCAATGTCTTTGTATTTTATGCGTTGGATGTTCATGAAAAGGATCTGAAAAGAGATGCATTTATTTGAGTTGACCACTTAAATTTGCCGGTTGAACACCCGTCTGATGGGCATATTGCGCTTGGCTTTTTTGCTGGATTGGTTCTGTTAATGTATGAAAGAGGATCATGGCGATGGGAATACCTGATTTCACTTTGAGATTCAAATTCCCGATATTCTTCATTTCTAATACGATGGCTCTGGGATGCTCATGGTTCCCATCAACAGTATCAGATGAACAATGGATCAGTAAGCCCAGTCTCGCAAACGTGCTTCTTCCATCAAGCTTTCCAACAATGCCCTCTGCTAAATGAATGCTCTCTTTTGTTGTACCTAGAACAAATTCTCCCGGTTGAAGGATATACCACTCTTTATGGATATTTATTTTGTTGTATTGTATTTCAGGAGAAGCAGAGAGATCGATAGTTTGTGAAGGTAAAGGAATCAACAGTTCATCACCAAGATGCAGCCTAATGCCGGTTGGCCGAATATTCTTTGTATCTACTGAAGGAAGGATTTTTATCTTTCCTCTTTCAATAAATTCCTGTATTGTTCTATCAGAGAGAATCATCTTCAATATTCAAGCTGGCTAGATTATAAATAGATTTCTATACTGGCATTTCTTTCAGATACGTTTATTAACTCTTCTCTGGGCGAGTATATCATCATGTCCCAGGCAGATCAAGATATAAAACTAACCGCAGAAGCCAGAAATTCTATCAGCAGATTCTGCTATGAAGAATGCCATGCTCTTTGCTGCCATAAAGGCTTTCTTCCCCTAAACACAGTTGAACTCCAGGCAGTCACCAAAGGAAAAGAAACGGCAGAAGTGACAAAAATAGGAGATGACCAATATTCCTTATTCATGGGAAAGCATGATAAGCCCTGCCCTTCTTTAAAAGACTGGAAATGTTCCATCTATAAGAATCCTAACAGGCCAAAAGTCTGTGGGGATTATCCTATCTTCTTGGATCGAGAAAAAAAAGAAGTGAAACTTTCTCCACGCTGCACGGCAGTTCAGGAAGGAAAATTTTACGGCTATGAAGCAAAGATGCTGGCATTAGGGTATAAGATCGCTAAACCTCATCGCTATTCTGAATTTGAGTTTATGAATGTGAAGTAGAAGAACAACAAAATTATAAAAATTTACTCATCTCATTAAAAGACAAACACATGGTTCATCAGGAATAGTTTACAGTTTAGTACATAGATCAACAAGATGATTGTGCACCGACCAGGGTGATGCAAAGATCAAAATCCTATAGTGATAAATAATTTACAAACTACCGATAGCTTCCAGAATTTTTCTATGCCCTTTGATAAGATCATTAAACTTATTTATTTCTTCTACTACAATCTTATACTTTTGTTTCTCATTCAAATCTTTTGAACTCTTTGATTTTTCCATGTTGAATCCACTCCTTAATTTCCTTATCAGTATAATATTTTTCGCGTATCCCTAACATTACCTTAGCTTGTTTAGGGTCATCGTCTATATTAAACTTTCCTCCGTTTTCTTTCAAGAATTCCTTTGCAACAACAAACGCCGTTCTTCTGTTTCCGCTCGCAAATGGGTGTAATTGAATTATTCCCTTCAACAAGCACACTGCTTTATCATATAAATTTTCATCCAGCTCTTTACAATTCTTAATAATGAGCTCTATCCTTGCATGGCTGAGGACTTGTGGACAATCAGCTTTTTTTACTTTTATCAATGTAATAGCCAAGACGTTGTACTCTATGATTTGCTCTACAGTAGGATATTTTATCTCTTTTTCCATGACTAAAGGAAACAATCTGAAACTTATAAATCTACCTCAATAATTCCATACCTTGAACTACGGAACTTCTCCAAAAAATAATATGCTACGCAGGGAATTATCAATGGTCAAGAAAGTAAAAAGATGTCAGTAACAGCATTTTCGATGCAAGAAAACTACCGGTCATATCTTCCTTGGTTAAATTGCCGCACTGCTTCCACTTGCTCAGGAGTCATGTCTGGAGTTATTGGCTGGACATGCAGCGTTGTGTTCCCAGGTAGTTCGCACATCTTCAAAAAGTATTCTGTGGCTAATGCCCTCACTGTTTCATCAGGATGCGTTGACGGAGAAGGAAGCGCCGTAAAATCAAGGGATTGAAATGATTCCGGATGCTGCAGTAAATCTTCTATGGCAGCAGCATATTCCAAAGCCATCCAGCCTTCATTTCCCGGAATAAAATCCTTAGAAACATGCGGCCTTGGAACTGCGCCATACTCTTCAACGACCATTTCAGTCACTTCGAATGCTGCCCTGATGGTCTTTTCTTTAGTTGTTCTGGGATTGCCAAATACCATTAATATTTCTGGAGTGATGCCAAAATCCTCTCTTGTAGACCTGATTGCTTCCAAACAGCCTTCTTCAGTATTATGCCCTTTTCTCAAGGCAGCCCATTCCTCTTTGCCCCAGCCATCAACACCAAAGCCAACAGTATAGAAGCCGGCTTTGACGAGCTCTTCAATACTTTTTGGCATGCCTTTTCTCGTTTTTAAGAAATGCTCCACTGTCGCTAAACCACGAAGATTGATCTTAACACTGGGATTAGCCTGCTGAACTTCCTGTACAGCATAAGCGAATCGGAGCAATTGGCCAGGCGTCTGGAATACATCTAAATTAGACATATACATATCTAAATGATCTATGCCAAATGAATCTGCCGTATTTACCAAATACTTCAAATCATCCTGGATGATGCCAATATCTCTATAACGCTCGCTGACCTTCCTGGTTTTCCCCGTCAATGGATTTTTTGTTGTTCTGTCCGCTCCGCAAAAACTGCAGGCTTTTTCACATCCTTGGGAAACATACAAAGAAAATTCTCTGGAAAGATATTCTTTCATTGCCGCATCTCCTAACAGTTCATAGGCAGGAATAAGTGAAGTTTTCTCTGGAGAAACCAATGCTCTTTGACCTATACCCAGAACTCTTGCTAATGTAGAATCATCATTTCCCGTATGTGTTGAATCTCCAAATAGTCGTTGCAATTGATCGGAAGTTAATCCGGAAACAACTTGCCCACCAACAAAAAATGTTTTTTCTCCAGCTTCCTTCCTAATCCGATCTTGTAATTGTATCACTTCAGGAATATATGGCGCTCCCAACAGATTAGAGCCAACATAATCAGAGGAGATTTGTGCAGGGGTTATATTCTCATCATGAAATGTGACATCAACTCCTGCATTGACTAGTCTTGCTCCTACGGTTAACAAAGAAGTGGGCATATAGATATGCCCTATTCCTTCTTTGGGTGCATAATTGTGTCTTGGCTGAATCAAATCAATTTTCATACTACCCAATAGTGACTACAAGTATAATAAACTTATTTTATAATTTTAACCGTTTTATAGAAAGATTTATATAAAAATACAACTTTTGGACAAAAATGGAGAAATATAACCTAGATTTAACGGATAGAAAAATATTGGCAGAACTTGATAAGAACTGCCGCATTTCCAACATTGCCCTAGCCAAGAAAGTAAATAAATCCCGAGAATCAGTAAAATATAGGATTCAACAATTGCAAAAAAGAGGCATCATCGAGAAATTCATCACCTCGATAAACCCCAACAAATTAGGATATTACATGTTTAAAGTATATCTAAAGCTAGAAAATATTCCTGAAGAACGAGAGAAGTTCTTTGAAGAGCTAAAAAAAAATCCAGACATTTATTGGATGGGGATTTCAGACGGCGCTTTTGATGTTGTTTTTGCTATTTTATCCAAAAATATACCTGATTATTTCACTAAAATAAATTATTTGCTTTCAAGATGGCAGCATCTTATTGTAAGTAAAATCCTTGGAACGATGGTAGATACGAGACAATATACCAAAAAATTCTTCACCGATTCAAAAGATGGCCAATATATTGTTTTTGGAGGAGATGTTGTCCATAATACTATAGATGATGTAGATTCTAAAATATTGAACATCTTAGCCAATGATGCCAGAGTTCCTCTTGCTGAATTAGCCCGAAAAGTTAGTTCAACTATTGAGATAGTTCGGGGAAGAATTAGAAAATTAGAGGAGAAAGAGATTATATTGAGCTATAGGATAGCAGTTGACTTAAATAAATTAGGATTAGAATTTTTTAAAGCTATTATTTATTTTAGGACATTATCAGAGAAAGATGAACGAGCATTATTTGAATGGATGAAAAGGCATCCTAACTCCCTCTATTACATCCGAAGCTTAGCCCCTTGGGAAGTTGAATTTGAATTTGCCGTAGAAAGTTATCAGCATTTTAACAAGATAATTAATGATCTCCGAATGCATTTTCCCCACGTCATAAGAAATTACGAGCACTTGATCATGATCTATGAAACGTGGATGCCGGCGTATCAAGAGATGCTGAAAGTTGGGAAATGAATCTACGACGGGATTAATTAGATAAGTATAATTAGAACTCAATGTTTATTGAGAACTTTATTAAGATTAATTAGGAATTCTTTAGTATCAAGAAAGTAATTGGGATAAGCTTTTTTCAAATCTTTAACAGTATCTGCACCTACTAGAACAACATCATACTCTCCCCTGCCATAAATCTTTTTCTCAGCCGCTGCATAATCGAAGATAGCTTTTTGCTCTTGTCTTTTGGAGTATGCAGAGATAGTTAGTTTTTCTTGAATGGTATCTAATTCCAATAGAAAAAAGTGAAAATTCTTTTTA
This sequence comes from Candidatus Nanoarchaeia archaeon, assembly GCA_035289385.1. GTDB lineage: Archaea > Nanobdellota > Nanobdellia > Woesearchaeales > GW2011-AR9 > JACOZM01. The sequence continues at coordinate 20,683 of DATDXI010000066.1, read as the reverse complement.
TTTTTTAAATTATCAAAAAGCTTGAGTGATTTTGCCCAACGATTCATCTTTATTCTAACCTGAAGCTCCATCTCTTTTTGCTTAATCATTTTGTAGAGTTCTTCTTCATCTGTTGGTGTTTCTGGTATTGTTGGACACCCCTCAAACTTAGCAAATGCAGAACTTACCAATCTAAAAAAATCTGCCCAATCTTCTTGACCTTGATTTGATTTTATCGCTTGTCTTGTAAAAAAATCAACAGTTTCAATTGCTGTAGCCCATATATGCTGCAACTTAGATCTAATCTGGACTTCAATCAATAACCCATTGAAATTAATTCTTCCTTTTTTATCACTATGATATCTATAAATTAAATGAATACTTCTATACCCGTCTTTCTTAGGATGAGTGATATAATCTTTTTCATTTACCCGTTTATGTTTTATATCACCCTTTATGTAATGATCTAAATATAGTTTTTTTGCCAATGATACATTAGACATAACGGCCCTACATCCAGCAATATCTTGCATTTGAGTTAATTTCATCGTGGCTTTTTTACCGCCATATTCCCGGTTAAGCTTCTTTATAATAGAAGGGACACGTTTTAGTCGCTGTGCTGATAATGCAGAGGGATCTATTTTTTCAGAAACATTTTTTAATCGCTGTTTAAAAACATGCAGGGGATAGCTATGTGCACCTCTCCAGTTGCTCAATATCTCTAAAGCCTCATCTTTTTCCTCTTCTGAACTCTGGGAATTACACAATATATCTCCAGCTAAATCTGTCCGGGATTTTGAGAATACTTTTGGATTAACTTTTTTCATAAGTGAGTAAAAAACTATCTATTATTTAAACTTTGTCAAAATGCGCATTATTTTTAATGTATAAATGTCAAAATGCGCGGTTAATTTTCAGCTATTTTAAGCTTATTCCTACATATTTTAATATATTTAATAAACTAATGTAAAAATGCGCGGTTAATCAAATGAGTTAATGCTAAAATGCGCAGAAATAGTCTCTCCGTAAATTAAGGAAGATTACAATACTTCATCTCGGACTTCCTGTAACAACTACAGATAATTCCCCACCTAACATGTCAGATAATTCCGGATCAGTCCATACAGCATGAATATAAGGCCTATTACTCCCAAAATAATTGGTAAAGGTTACATCCAACAACATTCGAGCATCACTTTCTCTTCTCAGAGTAATTTGGGGGATGGCACTTCTACAGGAATTTAATTCGGGATTGCAATATCCTAACAAGAGCTGGTATCTCTCCTGTGGCTTTGCTTCTTCAGACGGAGTTAGATGGCGATAAACGGTACTAACCAAGTCGACTGCACCATACAATGACAATGCCGCTATTGCTGCAATTCCTAATCTTCTCATGCTGTTTTGTATCATAGTATTTTTGGATGTACCTCATTAAAAACCAAATGGATGCCTACCACTACGAATTGTTACATAGGGATCTTGATAAAGCTCAGCTAATCTTTCCGGAGTAACACAATCTGAAACATCTAAAGGGCTTGCATGAGGAGCACGTTCGACAGAATAATTTATACAAATAGTCGTACCCTCAGATTTAGCCCGATCAGAGGTAGTCTGTGTCAGTGCTTGATATCCTAGAATAGCTCCTGCTGTTACCGCAGATGCAACAATCCCAGCTTTTACCGTTGCCGGCGTTTTTTGATAGAGGTTTACACTACCATCAACAACAGATCTTCCTGCTGAAGCAAGAAGAGAAGCAATAGTTCTAAAAAAAGCTCTCTCCCGATCATTTGTTAATTCAAATGTTGTTAAGTAATCAATGATGCTAGTCATAACTCCACAGGAGCTACAGAGCAATATATAAATATTTTTACCAATATATTTATCTTTAACAATAAATTTATAAATATTATTGGATTTAAGCAATAAATGAAGCTAGATGTATTTGATAAGAAGATCCTTTTTGAGCTGGAACGAGATTCATCGCAACCGGTTTCAGCCATTGCCAAAAGGGTTAAACGATCAAAAGAGTTTGTTAATTTTCGCATCCATAGGTTAGAAAACGAGAAGATCATTCTGGGATGTAGTGCTATTGTGGATATGTCAAAGCTAGGGTATTTTACCTTTCGTGTGTACTTAAGATGGCAGAATATGACGGAAGGACAAAAAAAAGAATTTTATGAAAAAATAAAGATTAAAGAAAATGTTTGGACGACAACAGTCCTTCATGGGAAATGGGATTTTGCTTTTTTTATGGGCGTAAAGTCAACAGATAAGTTTCATCAACTATGGAATGATGTTCTGTTAGGGTATAAAGATAAAATTGCAGAGAGTAAGATTGCCATCTACGCGCCAGTCCATAATTTTAACAAGAGATTTTTCATGGACGGAAAGACAGAAGTTATTGAAAGAGTTTATGGAAGCGGCCAACTTGCTGACGTGGATGAATTGGATGAGCAAATAATCCAGCTATATGCCATTGACGTCAGAAAACCATTGACAAAGATTGCCCAACAATTGAAGGTTTCATCTGAAACAGTAAGAAAAAGAATTATCCGGCTTGAAAAGGAAAACATTATTGTTGGTTATAAAATAAATCCTAACTTGCAAAAGATGGGTTATCAAGGATATAGGGTTGATTTTTTATTGAATTCCATGAAAAGAAATAAGGAGTTATTTGAGTATCTGAAGCAGCACAAATATTTTTATCAGATCAATAAGTCCATCGGCGGAGCAGATTTTGAGACAGAGATTGTTGTAAGAGATTTGAGCCATTTATTGGAAGTCTTGGAAGAAGTAGTAAAGAGATTTAGTGATGTAATCAAAGGATACGAGTACTTTGGCTATACGGAATTCCCGACGTTATCGATTGTGCCGGATTAAAAAAAGTAGAATCATAATATTCCAACAAAAAACCATCAGAAAAACAACAAAAGGTTTATATATACTTATACTATTTATAGGATAAGTTTATACAAAATGGAACAAATACTTCATTATCCAAACCTGAAAACAGTGCTGATGGTAGAGAAAATACTCCAAGAAGCAGAAACAACGATAAGTAGAGAAGAGCTAAAGAAGAGACTTCCTACCCAAGTCATGCACCAAACTCTTAATGTAATTCTAGAATACCTTGAGGAAAAAGGATGTATCATCGATGGGCACAAGGGGATTCTTTGGACTCACAATGATCATCCAAAGCTGCGAGAAGCTATTGCTCGAGGAACAGAATTATGAAGTTTAAAGGAAAAGAGATAAAAGTCATTCTGTCTGAAGAAGCTGCAGAGGAATATGATGAGTTAAATAGAATTGTTGGTGATGAGCTGCAAAGAGAAGTGACATCTTCTGTTCACCAATCTATTTTTCGCTCTGTTGAACGAGTGAAAGGCTGGCTTCAACAAAATCCTTTCGCAGGAGAGCAGGTCCAGAAGAGTTTGATTCCTGATTACTATGCAAAAAATTTCGCTGGGTGTAAAACCCCACCCTTTAGGGCGAAATTTTTGCATGCTAAAAATACGTGGTTAATAAAGCGGTTTCACGCATTTTTATCATCTTAAAAAGTATGGCATCACTAATCTTTGGCGTATAAATCTCTCCGATTATTGGCGCTTAATCTATACGATCCAATCAAATGAAGTTGAGATTATTGATTTTGTCTTAAACATCGTCGACCATAAAGAATATGATCAAATCTTCGGCTACAAAAAATAGGAATAGTGCTTCTTATTCTTCATCAAAAAAAGTTTAACCGAAAAAAGAGAAGAAAAAACGTTCTCAAAAATAACTCAAAACAACCTCAGCCCATACGCCACAAACAATGGTGCAAAGACGATAGCTAAGGTATTGATAACTTTGATCAGCGCATTCAGAGCTGGCCCGGCCGTATCTTTGAACGGATCCCCTACCGTATCCCCAACAACAGCTGCCTTATGCGCATCTGATCCTTTTCCGCCAAAATTGCCTTGCTCGATATACTTCTTGGCATTATCCCAGGCAGCACCCGTATTGGACATGAACAGCGCCAATAACAATCCTGACAGAATAACTCCAATGAGCAAGCCACCTAGAGCTTTGATCCCCAGCAGCATACCCACAGCTAAAGGAGCAACTACGGCAATAACAGCCGGCAAGATCATGTGATGCAATGCTGCTTTAGTGACGATATCTACACACTTCCCATATTCTGGTTTTGCCTTGCCTTGCATCAAACCCTTAATTTCCTTAAACTGGCGCCGTACTTCTACCACTATCTCATGAGCAGCGCTTCCTACTGCCGTCATGCAGAGGGAAGAGAAGGCAAACGGCAGCAAACTGCCGATGAACAATCCTATTAATACTACTGGATCAGTAATCAAAAAGGTAAACTGTTCAGCCATCCCATCAAGATTAATTTCATGGATAAAGGCAGCAAATAAAGCTAAGGCAGCTAAGGCAGCAGAGCCGATAGCATATCCTTTTGTGACTGCTTTCGTCGTATTTCCTACCGCATCCAACGCATCAGTTGTCTTTCGCACATCATGAGGAAGATCAGACATCTCTGCGATTCCCCCAGCATTATCGGTAATAGGCCCATAACTATCTAAAGCGATGATCATGCCTGTCAGAGAAAGCATGGCTACGGCAGCAATAGCTACTCCATAAATCCCCGCTAACCAGTAAGATACCAGAATACCTGCACAGATGAGAAGGACAGGAATGATGGTAGACTGTAAACCGAAAGCTAAGCCGGAAATCAAGTTTGTCCCCGCTCCAGTTACCGAACTTTCCGCAATCTTTTGGACAGGTTTATATTTTGTGCTAGTATAATATTCCGTAACGACATTTATTCCTAACGTCACAAATAATCCGACAAGCGTAGCATAAAAAAGGTTCAGAGGATTGTTGGTGTAAAGAGTTACCGCCAGAAAACCAGCAGCAGAAATGATTCCTGCAGCAATCAGGCCTTTATACAATGCTGCCATAATATTCTGTGACTTTCCTAGCCGTACAAAAAACGTGCCGATGATGGAACTGATGATAGCCACTGCACCTAACATCAACGGAAATTCGACCGCTTGGTTGTAAGCTGAAGAAACAGAAGGCAATAAAGCAAGAAGCATCGCCGCTAATAAGGTAACAACATACGTTTCATATAAATCTGCACCCATTCCCGCGCAATCTCCTACGTTATCTCCTACATTATCTGCAATTGTTGCCGGATTTCGAGGATCATCTTCAGGAATTCCAGCTTCTACTTTACCAACAAGATCTGCGCCTACGTCAGCAGCTTTGGTGTAAATGCCACCACCGACTCTGGCAAAGAGAGATATTAACGAAGCACCAAAGCCTAGGCCAACTAATAATGCAGGATTCTTATCAAATAGAGCATAAGAAACACTTACGGCAAGCAAAGCCAAACCGACAACGGCCATTCCTGTTACAGAACCGCCTTTGAATGCTAATGATAATGCTTCAGCCAATCCTTTCCGGGCAATGTGAGCCGTTCTTACATTTGCGCGAACAGAGATGCTCATTCCGATAAATCCTGATGCCGCAGAGAGCAGCGCTCCGATGATAAATCCAGCAGCCACCTGCCAAGGGAATAATACGGCTAAGATGACAGCAATGATCACGGCAAAAATAGCGATCGTTTTGTATTGCCTGGCCATGAACGCCATCGCCCCTTCCTTGATCGCTGCAGCGATTTCCTGCATCTTTTCAGTACCTGTTTCTACCTTTAAAATGGTCCAAGAAAGATAACCTGCGTATGCTAACGCTAATAAACTAACAACCATGGCAATGATTTCGATCATAAATATCCCTCCTCAATACTTCTTTTCAATATTCTTTACTACTTATTTTCCCTTCAAAGAAGAGGGTGGTTTAAATAATTTGCGATGGGAAGTTAGTGGCGCTACATCGAACAAACATTTATTAATGAAAAGAAGATACTAAACTTTATGAAGAGGAGTTTAGATATCTGGCAGAAGTACCTTAAAGGGATGCTCATTGGTTTTTTAGTTGGATCTCTTGGCGGGCTGCTTCTGTTTATTCTTGCTTTTACAGGGATTCCTCTTTTTGGTACTTTGTTCTACATTTTTTTTCCCATTTACACCTATTTGTCTATTTTGTTTCCATCAATAAGTGTGGTCTTGTCCTTTCTTCTTCAAGGAATAGTATATGCGATAGGTGGAGGAATAATCCATTATTTATTTAGAAGATATCATAAAAATATGTGAAACCATACCACCATGCAAATAAATCAAAAACAGCCAGTTAATTTTAAATAGACGGCTCCTTTTCTAACCCTATGGCAAAACCAATCCGAGCAACTCCTACGTTGAGAGGAGAAGATGCACGAAGATTTATCCAAGAAGTATTGGAAGAGCAGCGAAATCCGTCCAAAGCACGCATTAAGCTACTGCATGACGCCATGAACGTTAAATTTAACTTTCCTCGATGAGTTTCAAATCGACATACATTGGTGTTGTTCCCTTTATCCTTTCTTTTAACGCTTTGAATCCCTGTTTCTTATAAAAATGGATAGAATCTAATTTAGGATCTGGATTTCTTTTGGCGTCTAGTGTGATAAATCTACAGCCCGCTTTTGTCCGGTTTATTTCATTTGCCATCTGGATTGCCAAAAGTATCATTAATCTGCCTAAACCTCTCTGTAGAAAGCGGTTATCAACACAAAGACGGCCGATTTTCAAAGCAGGCAAAGATTTGTAATGGATTCCCTTCTCTTTGAAGAATTCTTTCAAATCGCCTTCCAGGTTTACTTTATCATTCAGCAGAGAAATATACGATACTAACTGATCTTTATAAAACCACAAAAAGGTGATGGATAATCTTTGTTTTTGGTTTTCCAGCGCATCTTCTCTCAAGAAATCAACCAGTTCTTTTTCGTAAGACTGAAATGTGTCTATGTTATAATTAGGACTAATGATCTCTATTTTAATCTCTTCTGGTTTTATCATTGGCCGTTGCTCTTCCATACCTCTTCAAAGAAAGTAAATAGTCACAAACTTAAAAACATTCCTCCTTAGAAACAGCGAAACGACAAGATATAACCCATTCTTTCAAATAAACAAAACCACGATGACAAAGTAAATGATGACGGAGGTCATATCAGAGATGATCGTAGCGATAGGACCGCTGCCTAAAGCAGGATCAAACTTGAAGCGCCGGATCAATAAGGTAACGAACAATGAAGTAAAGCTGGTAATCAGCAGCGTGATAAAAGCAGCTAAGGAGATAATAAATGCGATTCTTGGCTGTCTCCATATCAGCCAGATGGAAGAAAACATGATCAGCCCAATGATCATAGCGATGAACAAACCTATCCCTAGATGTCGAATGAAATAAAGCCGGACATTCAGCTCTTTTCCCATAATCGCTAAGTCCCTCACAAAGATCGTCTGGAATTGCGTGCCCAGGGCATCACTGATATAAACGATAGCCGGGACAAAAGAAGCGATGATCAGATAATGAGTGAGCGTCTCTTCAAACAAGCCTATGTATACTGCCATGAGCATCGCCCCGATAAAACCGACGATCAGCCAGGACAGGCGATGCCGTACTGATTTAAAAAAAGGGATCTCCATGCTGTCCTGAAAATCAAGGTGGGAATGGTGGATACCGGCAAAATGGAAGATATCTTTTCGAAGTGACCTGTTGATCGTCGACAAAATCTCCCGCGAAGAAACAACTCCTATCAACTTCTTGTCTTTCACCACAGGAACTTGGATCAAGTTATGCTGAAGTGCCAGATGGGCAGCTTTCTCCAGCTCCATCTCCAAGTGAGCAGTAACTGTTCCTTTTGTCAGAAATGATGACACAAGAGCATCTTTTGGGCGATGAAACAACTCTTTGACATGAAAAAAACCAAGGAATGAGCCGGAAGGGTCTATAACATAGATACAATCAACGCTGTCATGCTTCTTGCCAAATTTCTCCAGCATGCTTAAAACACTCTTCACCGTAGCCTGCTGCTGAACCATAGGAACACTTCGAAGGAGATGATCTTTAATAGAAGCACGAGGACGTTCTTGTTTTTTTTTAGTGATATTTTTCATTCTCAACAACTACCTTAGCCTGAAACAAGGCGCTCCGCATTTTTATACGCAAATTTTTCCTGAACATCCTTATCCAGTTTTCCGATGAATGCTCGGGCGATCTTCACTTGCATCTGCCCAACATCTGAATCATAATTCCATACTGCATCTCCTCGGTCCGTGCCCCAGGTGACTTGATCAGGATACTGCTCAATCAGGGATTCCCAATGATTTATGGCCTGATTGATGATCTTATCAAAATTCTTATTCGCAGATGCTAAATATTCTTCTTTGCTCTTCCCGACATACAGCTCAAAAATTTCTCGTTCCCCGCCAAAAAATTCGTCAACTCCATAATTAGCATTAGGATGCTTCCGCAAAACATCTTTAACTTCTTCGACAGAAAGCTGATCGCCATGCCAGATAAACGTGATGTCTGGATACTGCTCCAGCACTTTTTCAAAGGTATCCTTATGCCCATCTCCTAGATGAAAATAGACCACAAGATTGTTCTCCCGAACGAGAGGATAGATCTCTTGCAGCATAAGAGAATCCGGAGGAAGTTCTGGAGATCCGCCATTTTCTCGCGCATAAAGACCTATCTCACCATACCCTTCAAATAAGCCTGGATAAAGAGAGAGCATTTCCCTCAATGTTGCTGCATCAACGGTAGGAAAGCCCTGAGGATTGCTGTCATCCCCGGAAGACATGATGAATGGTGTGAATAACTCTGGATATTGCGCCATCGTTCTGTTCCACATTTCTAGCTGATAAGGAAATATTTTTCCTTCATAGGCAGGAAAGAAGGCAAAATTGTTGCGAGTTCCTTCAGATGTTAAGGTACAGGCAATGTCGCTCATCCTGACGTTCCATCCTAAAAGAGCTTGCGGACCACCAAAACGGCCTTCCGGAACTCGACCTTGCATTTCTACATCCTCTTCGGCTGACCAGTCAGGAATCGAAGGGATATGGAGATGAGTGTCTACTAAAGGACCTAGATAATAAGAATCTGGAAATGTTGGTTGAGCCGCGTCAGGACAAGAGGTAGCAGCCATGGCTTTTTCAATACGATCACTCCATAGTTGCTCTTCAGGGGACAGTTCTTCAAGAACAGCTTCATCGCTTTGCTCATCACTGCCTTCTTCGACTATAATTGCTACTTCATTCTCTATGTCACTAATTGCCTTATTCTCCAGTCCACCAAAAAAATCTCGCATCTGCTTCCCGATGGTTTGCATGCCCGCTTCACTTAAATGACAGCCATCTTCATCAGTATCTTCAGGAGTCATCGGCCCCAACATTGGCCCAGGAAGAACATCTTCATTCCTCTCGATAAGCTCTTCTGCCAATGCGCCTGCCCTTTCAATGCCTAACGTACCCGTAATTTCACATACTCCATCCGTATACGGCGGCAAGGGAGAAACATAAATGACAGCTCCCGGTATCCTCTCCCGGATTGCTTCCAGGACAGGAAGAGCTTCTTCATAAGGTGTTGGTTCCTCTTTACGAACGCATAACTGCCAGAAAATCGCTTTAGTATTAGGGTTATTTTCTAAATATCGATCAAATGTTTCCCAAAACGTATTTCCATTTTCTGCTCCTCTTGACCAATCCACGACGGCACCACTATCATATTCGTGAATCTCATCCTCATAAAATGTCCACAGAAGATCATCACCAGAATTAGCGCCTTTTCCTCCATAATCACCCGACCAGTAAGCGGCAATAGTCTGCATCGTATTGGAACAGCCGATATAGCCTATAGATGCTTCATCGGCAGAATATTCTTCTGCATCAAAGAACAGCCGCATCTGATTTCCCAGTTTTCTTTTTCCATCAGGGCTGCTCAGATGACAGCCATCTTTTGCCGTATCTTTAGGTGTCATCGGTCCTAAAACTGGTCCGGGAAGAACATCTTCATTCTTTTCATCCAGCTCTTTAGCCAATTCTTTTCCTTTTTCTAAACCAAACGTCCCCGTTATTTCACATATGCCCTCAGTATAGTCTGCTAATGGAGAGACATAAATAGTAACTGCTGGAATCCGTTTCCTAATTTCACTAAGGATTAAAGCAGCGTGCTCATAACTTGTTGCCCGATCTTCATCCATGATGCAAAGCTCAAACCAGATAGTATTGGTGTTAGGATATTTCTCTAAAAGCTCATCAAAAACATCCCAATATTTGCTTCCTTCCTCTACGTTCTGCGACCAATCTAAAATCGTTCCGGAACCATATCTTCGCTGAGAATCCCACATCTTTTTGCCGCCAAGATGAGCATAGCCTTCTACTGTCTCTCTCGTGTTAGAACAGCCGATATAGCCAATAGTTACTACAGATGGATCTGAAGAGCCAGCACCTTCATTATTATCTTGAAATGGTGGAAAGGAGCAGCCAGCAAGAGATAAGAGGAGTAATGATGATGCTAGAATTAAAGCCTCTTTTTTCATAAGTAGGTTATACTTAAATGATATAAAAAGTTATGGGTGACATTTCAGCAAGAAAACTCTTAGAAATACTTTTGTGCCACCTTTCAACCCCTCCTGGCATAATCAATTTCTCTTGTTAAAGCAACACTATGTTCAAACATGCCAAAAAGGTCCTTATTGAATTTGATCCACATGTCTAATTTATTCCTGTCTTTAAAATGAACAGCGGTATGAGCGCCAAGCATCGTGGCATATTGCACGGACATAAATGATTTCTCCGCCTCATGCGTCTGGATCGTCTCTGAATCAGTATCTCTTGCTACCGATTCCGTAAAATAGTCATTGTCCTGGGCAAATTGTGGAGGAACTTTTCCGGTATCACCGTAAAACAGCTTCAGATAATCGATGGAAGCAGACTTATAGAAATTCTTTGCCAATTCTTCATCATGGAAAGAATAGCGGACATTCACCAAAGTATCATCGGTATCATCTTGAAGAGAGTCTGCATCATCTGCATCATCAAGAACATCAGCTAGTTTAGGGAGTTTAGGAAGAGAAGTATCAGCTTTCTGTTCCGATGGTTTTTGGACACTATCCTTCACTAGCGTAAAGAGATGAATTCGTTGCTCTAGATTGTTCCTATCACTTTCCCGCACGGCAGCGATGGCAAGGGCGATGCCGGAATGATCATCTGGAGTTACATTTTGAAGAGAAGTATTTTTAAGAGGAGTGTCTTGAAGAAGAGTATCTTTAAAAGTAGTCTTCGCTGATTCCTCTTTCCTCTTCATGGCTTTTTTTAAAATAGATAACACCCCTTGACTTGTTGAGAAAGCACAGATATTTAAATGTTATTGATGAGAAATAAGTGTACAACGGTCGACATCCAGAATATAAATAAAAGAGACCTCACCATTGAGGCTCATACTTTTCTTCCTGAGCAGCCAGATAGATATACGCTAATTCATGCTTTCGAACATCATCAAACAAAAAGATGCTCCTCTTGATCGGCCAGCTGTTGAGATTATACTCTAAATGACTATCATCATGAATCAACACTTGAACATAAAACTTATCTTTTGGCATGAGCATCCTCGTCTCCGCATTCAATTCATATTCGTCTCTCCAAGATCCTGGATGGATGATCACTCTCTTCCTCTGCTCCAGCATCTGCACCTTATGCACATGGCCCAGAACATAGACTTGATGCTTCACTTTTTTTTTCTTCCTCCTAAAGACATTGATGATATCATCTTCATCCCATTGTCTGTTTTTCACGCGATAATAAAAGAAGCCAAACAGTTTTGTCGGCAAGTTGTAGGTAGGATCAGAATAATAGCGGAACGGATAATACAAGACCGTCTTTAAAAAATAGCCTAGAGAGCGAAAACTGATCTTGCGTAAGACCATGCTGTTAAATGATAACAGCAACGGCCTGGGCGTGATACGCTCCATGAATGGATGTTGTTCTTTGATGTCCATGAACGTGCTGACTAAGCTAAATGCCGTCCAGGGAAAATTCAAGATAGGTTTCCCTTTATAATTCAAGAAAAGCTTCTGAAAATTGATCTTGCTCAGAAAATCATATTGATGCCCATGCTCCACATAGACCCCATGCTGCTGATATTTTAATCCAGGAAAATGGATCCGTTTCGATCCGCCAAGCAGTTTTCGGATATCTTCTCGAACTTCATGAAACAATAAGTCTTGATCATGATTACCAAGGGTAAAGTAGAGATTATTATTCCGCTTTCTGACAAATTTTTTTAAGGACTCAAAGAACTTTTTATGAGCATGATGCATCAATCCTAGTTTATTTAACGAGATATCTACAGTGATATGGCGAGGATAGATATACGAATCACCAGCCTTATAAGGGCATTTCAGAAAATCAAAAGTATCCCCGTTCAAAATAACATCCACAGGATGATCCCTCTTTGTCAATGTATGAATAAAATCAGAGAAGGCCTGGTCACTGATGAAATCATCCGTAAGGTTGCCTGCCCCTATCTCAATATCCCCGATGACGATGATTTCTTTATCAACCATACCTACCCAGAAGAAAATCTGCTATATAAGATTTGCTTTTAGACAAATGAGATAAACCCTCGATACGAACAATCAAAAGCAACATTTTCCTTGAAAAGCAGCAAAACATTTATAAATAAACCACCTATTAGTAGTAACAATGACTCTTCGAACCAAAATATACGTCGGACTCATCGGCCTAGCCCTGGCCGTCTGTGGTGACGACAAATTATATCGTTATGATGCGCCTCCTTTGCCCGAGACAAGTGCCCCGGCCCCTCAACCTTCCGACCGCCAAATCTCCACGCCCACTCCCTTAAACCATCCCCAGATGAGCGTCAATTCCACCCTTAAAGACTGTTTAGGATTTTTTGGGAAGTCCGCTGAGCGGCTGCGTGCCCTCTGTCCAGAAGATCGTTCCACAGGGGAATGTCCTGAAAGCTACAGTAATTTCGTGACCGCTGCCGAAACATTGGGAACCCAATTGGCAGAACGTCTGCAAAGTGAAGTATCTTTAATTGATATCCTGAATGGCGGTGGAAGTCTGGAAGCAACTGCTTTGGCACATTATAGACAACAAAACAATGTGTTACTTGGAGAACAGAACGAAGTGATCGCTGAAGGCCCAAGTTATCATGCTGACCTTTTAGTCGTCCCTGGCAATCACCTAGAGCAGGTACAAAGATATCTGGAAGAGGGAAATTTATCTGATGTGAGAGATTTTTCAGGAAATGCTATCTATTTTTCCAATTTTCCGCTTGAACACCTATCTTGTAACTTCGACGACTGGCGGGAAATGTCCGCAGGCGCGATCCGCTATGCGAGACATGCCGCCTATTGGCGAAACCCTGAGCAAGGAACTGAAATTCAGGTCAATGCAAATCATCTCTTAGATGAAGAAGGAGAAACAAAGTTGGTCAGTGTACACGGCATTTTAAGTACAGAAAGTGTGGGAGGACCTTATGAAACCGCTAATTTTAATATCACTGCCCTTGAGGACAATATCCAGGATAGTATTGCCAATGGCCAGCAAACTGTTCGTGATCTTGCTTTTGGTGCAGATCCATATCATTCAGAGTGGGGAGCTCAAGGAGTGATGTATTGGCCCAATGCCATAGAATGGGAATTAGAATAGGTAGAAGAATAAACACCGACCACAATCAATAACTCTTCCCAAGATAAAACGGTGCCACAGCCTTCTTCTTGCAGGCAAAACAATTTCCAGAAACTTTTCCATGGAGCAGCGGGCTGTTCAGTGATTTTGCCCCAGTCTTTTCCTTCACCGACTCTTCACATTCTTTTGAACCACACCATGAAGCAGAAACAAGTTTCCCCTGCTTGAATGCCAGCTCTGCTTCTTTTCCTGTTGAAACAGAAACGATAGAACTCTTCAAAAACTTCTCTGCTTTTTGCAACAGATCATTCTGGATAGTATCCAGCAGAGATGGAACATCCTTGCTGATCTTGGCAAGACTAATCGCTTTCTTCTCTCCTGTATCTCTTCGGACAGCAACAGCCTGCTTCTTCTCCAGATCTTTCGGACCTAGTTCAATTCTAATAGGAACACCTTTCACTTCCCACTCATTAAACTTCCAGCCGGGAGAATAATCTTCGCGGTCATCAACATGAACTCGAAGACCTTGCTTTTCTAGATGATCTTTGATCTTTTGAACTTCCGACAGAACTTTCTTCTTGGAGTCATCAAATAAAATTGGAACAATAACCACTTGCTTCTCGGCAATTCTTGGAGGAATCACTAAACCCTTATCATCCCCATGCATCAGAATCATTATTCCTATGGACCTTGTAGAGATACCCCAAGAGTTCTGGTAAGCATAACTTGTTTTTCCTTGAGAATCGGTAAACGAGATATTGAATGCTTTAGAGAAATTCTGGCCAAGGTGATGGGATGTTGCTCCTTGAATAGCTTTTCCGTTAGGGAGGAATGCTTCTACCGACAAAGTATAATCTGCCCCGGCAAACTTTTCTTGATTGGATTTTTTACCTTTTAACACAGGGATAGCATACAATTCCCTAAAGACTTGCTCGTAGAAACCTAATATCTTCTCTGCTTCAGCATGAGCTTCTTCCGGTGTGGCAAAACAAGTATGACCTTCCTGCCAGAGAAATTCTCTGCTTCTCAGAAAAGGAACGGGATGATTGAATTCCCATCTCACCACATTACACCATTGGTTTAGGCGTAACGGCAAATCTTTGTGTGACCTTATCCATTTGGCATAAGAGTCATACATGATCGTTTCAGAGGTAGGGCGGACAGCTAATCGTTCTTGCAATGCTGTATTACCACCGTGAGTGACCCAAGCTACTTCTGGGGCAAAGCCTTCCACGTGCTGTTTTTCTTTTGTCAATAGATTTTCAGGGATAAATAACGGGAAATAGGCATTTTTCACTCCATCAGCCTTGATCAGCTTGTCAAAGAATTGCTGCACATTCTCCCAGATGTGGTAAGCGCTAGGCCTTAAGATATAACATCCAGAAACAGGAGAATAATCGATCAGCTCTGCTTTCTGCAGAACTTGTGTGTACCATTCAGAGAAATCATCCACTTTCTTGACGGTTATCCCCTTATTGTCCTTCTGTGACATGAGATAAAGAATAGGACTATCCTATATAAAGGTTTTTGCGGGGGGACTAATACGAAACCTGTGTAAGATCTTAGAAAATTAAACACTACTTTTTAGTTACAATTAAGCGGAAGATATATAAATAAGTCTTATTTATCCAATGGAAAATGGTAAAGAAGGTTATTGTTGCTGACGACTATCCAAGTTGGAGAGGAACATATGTTAGTTTAGTAAAAAATGCTTTTCCAGATGCGCAGGTTGATGCAGTTGAAACTGGGAGTGACTTAGTAGAACGTGTTTTACAGGGGGATTATTCCTTAGTTATCAGTGATAATGACATGGAAGAAAAAGGTGCAGGATTAAAATCTCTCCAAAAAATTAGAGGATCAGGAAATAATGTTCCATTCTATTTAGTAAGCGCGGGAGGTTCAGATGTTGTTAGGAATGCTCTTCGTTATGGAGCAAATGGTTTCTATGATAAAGGAGAATTTGATTCTGATAAAGTAGTAGGAGATATAACACAACACTTGAAATAGTTTTATCTCTTCTTCCAGAAAGGAATTAAGCTCTCCGTCGCAGCAAGCTATGGGTATAGACCAAGAAGGCAATAAATCATGCTGTTGCTGCACACATAACTTCAGAATCAGTCAATAAAGATGAAGCTTCTCTCACCAAGTTTTGACCACGTTCTACTACTTGATTTCTTCGTAACATTTCAAACATTAACTGAACATAGACAACCTTACCTTCTGTTCTCACTTTAAACTCCCATTTTTTAACATTCCGTAAAGCGTCTTTCTCAACATTAAACATCTTTGATGCTCCAAAAATTTGGATTCCTGTAATGTATCTTTCTTTATCAATATCTAAAATAACATCTTCTAATTCAATGGAATGATCATATTCTCTTTCTTTAACTTTAAAGAATAAAATATCATTTGCATAATCATAATCCATTTCCCCCTTCCCTTTTGCATCAAGCTGTCTTATTTTCATTTTAGATTTTTGGTATGTTGTCAATCAGGTAAAATGTTACTATTTCAATATTTGTGTTGGTCACCTTAAACATTAACCGAAGATAACCCTGTTTATTACTGAAAAATGTTGCATAATTTTGGTTTTTCTGAATTCCAATAAATGCTGGTTTTTCTCCAGTTAATGGTTCTACAAGAGCCTCATCTTTATATACTTTTCATTGCTGTTCATTTAATCTAAAGCAGGTATGGGAATTAACTTTAATCTTACCTTTGAATTTGTCAATAAGCTCTTTATATTCCAAGTAACTTACCTCTTTAATGATTCTTGTTTCTGCCACTTTTTATTACCAAAACAATAACACCATTAAATATTTTACTACACTCTGAGCAGTGGGTATAAGTGACGGAGATGCTTTTCATATTATCCACTGTTTTAAGATTATTTGGTTAAGACAAGACCATAGTTCTATCGTCAAATATTAACACTGCCCACTATTTTAACCGAACTAAATACGTACTTAAATTCCAGCGAAACATTTAAATAACCAATGTTATACATAAGCATAACAATGGTAAAAATAGCATTATGGTAAAAATAGCGTTAGGGCAAAAGCTGAAGAAGCATATCCATCAAGAGATAGCTTTAGCTCAAGATATTCTGGTGGAGGAATTATACATAACTTTCCCTACGGCCATTCTTCATGGAGGAACAGCTATCTGGAGGTGCTATGGAGGAGGAAGATTCTCTGAAGACTTGGATGTCTATCTGCCCCGAGATGAGCAAAAAATAGCCAGCTATTGGGAAAAGCTGAAGGAGAGAGGGTTTATCCTAGAGAAGAAAAAAGTTACTGCCAACAGTATTTATTCGACGTTGCAGCTGCAGCGGCAGAAAGTTCGCTTTGAGGCTCTTTTCCTGAAGAAAGACAACTGCCTAAAAGAATATGAAACCATCAGTGGAAATTACCTTACTGTCCTTACGCTGACCCCAGAGCAATTCGTGGAAGAAAAAGTAAATGCTTACCTTAACAGAAAGAAAATCCGTGATCTTTATGATATCTTCTTTTTATTGAGATTTGTGCAAGACCGAAAAGGAGTGCTTTCTTTTCTTAAAAGACTATTGGATGATTTTCCAGCCCCTGCAGATGAAGAAGAGCTTCAAGTCCTTATCCTGGAAGGAGTTGTTCCTTCCGTCCAAAAGATGAAAGAGTATATCGAAAGGTATTGTCGAGAGGGATAGTATGGGAAAGACAAAATACCTTAAAGAGATAGAACAATTATTTGCCAAAAGCCCTGTTGTGCAGGCCTCTTCTATCAGCAGGCTCTTGAAGAGCAAGAAAAAAGTAAAGCAATACGACCGCCATGTGCTGCGGAATCTTGTCAAAAAAGGAAAGATCCATCGATTAATGAAAGGATATTATACTTCACACAATGATCCATCACTGGCAGTCTTCTGCTTTCAGCCAGCATACCTCGGCGGGGAAGATGCCCTCAGCAGACATAACTTATGGGAGCAGGAGACCATTCCTGTCATCTTTACCACCCGTCATGTTCGGAGAGGATTAAGAAAAGTGATGGGAACGAACGTGCTGCTTCGAATGATACCACGAGAGCTGTTTTTTGGTGTTGAATACCACACGATTGGAGAGATGATATTGCCCTATTCTGACAAGGAAAAGACGGTATTAGATAGACTATATTTCAGAAAAAATATCGATAAGGTTGAGGTAAAAGGATGGCTGAAACATCTTGACCAACAGCGTCTTAAAAAATACGTGGAGTGCTATCCACAGAAATTTCAGGAAAGGATAAAATTTCTTCTTTAAAATGATTGGAAAGTTTATCCATCAACAATCCTTAACGTCTGATCTCTTCTTCCAGGAATGACAATCCTATCTAAAATGACAATCTCCGGCAAAGAAGGATCTCTGGGAGAATATGCTCTTTCACCAACTGCCTTCCGCATTTCCCCAGAAACCAGCCACAATCCTTCAACTGTTTCTGCTACCTCACCATCTAATTCAGGAAAACGAACTTCTTCTGCTCGCTGATACCCTAAAGAAGACAGCATGTCGGCAAGCGGCTGGCCATCCGGCAATCCTCGGCGAAGATACGCTTGCCCAGCAGCAGAAACCATGGCTACTATTTGAGCATCAGCCAGATATGCTGGAAGAGAATCAGCACCTTGATACGTAGCTCCAGGAACATAAGCCATCCCATAGAGAAAAGCTTCTCTGGCTAAGGGAGGCGATCTTCTAGCTATTTCATTCCCTTCTCTAGCAAGATAATGTTCAAAAAAAGCTACAACATCAGCATTAGTAATGTCTGTAAATAAAGAAGGGCGTAAACCTCCTATCTTCCTCAAAGAAACTTCATGGACACCCATAAATGTCTAAAAACAAACAACCACCTTATATGTTTTATGATGCTTAAGAGAGGAAATGCTTAAGAAATAACTGATGAAGAATAAAATGGATCATAAAAAAAGAAAAAAAAAGGAAAATCTTGCCTTATTCATGAACGGGGGGGTGGTGTTCAGAAAAAGACAAAGGCAAGATTCTGAACATGATGGGAATTAGACTAATTCTATTCCCAACTCTTGGCTCAAGACCCGAGCCTTATGCTGAGCATGTTTCTGGTCAACTTTTCCAAGGATCCAAGGTGAGTTTACCCCAGTTATGATGGTCATAACCGTCAACTTTCCTTTCATCTCATCGGAAACTCTTGCTCCCCAGATAACGTTCGCGTCATCATGCAGGCTCTCGGTAACCAATTCACCGATCTTCGATACTTCATCCAGCGTCATATCTGGACCGCCAGTAATGTGGATCAAAGCACCTGTTGAGCCTTCATAGCTGATATCCAATAGTGGATTAGATAAAGCTCCTTTAACCGCTTCTTCTACTCTATTATTGGTATCACTTGAACCAACACCGATAGCAGCTACTCCGCCATTGGACATGATTGCCTTAACGTCAGCATAGTCCAGGTTTACCAAGCTAGGTACAGCGATGGTCTCTACAATCCCCTTGATCATCGTGGCAACTAACTCGTTTGCTACAGCAAAAGCCTGTTGGATCGGTAAGTTTCCGGCAATCTGGACAAGCCTGTTGTTGTCGATAACAATGACCGTATCCGAAACTTGCCTCAACTGTTGCAATCCAAATTCTGCCTTATCACATCTTGCTCGCTCAATGTTAAATGGCATAGTTACTGTTCCGATAACAATAGCACCCGTATCTTTAGCAACCTGAGCTACGACAGGAGCTGCACCTGTTCCGGTACCTCCACCCATCCCTGCACAGACAAAGACCATATCGGAGCTTTTCAAAGCTTCTTTAATCTGAGTCAATGATTCTTGAGCTGCTTCAGCCCCTTTGTTTGGGAAACCGCCGCAACCTAATCCCCGCGTACAGTCTTTCCCAATCAAGAACTTTCTGTCCGCACCAGTGATATTCAAGTGCTGTTGATCAGTATTTGTTGCGATAATCTCTGCACCTTTTATTCCCTTCTTGTAAAGCCAGCCAACCATGTTGTTGCCTGCTCCACCACATCCAATCACTTTAATATTGGCCTGACAAGACTCCATGAAATCTTGGCTAGGCATACTTCCCAATGCTTTTTCCACGATAAATTCCATTTTTTTCACCACCTCAATTTTGCCTTGCACCATCCTAGAGCATGACCTATAGCCCAGAGTATACAAAAGATTATATACTAGTGCACCACTTCTCTTTATAGAATCGAGCAACTAACAAGAACTAACCATTACCAACCGAAAACCAACATGCTTACAAAAGTTTACCAGACTTTTGTAACAACCAACCAATTTAGTTCTTGGTAATATCCTTTTTATATTTAAGCATTTCTAACTTATAAGATACATTTTAAAATATATATTATCAAGACATTATAAAAAAATTGAAGCTATTTGAGCTTAACATTCCTAGTGATAAGCGTCTTTCAATGCTCATCGTGGCCTTCCCCATGATGATCGTGGCTTTCTTCATGATGCTCTTTTTGCTTCTGTTTCTCGGGATGCTGCTTTTTTCCAAGAAAGAATGACCCTGCTTCTTTGACAGCAGACTTGACATCCTGAACATTTCTCGCAAGAATTGCCCCGATGTTATTCATATACTTGTTCGGATCCCGTAATCTTGATCTCCATCCGGAGAAATAACACATCGGCTCCAGAGGATATTTAGGAGGTTTTGCCGGAATTTCTTTAGGATATCCTAAAGCGACGATCGACTCTACGGTAACTTCTTCAGGGATAGCAAAGATAGTCTTGACCGCAAAACTGTCAAAAGCTCCTACCCATCTCGCACCTAAGCCTAGAGAATGCGCTTCTAAGAGCATGTTTTGTGTTGCCGCTGCGCAATTTTGGATGGTATAAATATCTCTTCCTCTGCTGCCATAATACCGCTCTGCCCGCTCGGGCTCGCCGCAGACGACAATTAAGATCCATGCTTGAGAAATTTCGTATTGGCCGTAACATGCTTCAGCCACCTGAACTTTCTGTCCTGGATCAAAGCAGACGATGAATTTCCAGTTTTGGATGTTGCCGCAGCTGGGAGCATGTCTTCCTGCATCAAGAACTCTGGAAATCTTTTCCCAAGAGACAAATTTAGGGAGAAATTCTTTGATCGTTCTCCTGGATT
>DATDXI010000065.1:0-7139 GCA_035289385.1 Candidatus Nanoarchaeia archaeon | reverse complement strand
GGTTACATAAAAACAAACACGATTTGTTTTTAGTACTGAAATGAAGTAGTTTCTTCATTTCATGTAGCATGGACTCGCTTTCTTGATGTGTTTAGTGGAATGTGGCGCCTTCCCGTAAGGGACGTCCCCTTCCACAAGAATATGTTTAAGCAAAGAAACGCTCGTAGGAAACATGCTAACCACATTTAGGACAGAGCCGTAGGACACGGCAACATTTTTAAACAATGTTTGATTAAGGTCTGAAAGAAGTCGGTAGAAAAAGAGGCTAGGGAGATGCAAGATCAGGAATATCAAGAATTGATGCAGAAGTACAAAGATAAGATCAAGAAAGAATTTGGTGAAGATATTTCAAAAACTCCAACTGTAGTCAGTTCTAAAGAATATAATGAATTCAAGAGAGAGCTCTATCCTGCCCGATACACGATGTACGAAAAAGCGTGCAACTTCTCTGACCAGCTGCTCAAGATGAAGATTGACCCCAAACGGGCAGAAAAACTTCAGAAAGATATCGATATCTGCCATCTGAACATCACACCGGGAGGAGTTGATTCTTTTGCTATTGTAGCCGCATTAACCATCGCTATCGTGGGATCATTGACAACGTTCGGTCTGCCCATCTTGTTCGGGATGGAGCCGATGATCTTTTTTGTCATGTTCTTCCTCTTTGCAGCAGTATTGATCTTTCCCGCCTTACAGAAAATTCCCTCATTCATGGCCAACACCTGGCGGATGAAAGCGTCCAACCAGATGGTCCAAGCCATTTTCTATATGGTCACCTATATGAGACACACTTCTAACTTAGAGCGAGCCATCGAATTTGCTGCCGACCATTTAGCTCAACCGTTATCTCTCGACTTCAGAAAGATTTTGTGGGATGTGGAGAATCAGCAGTATTCTACCATTAAAGATTCAGCAGAATCTTATCTGGAAGTGTGGAAAGAGTGGGATAAGGATTTTGTAGAAGCATTTCACTTGGTAGAATCATCGCTATTTGAGCCCTCAGAGGATAGGCGGTTATCTCTACTAGATAAGTCTCTCGACGTTATTTTAGATGGAACGTATGAAAATATGCTTCATTATGCCCATAACCTCAAATCACCGATGACCATGCTTCATATGTTAGGAGTCATCTTGCCGATCTTAGGATTAGTCATCCTGCCTTTAGTCGTCAGCTTTATGAGTTCGGGAGAAAACCCTTTTGCCACAGCGATTTACATCTCTGTCCTATACAATGTCACCTTGCCCATAGCCGTATTTTACCTTGGAAAAAGTATCCTCTCCAAGCGTCCGGCGGGATATGGAGCAGTAGACATCAGCGAAGAGCAGGGAGTGCAGCGCTTGAGGAATGTGCTCATCCCTCTGGGAAAGAATATCAATATCGCCATCAATCCAATCTATGTTTCCATGATGGTCTTTCTCGTGTTCATGCTCATTGGGTTTAGCCCGATCATCCTCCATCAGATAGGGTCCAGCGATTTTTCGTTGGATGGCAAAGGAAACTTGAAGATGTTAGATTACCTCTGTCCACCGACAACGCCGAACTGCGCGGAAGGAGATAAGCTTGGCCCATTTGGTATGGGCGCTTCGGTCATGTCGCTGTTCATCATTTTAGCGTTTGGAATAAGTATCGGATTGTTTTATTCATTGCGCTCAAAGAATGTCATCAAAATCAGAGAGAAAACACGTGAATTAGAAGATGAGTTTTCTTCTGCCTTATTTCAGCTGGGAAACCGCTTAGCTGATGGTCTGCCGGCAGAGATCGCCTTTGCCAGGGTTGCCACGACGATGCAAGGCACGACATCGGGAGAGTTTTTTACGATCGCAGAAAAAAATATCACCAAATTAGGGATGGGTTTAGAAGAAGCATTATTTAATCCTAAATTGGGCGCTTTAGTCAGCTTTCCATCAAAAGTCATCGAGTCATCGATGAAAGTTCTCGTGGAGAGCATCAAGAAAGGACCGAGGATTGCCGCTCAAGCCTTGTTATCTATGTCAAGGTATATCAAAGAGATCCATCGGGTAGAAGAGCGCCTGAAAGACCTGATGGCCGATGTTATCGCTTCCATGAAATCCCAAGTGAAATTCCTGACTCCGGCTATTGCCGGGATAGTTATCGGCATCTCTTCGATGATCTCAACAATCTTAACAAAATTATCTGCGCAATTGAACTGCTTTGCCCAAAGCTCAGCTGACGCCGGCGGCTTTGGCAACATGCTGGAAATTTTTGGGATAGGCATGCCCACGTACCATTTCCAGATCGTTGTAGGGATATATATCATCCAGATCGTTTATATTCTCACCGTTTTAACCAGCGGGATAGAGAATGGAGCAGACAAATTAGGAGAGCGGTTTGAGCTGGGAACAAACTTGACCAAGAGTACGATCCTTTATGTGTCTTTAGCAGGAACGGTCATCATTGCCTTCAACTTCTTCGCCAACTCCATCATGACGGCTAGTCTTACGGCTTGTGCTGGGTAAGAAGATAAGTATTTGTGAGTGCAGAAACGGTATAATCCAAACCACCATCACACCGGTCTCAGCGTAATATCAATCCCTGTTTTCAGGACTTCTTGGACGAATAGTTCTTTCTTTCTCTTCGTTAACTCTAGTTCATCCATCAGAATGGTTTGGATAGCATACCTTTTTTCATATTTTTCTTTGATCTCTTCAATAGCTGTTTTCACCTGTACTGTGTTTTTTCCAGATTTCATCACGATCAATAGGTCAATGTCTGATCTCTCCTTCGCTTTGCCTTTGGCAACGGAGCCAAATAAAATAATTCTCTGCAGACCATCTACTGCTTTGAGAAAGTCAATCTCTACATTAGCAAGAACTTGCAATTTTTTTGGATCAATACCTTGGAAGAATTTTTTTTCATAATCAAAAATTCCCTGCAAACGCTCTATGATAGGATTATCTAGATTGATCTTGTACCTTTTCCCTCCTTTTTCTTCAACATAAGCCATATCATAATGCACTAGCTTTCGCAATGCCTGCCGGATACCTTCTCTTCCGGCACCGAGATACTGCTCCAATTCCAAAAAGGAGAAATATCTGTTTGGCGACAAGTACAGAAAGCGTAAGATCCTGACGAGCACTTTATTTCCTAAGATGGTATCGATCATACATCCAACTCCTTCATTATTTTGATAAATGGCTTGACGATAGTGTCGATGAACTGCCGTGCTTTGTCGCTTTCCACAGCCTTTCCTGCTTGGTGTGGAGAATGATAATAGCTCTGCGTTGTCCGTTCAGAGCGACCATGGCGCAATAGAGCAGGCAGCAGTTCTGGATTAGGTTTTGAAAAAATATCGTACTCGTTTTGGGCTTGCTTCATGAGTTCGAGGACTCTTTTTCTGGTCACTTCTTTTTCTATCTTCTCTTTCAGTGCGCTAAGAGTGGCGCTATGCGTGTCATCCTGAGAGATTTTAATGCTGAATACGTCTCCCAGATACTTTTTAGCAATATTGTGCATAGAGTAATAGCCAAGAACGATGGCATTTCTCGGGTGCTGCTCTGTAAGAAGCTCAGCAGAGTCGAGATCGTCCTGGTAAGCAAAATCGTGCCAACGGACATAAACTTCTTTCTCTGTAATGTCCATGATGTCCCATTTGCCAAGTATTACCATTTTTAGTAATAAAAATTATTAGAGTATATAAATATTACCTTTTTCAGTAATAAGTTATTACTATTTTTAGTAATTTAAGGGAGATAGGAAAGCGGGGATTACCCCGAATAAATCAACCTTAGGACCTTATAGTTCCTGTACAACAGCAGCAGATGACCCCAACAGACATGGCTGGAAAGCTCCGTGGAATTATAGGTGATGATTTTTTTATTTTTATTCACCACAATTCTTATAAAGAAAGATTTAATTTTCTCTCTATCCGGGGCTGTAGCTCAATCTGGGAGAGCACTAGACTGAAGCTCTAGGTGTTGAGGGTTCAAATGACAGTAACCTAAACGAGTTGGTTGGTGTAAAGCCTACCACGAAAAATAGGTTATTGCTTGAAAGTCCCTCCAGCCCCATTTTTTTTCTTTTCATAAATATGTCATGGCCCTGCACAGTCTGGAACCTAGAAGTTAACTTTATATACCTTCACAACTTGATAGCATTATGGCAAGGAAAAAGAGGATGATGAAACATCATAGTGCACATCATTCTAAAGAATTGAAGCACAAATCTTTTTGGCTGTCATTATTGCTGGTCTTCTTAGTCTCTTTTGTTGTCATCCTTAGCTTAAGCAGCCAACAATCGCTTACCGGCCATGCCACCGTTCAGCCGATAGCCTTTGCCAAGAGTGGCAGCAGCATTCTTTCTGAAGTGAATATCGGGCACATCAAGACGGCTACAACATTCGTCAAAGAAGATGTCAACAGAGGGAAGATCATCTTTAAGGAAGATCCACAAATACTGTTTAATGGCCAGTCCCTTTCGGAAGTAGCTATATCTGTAGAAGGAGTAGTTCCCAGCAGGATAGATTTAACCCTCAAAATAAAAGATGAAGACCTTGCTGCAAAAGGGATAAAGGCAAATGAGGTCAAGCTTTACCTCAATAATAAAGAAGTGGCGACAAAGCTGACAGAGCATGAAGGAGCGTATTACTATTACTCGGCTAGCATTAACGACGTAGGGGATGTCGTCATTGGAAAGAAAACAGCCCAGAGAGTTGTAGAGAAGGTATCAAATCAAATAGTGCCGGTTGTAGAGCAGGTTACAGAGCCAGCAGCTGAGCCCAGCGCACAGCAGCCAAGCGCTTATCCAGCAGAAAACATCGCGGGAAGAAGCTTCTGGCAGAAATTCTTAGATTTGTTTAGATAGAAGTGGTATGTTGATATCAGGATTTTTCTGAAAGCAAATTTGGAAAAAAAAAAAAGAAAAAATAAAGAAAAATTTAGTACCCACGGCAGTCGGTACAGTAGTATCTGTTGGCATTTTCAACAACAATTCTCTTACCACACCCTTTACAACACCGCTGTATCTTAAACTTCTTAACCTCTTGGAAGACGTTTTGCTTCAGTTTTACCACCTTCTTTTTTTTGAAGAGAGCTTAGAAAAGAACATTTCTTCACCCTCTTTTTAGAAAACCTGCATGGGGTGTTAAAGCCTGCAAGCCTTCTGCGGTTGAGAAAAAACACCTGTAATTTATAAAGCAACGAAAAGAAGTATATAAACATTTCGGTGTTCTACGACGAGAAGGGGGAGAAAAGTCAATACCTTAGTGATATTGGTTCATGGGCGAAGAAGTCTGCCATTAGGCCTGTACATCGTAAAGATAGCAACATCCATCTTGGAAATATCCTCGGGAAGCTGCCCCACTTCTTGTCGAAGAACATGTTCCAGAATCGGGAGCTCATTGATAAAACGCTGATATTCTGCAAACACTTGACCCATGATCAATGTACTATAGATACGCACACTATCATCAGCGAATCTTTGGCTAGATTTGGCATACATCTCCCTTACCGCATCAATACCCACTCTTTTCAAAATCCTGCCACAGGCAATTTTATACACTGTGGGGTTAACTTCACCTGCGGGAGATAAATGCAACACTTCACCAACTAATCGATAATTCAAATCTTTCACAGGATCTTCTGAAGTAGGAGGATTTCCTTGTTGTTCTCTTTGACAGTGTTCCACAAAGGCTTCTGGAGAAAAGTACTCATCACGGCAAGCAAACCGCACTGCAGAATCAAGAGCTTCTGGAGAAGTAACTCGACCACTCTCAAAATCAACAAACGTTGGCAAGAACCGTTCTAAACCCAAACCCTTGATGGCTCGTAACGTATCCCTTCCCGGTAAAGACATCATATGGTCATAAAACGCAGTGAGATATGTTGCTCGAGCTACATTTTCTGAGGACAGCATATCATCAAGGATAGGATTAGTCATATTCATACTCTACCGTAAATATTAATAAACATTACGGAAGAAATAAAGAGTTTAAACGATCCATCAGAAAAGAGGGGACGCATCAAAGATTAATACCCAACAAGAAATAAGCACCAAACGCAACCATCATCCCCCAGATCACTTTATTCCAATGGAATATCTTTATCCCGTCAAAATTGCCAAAGGGAATCATGTTAAATAATCCCAGCCAGAGGTTGATAGAAAAGCCTATCTGAAAGATAAAGCCGAAGTTAGGAAACAGAGACAAGAGCCCCAGAAAGATCATCGCGAGGACATAATTCACTAAAGGTCCAGCTAAACTGATGATCCCATTTTCTTTCCTGGTAATCATCCCGTGAATCATCACGGCACCGGGAGCGGCAAAGATAAATCCTACTAAAAAAGCCAAGCCCACAGCTAGGTATAACATCTGGTCAAAGGCTCGAAATTCAGCGGCACAGCCATAGCGCTGGGCAACGACCTTATGCCCCAGCTCATGCAGTAAGAAGCCGATACCTGCTGTGCCTAAGGAGATTAAAAACATCTCTAGGAAATTAACGCTAAAAATTCCTAATGCACCGTTAAAGAGATTGACGTTAGCATAGACAAAAGCAAAGGCTAAAGAGATAGCTAGCCAGGCCTTGAGGATATCTATGATCTCTGTACGGGAAGTGCTAATGGTTCCTATTTTCATCATCGTCTATCTATTTCCACCAGTGTCATTCTCTTCATCATGATCATCGTCTTCGTCATCCTCATCATCATCGCCGTTTTCAGCTGAAACAGGACCGCCTTTCTTCCCTTTCTCTGAAATGAACTGGTCAAGCTCTTCTTCATCTTTCTGCACATCTTCGATTTTCTCTTTGAGATAACTTTTTAGCTTTTGAGCTTCTTCCTCAACAGACATGAGCATGCTTATATCTGAAAAATTCTCCTGAGCGCAATCTTTACAATAATAATCAGAAGTATCTTTGATCTTATACACTGCTTCAGCATTGCAGATGATGCATTTTTTTGCCATTAGAGATACAATGGAACTCTCCTTTAAAAATATTGTTGTGCTCTCGGGCAGAAAGCAACATGAAAAGGTACGTATTTAGTTGAGAGGTGAGCAGCGCCAAACCACGAGCGATTCTTTACCCTCACATTCACTTGTGGAAGGGGTTGTTCCTTTCGGGAAGGTGCCACATTCCACAGAACACATCAGCAAAGCGAGTCGGCTCTGCTCACCAGAAGCAAACTA
>DATDXI010000064.1:0-3902 GCA_035289385.1 Candidatus Nanoarchaeia archaeon | reverse complement strand
TAACCGCCTTCAAGAGTATCTATCCAAGAATAATAGCCATCGTCAACATTCCTGTGTTGGACGGGAGTTTGCTCTTCCCCTTCTTCAGTTTGAGAATCAGCAACGTTTTCAAACGTTTTCTGCTCACATCCTTCTTTGAAGAGATCACAGTCATCCGGCGTTTTTCCATCAAGATCATCTGCTGTACTGAATGTCATTGCACCATCTACTCCATCATCTCCCCGACAATCATTATTGATGCCATCGCCGCAGACTTCTGGTGCAGAAGGGTTGATGCAGAGGGGGCAAGTGGAATATTTTAATTGATAGCAGTCGTCGATTGTTTCTGTGGTGGGACAGTCATCCGGAATGGTTATGCTGGAAGGGAGTTGGGAAGGGGAGTCGATGCAGTCTATATCGGAAGTGTAGCTGTCGTGATCAAGGTCTTGGCCGAGAACTGACCAAGTTGGAACACTATTTTCTTCCTCAACACATTCATATAACAAACCATCCACCCATGTTTTCACACCAATATTACCATCAGGATGCCCCGCATCAGAAGAAAAACATCTGTCCCAATACCCCCCATCAGCACAAATGTAGCTTTCAGAAACATCAAGTATCCAGTCGTAGTATACAATCATGTCCTTACTATCCTCTGCTGCACCCCAGCTCCAGTCTTCAAACAGATCATCAGATTGAAATGAGAGGATATCATAGATAGTAGGATTAACGTAAAATAGATTGGTAGGATTAACACCATTGATAATGGTCCCTTCAATCGGAAGTAAATACGCACAATCATCCTCACCGGCGTCTTCCTCTGCCACAAAAACCCAACAGCCTTGACCACTAGGTCGCGTGATGGAAGAACCAAAGCCATTTTTTAGTGCTGAGGAACATTCATCTGGATCTGCCTTATCTGGAAATTCAACACTATCTCCTTCATGAAGAAACGCACATCCTGTTTCTCGATCGGGGTCATATCCACTATTAGGAGAATTGCACACCATCTCATCTCCAAGTGATGCACCATCACAGCCTTTACAAGCAATGAGAAAAGAATTATATCTATCTAAAGTTGGTGAAGTAGATATATCCTCTTCGGCTTTAGCTAAACTAAAAAGTATTATAAATAATATCCCAAAAACAACCAGCCTCTTTTTTACCATTTATCAGGACAAGAAGGAACACTTTATTTATAAATCTTAGGTGTTTTCCCAATACCAAGGAGCCGCTTTACAATCTTCCTTGCTTTGCCAGGGGGTGTTGGTAGGAATGAACACACAATCATCCAAATTATCAACACTACAGTCGCCTTGTAACACATAACCACCATACTGCTCCAGCTTAGCATTTACTTGCCGCCATTGGTCCCCAGCATCTGGAGAAAAACGCAAGTCAGGATTTAGAACTGTAGCTGCACCACTATCATCCGCAAAATAGATGGACAATCCATAGTAGGTGGTCATACCTCCCCAATTGGGCAGAGAGTAGTTATATTCCCCTTCCCTAGCTCCTGCCAATCCTTTGGCACCAACGACACAATCATCACCCATATGCATCGACCAGCCACAACTATTTATCTCCCAGAGATACTTCCCAAAAACAGGTGAATTACCGCAGGGATTTTCTGGTATATTTTCTTCCGTCCCCTCATACCCACTCCCCACACAAACCCCTTCCGCACTGCAATACCTATCTGCATCACAGTCAGCAGTCGTATCGCACGGCTGTTCTTCTTCACCACAGCCAGCAGTCATTGAACCATAGATTGGAACGACAGCTAAAGAAACGGCAGGAATTCCTGCCTTGACAAAAGAGCGAAATCCTCGTAACTGATACCATACTTCTATGGATGTAGAAATATCAGCGATGGCATCTGCTGTTTTTTTAGCAAAAGTATGCATTCCCAACAATAATCCTTCTAATGAAACCATTTTACCACTTCAAAGTTAGGTTTATTTAAAAATGTTTGTTGGAAAAACTTAACTCCAGAAAAATATCTTAAAAACTCATTTTAAGAAGAACCGAACTTTACTGCTCTTAATATATCAGAATGAAGTATCTTTCAGTCTCTTGACATATCCTAATGTTTTCGTTTTCTGATATAACTTTTCATCTGCAGTTATGCATTCAAATGAAAGCTCCTTAGCTAAAGCGAGAAAAACGGCATCATAGACAGTTATGTTAAAAGCAAAGGCTAATGTTATGGCAGCATTAAGTATTTCAGTAGTAGGAACGATGATGTCAATGCCCAACTTGAACATACTCTCTACTGCTTCTTGGACATCATGCTCCTGCAGTGTTTTGTTGTGCCGCAGAGCATTAGCAATTTCGTATAGGCTTAAATCTGGAACGACAAGAATCTTTGTTCCTTTGATGTGGCTCTCCCGAAGAGAAAGGGCTTTTTCTGTTTCTTCCTCAAGGCAAAACCATTTTATACAAACTGAAGAATCAATGACTGCTCCGGTTAGGCTGTGCGCCATCGTTGTATCTCTTTAGCCCCCTGCCATTTTCCTACTTTGCGCCGAATGTTGTCCTGTACTGAAGCAGCTTTTACGATCTGAGAAAGATCGTGCAGCCGTGCTCCTGTTAACAGTTGAAGTTTTCTTTCAGTAACACTTTCCCTATTTTTCTGCAAGGCTTCCATAATCTATGATAGTAGTCAAAACTTTATAAACATTTCTTCAACTTTTTCCATTCCGCCCAGCTCCATCTATTTCCCTCTTCATAACAATAAATGTAGCGACTAACAATCCCACGTGCGGTCTATGATACAAGAATAGAGATCTCCTTCAGCAAACCCACAGACATCATGGTCACGTAATTCCGAACACGTTTTTTCATAAGCTAAACAATTCAAACTAGATATAGTTGCATCTCGAATATACTCTGCTGTCTGAACACGAAACTCCTCATCAATCGACTCGGGGAGATCATCAGCAGTTATATTCCTCAAGCTGTCCAAATATTCCTGGCCTCTCCCGACACAATCCTGATAAGAATTTCCCAAATTAAAGTTTGTCTCTCCAGATAGATTGCATTCATTCCAAAACTTATCACAATAATCTTCAATAAATTGCCTATCAGGATTAGGTTCTCCGCCTTCATACCCACTCCCCACACAAACCCCTTCCGGGCTGCAATACCTATCTGCATCACAGTCAGCAGATGTATCACAAGGAGTTTCTTCTTCACCGCAGCCAGCAGTCATTGTTCCATATATGGGAACGACAGCTAAAGGAGCAAGAGGAACCGCTGCTTTAATCACTGACCGCAATCCTCGTAACTGATACCACACTTCTAGGGACGTAGAAATATCCGCAATAGCATCTGCTGTCTTTTTAGCAAAAGCATTCACTCCTGACAATAATCCTTCTAAAGTCATTTTACCACTTAAAAGTTAGGGTTATTTAAAAATATGACGGAAGATTTTTATAGGTATTATGTTAAAGCTGATTTTTAAAGAATATAAAAGTTTATTTCAGTAAAAGAAACATTTATATACCTCTTTAAAGTTTAGGGAACCATGATCACAAAAGAGACCTTAAAGGATATTGCGAGAAAGCAAACAGGGATGAGTAGTGACAGTATCATCAGACGTGATCTTGAGATCAATACCAATACTTCCCATGCAGTAATCATTTCCGGCATACGCCGGTGCGGTAAGAGCATATTATTGCATCTTTTAATGAATGGATATAAACACCCAAATTATTTTAACTTTGAGGATCCCCGTCTCGAAGAGTTTAAAGTTCACGATTTTGAAAAATTAACGGTGGCATTGCAGGAATTAAACGATTCTGACGTGTTCTTTTTTGATGAGATCCAGAATGTTCCAGCATGGGAGAATTATGTAAGGTCGTTATTGGATCAAAAAAAAAAGGTCTTCCTTACTGGATCAAATGCATCCTTATTAA
>DATDXI010000063.1:0-27412 GCA_035289385.1 Candidatus Nanoarchaeia archaeon | reverse complement strand
GTATGTAATACCCGAAGATCAGCACCTATCCCATCAGCAAACCGCATGGCCTCATCATGAATATAAGGCGTGATGAAAAACCTGCCAGCATAACGCTCATCTCTTAGCACGGATAATGCTCCTTCCACCACACGTAAATCTGCACGGTATCTTTCAACTTCTTGAGGAGAAAAAACTTCCACAGGAAAAGGCATCTGTCCAAAAGCCCCGGTATCTAGAAAAACGGCATCATGCCTCTGCACAACATTTTCCAAGTCAAAGACGGCCATGCGAAGTTCTTGAAGAAAACCATATAAAAGCATATCGTTTTTAGGGGATAATGGTCACACTTACCTATCAGGAACGCTTCAAGACATTGAAAGGAGTCTTTGATGAATTCACCAATAGAAACCTCTTCAAGCTGCAATCTCAAGGAGCTTTTGACGAACTAGTAAGCCCGTTAAAAGTGGGCAAGGAAAGTAATGTTTTCATAGCGAAGAAAGGTGAAGTATCCGTCATCGTCAAGATCTACCGCATCCAGAATGCCGATTATAAGAGAATGTTTGATTACATCAGAAAAGATTCACGCTACCAATTCCTACGGCAAAAGAGAAGAGAGATCATCTTTGCCTGGGCGCAGAGGGAATATAAGAATCTCTTGAAGGCGGAAAAGTGCAAGATCAATTCTCCTAAACCATTAGGATGGAAGATGAATATCATCGTTGAAGAGATGATTGGCAGCCCTGCTCCACCGTTAAAGGATGCCGCTCCCAGCGATCCAAAAGAATTCTTTAACCTGATCGTTGAGCAGATGAGAATCCTTTATCAGGACGGGAACCTTATTCATGGAGACTTATCTTCTTTTAACATCCTGAACCATGAAGAAAAACCCTTTCTGATCGATTTCTCTCAAAGTACGTTGGTAGGCACCCCAAACAGCGAAGAGTTGCTGAGGAGAGATATAAAGAATGTCATCCATTACTTCCGGAAGCTTGGCGTTCATGAAGATGAAGAGGATATTTTTACGGCAATTACGGCTACCAGTAATAGCTAAGCTTTAGGTTGGAAATGGTTAGTGCTTATCGCTTCGTAACCAACACACCAGTGAAAAGGAGATTTATTTAGAAAAAGCTTAAAAAAGAGTGACAATGAAGAGCTGATATGGCAGAAGAAATCTCTTACGAATTAAAGATCCCTGAAGAAAGGGTAGCAGTTCTCATCGGCAAGGATGGGGAAACAAAAAAAGAGATAGAAGAAGCTACCTCCAGTAAGTTGAGCATTTCTGCAGAAGGAGATGTCATTATCACCGGTGAGGATGGCTTAGAGCTATACACCACTAAAGAAATCGTCCATGCCATCGCCCGAGGCTTCAATCCAAAGATAGCTTTGTTTTTATTGAAGACCGATTACGCTTTAGAAATCATCAACATGACGGATATCGCCGGGAAGAACAAAAATACCCTGCAGCGCCTGAAAGGCCGCGTCATCGGAACAGGTGGCAGTTCACGAGAAGAGATTGAGCGCTTAACAGACACGTACATCGTCGTTTACGGAAAAACAGTAGGAATTATTGGTGAAACCTCACAAGTTCAGTTGTCTCGGCAAGCCGTCGCCATGCTCTTAGAAGGGGCGATGCATAAGACTGTCTATCATTTCTTAGAAAAGAAAAAGAAAGAGATGATCTTTGGGTGAGTATTCTAAGTGAAAGAATATCTAGATTCCGCCACTTTAGAAATGCTCTAGTTTAATTTTTTCTCATGGCTTCCTAGCCATTAGTGAAAGAGTAATTTTAACCAAAAACTTTTTAAATAATTATACATAATATAACTAAATGTGATGAACTATGATAGAAGTTGAAGCTACGACAAGAAAGTGGGGAAATTCTCTAGGAGTTATCCTTCCTAAAGATGTTGTCCAGCATGAGCACCTGAAAGAAAATCAAAAGATAAAATTATGGCTGCCGCCACAAAAGAAAGTTGACCTTTCACCACTATTTGGCATCCTTAAAACAAACAAAAGCGGTCAAGAGATTAAGGATGAGATAAGGAAGGAATTACATGGTATCGAGTGAAGGATATTTCTTTGATAGTTATGCATTCATCGAATTGATGAAGAAGAATAGAAATTATGAGGCATTTAACAACGTCCCTTTTTGTACAACTCAAGTAAACATTTTTGAAGTTCATTATTACCTCACAAAGACCATCGGCGACGGTCCTGCTGATTTTTTTGCGGAAACGATGAGGCCATCGGTGGCACCAATTGATTTTGAGACTATTAAAGAAGCAAGTCATTTTAGGTTTGAACATAAAAAGAAAAAATTCTCGATGGTAGATTGTATCGGGTATATGACAGCAAAAAGATTAGGTGTTAAATTTCTTACCGGAGACCGAGAATTTGAAGGTATGGATAATGTAGAGTTTGTAAAGTGATAAAAATGCATGAAACCACGCATTTTTAGCATGCAAAAATTTCGCCCTAAAGGGTAGGGTTTTACACCCAGCGAAATTTTTTGCATAACCCATTTCAAGCTAATATTTTTATAGTCCTTATCATTGAACGACACTATGGTCATTTTAATAACTGGCGCCAGTAGTTATGTAGGAGCAAGAATATATGCTGATCTAAAGAAGATCTATCCAGTTATAGGAACATATCATTCTTCTCAACTCTTTCCAGAGCTGGAACATCTTGATATCACCGACAAGCAGGAAGTAGAGAGAATTATTTTAAAGAAGAAGCCAGAATGGATCATCCATGTTGCAGCAAATCCCAGCAGCAGTTGGTGTGAACAGAATCCAGAAGAAGCTATAGCTATCAACGAGACTGGAACGAAATATGTTGTTGATGCTGCAAACAAAATTAATTCAAAGGTGATATTTATCTCTTCATTCGCTGTCTTCAAAGGCAAGAACAGGTATAGCAAGACAAAAATTGCTGCAGAAAACATCGTCAAAAGTGCGAAGAATGGATATGTCATCTTGAGACCATCCCTCATCCTAGGATTCAGCCCAAATACCAGCAACGACCGGCAGTTCAATAGATTTATCAGAAACATCAAAGATCATGTTCCCGCTGTCTACGATACATCATGGAGATTTCAGGCAACGTGGCTAACACATCTCGTTGAAGTTATAGAACAGATTATGGAGAAGAATATACTCAACGAAATCATTCCAGTAAGTGTTCCTGAACTCAAGAGCAGATACGACATTGCTAAGGATATCTTATCAGAATTTCATATCAACGTCACTCCAGAAGATAAGCAAGACCCAGAACCGATTGTTTCTGATAACCAACAGAAGCTCAAAGAATTAGGCCTGCCCCTGCACAATTATCGAGAGATGATAACAGGAATTACAAAAGAATTACGACAGTATCTGCAGAAGGAGCAAAAAATTATCCTCTCCACTTCAACACCACATACACCACCGCTCCAAAAAAGATAAGCATATTTACGATAAACAAAACAGCCCTGATAAAAATCAGCTTGTTCACTTCTTTCTCCCTTATCCAGCTGGGAAACCGCTTGATCCAGCGAAAAACTAAAGACACTAGAAAAACCATCTTTTTCAGAACCATCCTAGCCCTTCGCCTTGATCCGCTTCAGCCTAAAGACATTCTCCCGTTCCATCTCTTCCAGCCGCAAGGAAATAAATTTCCCAGCGCTGACCATGGCAGGGATGCGATTAAATTCAAGAGCATTAACACGCCGTTTCGTCTTTTCGATATCTGCCAGTAAGCGCTTCATGGCCGTCTCTGCTTCCGCTACCTTAATGAGCTGCTCAACAACGAGCTCATATCCCAAAATGGCCTTATCAATACCGGCAGACGACGCCAACATCCCCATGCCTCTTTCTTCGACGGTCTTCACCACATGATCCGCAGTTATTTTAGGCACTTTAACCCCCATGATATTCCTCGTCTGCAAATCAACGGTTGGAGTTTTTTGAATAGCCAGAGCTAATGATTTCATCTTCAAGTCACCGTGAACGACACGGGCAAGATTCATATCCTGATTGGCCTGAACGTAAGCCTTCACTAAGTCTGCCCGGACCGTTTTAGCTTTCTTCATCAGCTCAAAGAATTCTAAGATCAATCCATCCCTTTTTTTCTTCAGCAAAGAATGGCCGGCTTTCGCTAGCTTGATGGATTTTTTAAGCTTTAATAGTTCCGATCTCGTAGGCTTGATGTCTAAGGCCATAAAGTATCTTCCATAAGGGAGGAAAAGGAACGTTCCTACGTCCTTATCTTATGATCCCCTTATCCCGTAACCTCCTTGTAATATTTCTTCTTGAGATCTGGGCTTATCCTCGTCAACATCCTCTCCGGTATTTTCCCCAGGAGTTTCCAGCCGATACCTAAACTATCGGCAATCGTGCGGTCTTCTCGTTTTGCTTGGCGGACAAATTTATCTTCAAAGCCTTCCGCAAATTTCAAGAGCTTTTTATCCCGGTCAGATAACGCTTCTTCTCCGACAATGGCAACAAGGCCACGAAGATCCACACCTTCTGCATAATTGGCATAGAGCTGGTCAGAAACCTGTTTGTGGTCATCCCGAGTTTTCTTGTCACCGATCCCCATGTTCATCAGCCTGGATAATGACGGCAAAACATTGATAGGGGGATAAATATTTTTCCGATGCAGTTCACGAGATAAAACAATCTGCCCTTCGGTGATATAACCAGTAAGGTCTGGAATAGGGTGAGTGATGTCATCTCCGACCATGGTCAAAATAGGGATCTGCGTTACACTTCCTCTCCTGCCTTTGATCATCCCTGCCCGTTCATAGAGCATGGCTAAGTCCGTATACATATATCCTGGATATCCTCTCCTCCCCGGAACTTCTTCTCGTGCTGCCCCAATTTCCCGGAGAGATTCACAGTAGTTCGTCAGATCAGTCAGGATGACTAAAACGTGAGCATCATGCTCATAGGCAAAATACTCTGCTGCCGTAAGCGCCATCCTCGGCGTGACTAAACGCTCAACGGCCGGGTCATCAGCGATATTCAGGAAAACAACAGACCTTTCTAATGCTCCCGTCTCTTCAAAGTCCTTCATGAAATATTGCGCTTCCTCATTGGTGATTCCCATGGCGGCAAAAACGACGACGAACTTCCCTTGGTCACCGACTACTTTTGCCTGTCTTGCTATCTGCAAGGCGATCTCGTTATGAGGCAATCCCGATCCAGAAAAGATGGGCAATTTTTGTCCTCGTACCAACGTATTTGTCGTATCTATGGTGCTTATGCCCGTCTGGATGAAATCTGCCGGGCTGTTTCTCGCATAAGGATTAATTGCTGCTCCACCGATATCCATCCTCTTCTCCGGAACTAGATCTGGCCCGCCGTCGATCGGCTTTCCTGATCCATTAAACACACGGCCCAGCATCTCTTTGCTTACCGCTAACTTGATATTCTCCTTCAGGAATTTCACTCGTGATTCCCGGCTGATGCCAGACGTCCCTTCAAATATCTGAACGACAACGATATCATCGCTGCTGTCTAAGACTTGCCCGGTTTTTACGGTGCCATCCTGCAGCATCACTTTCACTAACGTCCCATAGCCGATGGGCTCGGTCTTTTCTACAAATACCAGAGGTCCGGCAATTTGGGTTATGGTTTTATATTCTTTCATCGCTTTCATGGATCATCACCTTGTTAATTTCTTAAACTCCTCTTCCATCTGCTGCTGAACTTCTTTCAGCAGCCGATCGTAATCTCTGACGAATTTTGCTTCCCCGATCCTATCTTTTGATTTCATATCGACGATCTCCTTGATCCTTGCTCCCTGATCCAGAGCGGTATCAGCAAGATCAGCAAACAGCAAAATCGTCTTCACGACAAGATAACTCTTTTTCGTATCACAATAGGTGTCAATCTCATGGAAAGCATTCTGCTGAAGGATAAACTCCCTAATCAATCGAGCAACTTCTAATGTCAATTGCTGCTTTGGCGGCAAAGAGTCTGAGCCAACCAACTGGACTATTTCCAGCAGCTTCTCTTCTTCCTGGAGATAGGACATCAAGGAGCTGGTCAACGTCCTCCATTCTGAAGCAACATTCTTAGCAAACCAGCCTTCCAACGCATCTTGGTACAATGAATACGATGTCAACCAATTGATGCTGGGGAAATGCCGGCGCTGAGCTAATTTTGCATCTAAAGCCCAGAACGTTTTAGTTACCCGTAACGTATTTTGCGTTACTGGCTCAGAAAAGTCTCCACCAGGTGGACTAACTGCTCCGATGATCGTTACCGAACCTTCTTTCCTCCCATCTTTTTCCCCATCTCTCTCTCCAGATAAAGGAATGACCATTCCTGCCCGCTCATAAAACTCAGCCAATCTTGTGGCTAAATAAGCAGGATATCCTTCTTCTCCCGGCATCTCTTCTAGACGGGAAGATATCTCTCTCATCGCTTCTGCCCATCGAGAAGTCGAATCGGCCATCATCGCTACATGATAGCCCATATCTCTGAAATATTCTGCTATGGCCACACCAGTATAAACACTAGCTTCTCTGGCTGCAACCGGCATATTTGACGTATTTGCAATAAGTACTGTCCTGTTCATCAAAGGAGCACCAGTCTTCGGATCCTGTAATTCTGGAAATTCTGTGAGAACTTCTGTCATCTCATTTCCCCTTTCGCCGCAGCCGACGTAGACGATGATATCCGCATCACACCATTTTGCCAACTGCTGCTGGCTGACCGTCTTTCCTGCTCCAAACGGCCCTGGAATAGCTGCTGCCCCACCTTTTGCCAAGGGAAACATGACATCAAATATCCTCTGTCCTGTCAATAAAGGAACGGAAGGCGCTAATTTCTTTTGTGATGGACGAGAATCTCGCACCGGCCATTTCTGCATCATCTGGATTCTCTGAATTGCCTGTCCATTTTCCAAACTGCATATCTGCTCTACAACAGTAAATTTCCCTGATGAGATCTCTTTGATCCTCCCCTGCATTCTAGGGGGAACTAAGATCTTATGGGTAAATGTTGCCGTCTCTTGAACAAGACCTAGCACATCGCCGCCTTTCACGGTATCTCCTTTCTTTTTCAATGCTTTGAACTCCCACTTCTTCGAATGGTCTAGGCCAGGTGCATCTACCCCTCGCAAAATAAAATCACCCATCTGTTTTCGCAGAACTGGTAAAGGCCGTTGGATCCCATCATAGATGCTCGTCAGCAATCCCGGACCAAGCTCGACAGATAAACGCTCTCCTGTATTTTCAACAGGCTCGCCGGGTGTTATTCCCGTCGTATCTTCATATACCTGGATGATGGTATTCTCTCCTTCAATCCGGATAACTTCTCCCATCAAGCGTTCATTTCCTACCCTAACTAAATCATACATCCTCGCTTGAAGGTCTCTTGCAACGACAACCGGGCCAGCTATCCTATATAATCTTCCCTTGCTTTTTTGTCCTATACTTTTTGCTTCTATGCCATTCTCTCCTGTGCCTTTTGCTCCTGCACTTTGGGTATCTTCCATTATCTTAGTTTCTTTGTTTGCCATAATCATTCACCTTTTCTCATTCTGAGTTTATCTCTCTACTATTCATCATGATCTTCCTCTCAAATTTCTGCTCTCTTATCATCTCATCATTCATCATTTCTTTTCAGCCTTTCTCTTCATCCTTCATCAGATCGACACCGATAGATTGGATGATCATCTTTCGTAGTTCATCCTGGCGTGCTTCTTTGCCAACGACGACAACAACTGGGCTTAGGGAATTCACCGCTTTTTCTTTCGTATAATCATCAAGCCCCGCCATGAGAGCATCTTCCACAACAACAATGCCGAGAGTTTGATCAGCCAGCAACACATTCATTTCCGGAGAAGGATCACTCTGGTCAGAAACATCAATAACCTTTCTGATCCCCACCAAGCGAAATCCCAGCGTGAATTCTGACCTTCCCAGGATGGCTATGTCTTTCATGAAGATCCTCCGATGATTAAGAGCTGCTCAAGATATTCTGGGCGGATCTCTAATTTTTTTCCTTTTATCAGCGTTAACAGGTTTTTCACTTCTATTTCTTTCGCAAAGAGATAGCCTAAGATATAATTGGCGCTGAGAACATGCTGATGGACAAGCAAGGAGCTCTTGCGAAGAAGAGCAACATCTATGTCTATCTCCAATCTTTCCAAAAGGTCTTTTTCATCTCCAGCTAATAGAGTATATTTATGCTTCCGCAATTCTCGAACGATCTCTTCAACGGTTTTCTTGGCTGCCAGCTTTTTAACCAAGGAAGAAGGATGGACGAGATACTTCTCTAAAAGCCCTTTTTCAGATGATCCTGATCTGCTATCAGCGATGCCACTGCTCTTCATCCGCAACAGTGTTCTGATATTGGCAAGGTCAGCTTCCTGCTGCAAAAATGATTTCACAACCTTCCCTTGGCCTCTCAAGCGTGCAGCAAATTGAAGCATCGTCTGGATGGAGTGCTGGTCTAAAGCATTTTCCACCTCAAATAATTGATCGTGATGGAATGCTTTCTTTTTTAGAAAGGATAAGCTCTTCACCACTTCTTCCATAGTATTTTTTTTCAACAGCTCTTGAAGAAATTCTTTTGAAAAATTGACTGAATCGAACAATAAAGGCTCGATCTCTGAAGAAGGGAGATGAGCATATTTTCCCCGGATGATAGTCTTGATGTTCTGAACATCATATTTCCAGAAATAATTTGCCAACACCTTCTGCATCCCCGCATCAGATATCTGATAGAGCTTACGGAAATTCCTCATCAGGTTTGCCTGCAAGGCCTGGTCGATCATCTTCACTCCATGAGCACCGACGTGATATTCATCGATCTCCTGCTTATAATGGCTGTCCTGTAGAAAACGCAATAATTCATTTGGTCCCATCTTCAGGACTCGATCATAATCCTCTTTC
Source organism: Candidatus Nanoarchaeia archaeon (assembly GCA_035289385.1). GTDB lineage: Archaea > Nanobdellota > Nanobdellia > Woesearchaeales > GW2011-AR9 > JACOZM01. The sequence continues at coordinate 18,540 of DATDXI010000063.1, read as the reverse complement.
TTGAACAAAAAAGATTTCATGACGGCAACACGAGCATAAGTATACGGAGAAAACCCCACATGGATCATTTTCTGATCGTCCTGATGCATCGGATGATATGCCGAAGATTCAGCGCTTCCCAAACAACACCCCGCTCAATTCGACAAGCGATTCCTGCTGCGCTTCTTTCAACAATGCATCGGAGCTGAAGTCCATGCTGATCGTCCCTTCTTTATTTACCGCAAGCAATCCTCCACTGATCTCTGCGGGAAAAACAGCAACACCGCTAAGCAAGGGGATATCCTGTTTATTGACGTGAACTTTAGCTACCGTCATCTCTTGTTGAGCTTGCCCCAGCAGCTTCTGTAAAAATTCTTTTCTCTCTGCTTTTCCTAAGTGGGAGAGCTTCTCTTGGACAGCAGCGACAATCGCTTGAATGCTCTCTTTTCGGGAATTCATCAGCATGCGTTGAGCATCAAATCTTGCCTGAGCCAGCATCTTCCTGCTCATCGTTTCTACCATCTGCTTCTGTTTAGCATCCGCATCTTTCTTATACAAGCTTATTTCCTGCTTCGCCGCATCCTTGATTGCCTGCGCTTCACTTTTCGCTTCTTTGAGGAGAGCAACAGCTTTCTCTTCCGCTTCCTCAATGATTTCTTCTTTTACATTATCTAATCCCATAGGTTTCCTCCAGGATAAAGAGAGATAAAAAAAATCTCTTTTCCTTATCCTGCCAATCCGATGATCAAGATTGCTATAACCAGCCCAAAAATGACCAATGTTTCTGGGATGACGGTCAAGATCAACCCTTTACCAAAAAGGCTCTCTTTCTCTGCCATCGCACCTACTGCTGCCGTTCCGATCGCACTCTCTGCCCAAGCTGCTGCCAAGGCGGACAATCCGATAGCTAGCCCAGCACCGATAGCTATTAATCCAGCTTCTGCCATATTTCATACCTCCTATTCTTGTTTATTTGATGTATTCTGCTTATCATATTCATCCTGTTTATTTCGTTTATCATATCTCTTTTAATCAGTTTTTTTCATTTCTTTTTTTATTCCTTATCTCATTCTCATTCTTGCTTATCGCTTTTTGTGAAAGGCGTATATTCCTTCCCTCCTCCTTGAAAAAATTTGCTGAAAAACTCAACGTAATGTAATCGTACCCCATGTAAAAAAGGTCCGATAACTCCTAATAGAATGTTGATTCCGTGGCCGAGCAGCATGATCAGTATCCCTATCAGGATAAACACGCCGCCTTTCTCGATGAAGGGCATGGCTAATTCTTCATTGACGACAACAGCTAATCCCACGCTTGCCAATCCTACTGCCCCGAGACGCATGTAGCTTAACATATTGGAAAAAAGTGAGGGAAGCTCAACAATACCTTGGATGCCTTCTCCTTTACCCAGCATCACCACTCCTATGACTGCAAGTGCTATCCCTATCCATACCATCACTGGCAGGAAGATGCCCGTCTTTGATAAGACCGCAACGATGATCCCTGCCTCAATGACCATCCAGCTGATCTTGGCCAAAAAAGCGTGCATAAAGCCGTGATGATGATATTCATTGATAAAACCAAACAAGAATCCTAAATTTAAGTGAATAAATCCGATGATCGCTCCAATAACAAGAATGGTGAGGACCTCAAAGCCGAACAGTTCTGTATGTCCATGCGCCCTATTTAATAATCGAGGGAAATCAGCAACCTCAATAACTTGCCCATGAGCATGCAGCTCCGCTTGTGGCAAACAGATGCCCAGAGTATCGCATAATTTCTCACCCGTTTCCACGCTCACATGCTCAAATCCAAAAAATTCTCCAAATACAAAGCCAAAGATGATGGAAACAGCAGCAGCAAACACTAACACGCTCGCCAACTGCCCCAAAGCAGGGATTTTTTTCTTCAGATGGAGAAACACAAATAACAAAACTAGCCCATAGCCTATATCTCCCAGCATGATGCCGAAGAACAGAGGGAATGTTAAAAATAATAATGATGATGGATCGATCTCCTGATATTTTGGCAGGTCGTAGAGACGAAGCAAAAATTCAAATGGTGTTACTAAGATTTTATTCTTCAGCTTCACAGGGGGTGATTCGTGATGATCAGGATCAGAAAATACAACACTTATTTTTTTGCTCGTAACGCTTTCCAACAATTTTTTGACATTGTCTGCATCTGCCTTAGGGATCCATCCTTCTGCCACAAACGAGCTTTTCGTCACAGCAAAATGCAAAGGTAATTCCTGTTTTCTGATCTCTTCTTGGATGTGATAGGCAAGATCCGCTAAAGGAGATAACTCTGATTTCAGCGCAAGATGCTGCCGCTCTAACACTTGCTGCTCTTCCTTGATTTCTTTTAGTTCCATCTTTCTGGCAGCAATGTCTTTCTGGCTGCTTCCTGCATCAAGATCAAATGCAAAGGCTTGATATCCAAAATCTTGAAGGACTGCAGTAAAACGATCTTCATCTTCTTTTCTGCCCACCAACAGCAGATACTTGGAATTTTTCGCCAACGAACAGTCATCACTAACTTTTTGCAAGGCTTCCTCTAAGCCTTCTGTTTTGGCGATCGTGCCAAAGAAATAGGTCAATGCTTTTGATCTCTTTAATTGAATGATATCAATGTTGAGATGCTGCAAAATAGCCAGTGCCACCAATGTTCCTTGGACAGACTCTTGCCGTTGCTGCAGTCGTTGAACCTTTTCCTCAATTTCTGTCACTTCTGCAAAAGCGCGCTCGACAGTAGAGATAATCTCGGGAAGCGGAGGCAAGGAAGAGATTGAAGAACTGTCGTGATGCCGTGCAGATATCTCGGGATACTTTGCCAGAATTTTCCGCAGAAGGACTAACAGCCGCGACAATTCCTCCGCATCAGCTAATGGAGCGCCGATATCTAACGCTTGCTCTCCTTTCAGATGGGGAGTGATGTGATACAATCCCAGATCATAAAGACTATTGATGACTTTTGACAGATAGGCTTTCGGCGCCAGAATCCTGCACTTTACCATCCGTTCAGGAACAACCATCCTTAATCCTTCCCGGCAAGAATTCTCTCTAGTAAGATGCGCTCTGCCTTTTCTCTATTTTTTGCTGCCATTCTCTGCAGGTCTTTAGAATGTGATTGTGCTTCCTGAAGAATTGTCTTTTGTTCTTGCTCCAGCTGCTTGACTTTTTCTTTCAGGCGCTTATCCAGATCCTTGGCGATAGCCTCTTTTTCCTGAGCAACCTGCTCTAAAGCAGCCTGTTTTGCTTTAGAGATTATCTTTTCTGCCTCTTGCTTGGCTCGAGAAATTATTGTTTCAGCTTCTTCTTCCGCCTGTAACACTTCTTTGACTTCATCCATAGCTTTAGTAAAGCTATCATCAAAGGTGGGACACTCGCCTTCAGCTTGATCCCACTAGACGACCCTTACCAAGATATTTTGGTAAAGCAATCGTCAACTGTTGGGAATGCTTAACTTAGCCCACTGATAATGATAATAACTTTGTTAACCTCACAGTCTTCTTATTCTTTCTTTTTTTCAAATTCCCTGAAGGGCGTATTTAAAGGTTTTGGAAGATTAAGGGTATATTTTTGAAAAATATATAGAATAATTACAGGGAGGGTTTTAAAAAGAGCTTTGAGTATATTGGGCCATCAAACAACAAAGAGAAGACTTCAAGTTAAAAAGAGGAATCAAGATTAAAGATATCAAAGCATACTATGCTTAACGTGTAAACAACCTATTTATTCCTTTTTAGTGAACAGTTTTTAAAGTACAAGATATTTTAGTAATAGATGACGTCGGCGGACACCAGATTTGACCATAGCAAAGTTTCTCAATTGGAAGCGGAAATTGCCAGGCATGAAGCATTTCTGAAATTGCCAGAGGTGTTTACTTATGTGGGAATGCTCCCCGATATCCCTAATTATGAAAATCGTAAACATATTCGAGAACTATTACCCTATTTAGGAAGAACAGGCGGATATTTTTCATTGGGCACTCATCCTGATCCAGATTCAGATTCTACTAACCAACATTATGACTTTCTCCCTGTTCATTTTGTAGACAATACCTCCGGAAGAATAATGGAATACCTCCGTAGAAGAGATATAATGACCACTAGACGTAGGTTATTTTCGGCAAGTATGCAAGCAGAAGAACATCAACTTGTATTGAAAGGTGAACCTCATGAGAAAACAGAGGGGTGGGGTAGTAGTGATGAATACCGCCCAAGAATAATCGTCTTCCCTCACGACGGCCACTTTTATATGGAAAACACAAAAGATCCTCTAGAAGACATAAGACAATTCAAAGAACGTATCAGAGGAAACGCTGAAAAGAAAATAAAGAGTGCACAGCAGTACATAAAAGACCACCAGGATTCTATCATCAAAGCTCAAGAGCAGAGAGAGCAAGAAGAAAAAAGGAGATCAGACTTGATAGGAAAAAAAGGAATAAAAATATGAGATAGATCGTATCCCATCGACAGATTCAGCTCATTTTTCACACGGAAAAGAAACACTTACCACAACCCTTATAAATATTATATAAACTTCTAGGCTTATGGAACAGCGTACAGCAGAAGAGCTGGCAAAGAAAGCACGAGACATCTCTATCTCGGAATTCTTTGAAAAAAACAGGCACTTATTAGGCTTTGACAACCCCAGGAAAGCATTATTGATCGCCGTCAAGGAGGCGGTAGATAACGCTTTAGATGCCTGTGAAGAAGCTAGAATCCTCCCGGAAGTCAACGTAGAACTCATTCAACTAGAAGAATCCCGTTTCAGGATGGTCGTGGAAGACAACGGTCCAGGGATCATCAAGGCGCAGATTCCAAAAATCTTTGCCAAGCTGCTCTACGGCTCAAAGTTTCATAAGCTTTCTTCTACCAGAGGACAGCAGGGAATAGGTATTTCCGCAGCCCTATTATATGGCCAATTGACCACCGGAAAACCGGCGATCATCACATCAAAGACCGCCAACGGAAAAAAAGCAAACCTTCTCAAGCTAAAGATCAACACGTCAACGAACAGCCCCGACATCATCCATGAAGAAGAAACGGACTGGGAAGGAAAAGAGCACGGAACAAGAATAGAGATTGATATGGAAGGAAATTATATCAAAGGCCGCCAGTCGGTCGATGAATATCTGAAAGAGACGGCCATCGTCAACCCTCATGCCACTTTTATTTATACCAACCCTGAAGCTGAACAGATCATTTTTCCCAGAGCAGTAGAAGTCCTTCCTCCGGAAGCGAAAGAGATCATGCCCCATCCTTATGGAGTAGAGCTGGGAAGATTGATGAGAATGCTGGAAACGACGGCAGCTAGCACGTTGCAGCAATTCCTGACGACAGAATTCGTGCGCGTAGGTCCGGGAACAGCGAAAGAGATCTGCGCCAATTCCTCGCTGCTGCCAAATATGAAACCGAAAAACATTTCCCGAGAATTGGCAGAAAGCCTCCATAAAGGAATTCAGAAGACAAAAATTATCGCTCCTCCCACCGATTGCATCTCCCCCATAACTGACGCTCAATTAGAAAAAGGGTTAAGGAAAGAGATCAATGCGGAATTTTATTGCGCATCGACGAGACCACCAGGTGTCTATCGTGGAAATCCATTTATCATTGAAGCGGGCTTAGCCTATGGCGGCGAACAGGAAGCTGAAGGTCCTATCAGAATCATGCGTTTTGCCAACCGCGTTCCATTATTGTATCAGCAAGGCGCTTGCGCCATTACCAGCGCTATCCAAAGCACGATGTGGAGAAATTACGGGCTGCAGCAGAGCAAGAACAGCCTTCCTATGGGGCCTTGTACTATTGTCGTGCATATGACGTCTGTCTGGGTTCCTTTCACCTCAGAATCAAAAGAAGCATTGGCTCATTATCCTGAAATTGTCAAAGAAATAAAGTTGGCCCTGCAGGAGATCGGCAGAAAGCTTGCTTCCTTTGTCAATAAGAAACGAAGGATCGGTGAAGAGGCCAAAAAGAGAGGCTACATCGAAAAATATATTCCCCATGTTGCGGAAGCATTAAAAGATATCATTGGCTTCGACGAGATCCAGAAAAAGAAAGTCGAAGATGATCTAGCCGTGATCTTAGAGCATACTCGTGGAGAATTGGAGCAAGTTGGCATCGACAATCCAGATTATGATGAGGAATTTGCCAAGATAGGGCAGGAAGAAAATGGTGAGGAAGAAGCCGACGACTTTGGAGAAACGAAAAAGAAGAAAAGAAAAGATGATGATAGTGATGAAGATAATGATGAGTCGGATGATGATGGATCTGATGAAGACGAAGAGAAGCCTTCCAAAAAAAGAAAAGGAACAAAACAAACAAAGCTGATGGACGATGGCGAAGACTGAAAACCCTGTTGTTGGAAAAATTAAGGACGTAGCTCAAGGTATCTATGATAAGATCAGAAAAGTAAAAGCCCCTGACATCGAGATGCCCATCCGCTCGTTAAATAACGTTGAATACAATGCAAAAGAAGGATATTTCAAGCTCTTAAATAAAGTAAAGTCAAGAACATTGACCGCTTCAACGATCAGAACCTTCGCCCAGACGTTAAGGATGATGAGCTTGTCAAAAGATCTAGTGGAAACAGATGACATTGCTACAAAAAGGGAAGCATATTACGTTTCCAAAAACTGGGGCGAAGCTCGATTTAGAGAACAGCCGGAATCTGATACAGTCATGGATGACATTGAAGCGATGATGGGTGTCAACCGAGAACAGATCGGCTTTATCCCAGAAGAGAAAGGTGGTGCCGTTGCTGGAGAGTTGATTGTCATCGACAAAGATGATGAGGGAAAGAGGTTAGAGATTGACTGCACCAAATTTGGCTCAGGAGCATATTCCATCCCTTCATCTGTAGAAGAACTCTCCTTCAAAACAAAAGCAAAATTTATCCTGGCGATAGAAACTTCAGGTATGTTTGAGCGGCTGCATAAGCATAATTACTGGAAAGACGCCAGCTGTATTTTAATTTCCATGGGTGGTGTTCCAACACGAGCATGCAGACGATTCATCAGAAAATTGGCTGATGAGAAGAACTTGCCAGTATATGTCTTTACTGACGGTGACCCTTACGGATTCGGTTCGATCTACCGAACGTTGAAAGTTGGATCGGGAAATGCTGCCCATATCAATGAATTTTTTTGCGTTCCTCAAGCGCAGTTCATCGGGATAACTCCACAGGATATCATTGACTATAAGCTTCCCACTCATCCTTTGAAAGAAGTTGACGTGAAGAAGATCAAAGACTTGATCAAGAACGATCCTTTTATCATCCATCATAAGGCCTGGCAGGATGCATTGCAGGATATGGCCAAGATGAAAGTGAGAGCAGAGCAGCAGGCATTAGCTAAACATGGATTAAACTTCGTTTCCGAGAAATATCTCCCGGACAAGATGAAGAATAGGAAGACGTGGCTGCCGTAAGAGATAATACTTTCTGAGATTAGTGCGTATTTAGTTCGGTTGAAAATAGTGGCTTGGTCAAGAGGTAAAATCCATTAAGAACATCGTAAGATAATGTTACTTGCCTGACCATATGCTTAAATGAACGCATTATCATCGCTTTTATCAATAATGTCAGGCTGGATTTTACGACCTGCCACTATTTTCTTTATGGAACTAAATACATACTGAGATTACCTACCTCGAAGATAATGCCGGTAATATCCCCCTATATTGCCTGTCAGGAAAGAAGCTTCTATTAAGACTGCAACCGGCGATCCGACAAGAGCATGATGGACTATCCATACCGTCGTTCCAACCATCATCAGCAACCTCAACGAACGGTCATCTTTTCTGAAATTGGCATAAGTAATCAGGGTTGTGGCAAGGAAAGCAAGAATATTCACTGGCTGCTTAAACGTTACCAATAACACGATAGTATTCAGCAGCAGGAACACCATCATCACTTTTTCAGAAACAAACTTTCTCGCTAAAAACATCCTCACGGCACCAAGGAAGGCAATCAATGCTGCCGTAAGCTGATCCAAAAAGAAAAAATGGATAGACATCAGAGATGCAGAAAAAAAAGGAGAAGCAAGATATGTTCCCTTTTCTTAAATTGAAAAGATGCAAGAGCTGGCAGAAAAGCAATTCCCGCCAGAATCTAGGAAAGGATAAAGAGAGACACCATACAGCTAAACACCTCGTATCTTTTCCAGCTTAGAGATTGTCTTTGTAGCATCTCTTGATAACATCCCGGCATAATGAAGAGCAAGATCTGCGGCATCACTGGTAGAAATAGCGCCATTCTCCTGAATATATCCTTTCTGGCGAGCATACGCTACTATTTTATCAGACATTGATTTTTTTTCCTCAACCATCTCTTTTAAAGGAGTTATGATCGGAGCATATTTTCTAGGAGTACAACTCAGAGCAAACGAAAAAAAACGTTTTGTATAGTGAAGCATAAGATCGTTGGCGTAGCCATCGTAAGCGCTGAGTGGCTGAAGCTGATCTCTGACAACAGTATGAGGCGGAACATACAAAATCCCATTCTCAACTTTAAATGCTTCTTCTGTTCCAAAGTCGGCAGGAATCACTTCTATAAAATGGCGTTGGATATTCCTCAGGCAAAATTTGAGCAAAACGCCAGTTGCGATAGTGATGGAAGGGTAGTTGACATCCATCCCCCGTTGTTCCAGAGTTCCAAGTTTATTGATCTTTACCGGGTTCCAAGTGATATCTAATTTATAAGGGTACAATTTATTCATGTTGACATGTGGCGCCGCTTTTCTTGCTTCTGTTTCAAAACGTTGCCATCGTTTTTGTAAGCTAGTCAACAGATCAGTTACTGTCTGCTTATAAGGAGGCAGCCCGCCTAGCTGCTGATTTTTAGCGTAGAGGCCTGCCATATACCCCAGCTTGCCTCCTCCACGATAAGCTAATACGCGGCTATCTTTAGCTAAGCTCATCCCTTCATAAAAGGGAGAAGATTGTGTCAAAAGAGTCAGTACAGGATCTGCTGCGATCTCAAAATTATATGATGCGATGAGCGAACGGCTAAGCTTGCCTTTATGCAACACACGCAGCATCTTCTTCTTATGGTCAAAGACACCTTTGGGTAAAGTATAATGATGGTGAAAACCAGCTATGCGGCAGCTGATGGAGATAAGTTCTTTACCAAATACCTTCTCCTGAAGAGAATAGCGTGCGCCCTTAGAGATTTTAGGAATGAATGATCCGGGATAGGTAGCAAAGGGGAAAATTACCAGGTTATTTTTTTCACAAAATTCAATAGTTCTATGTAACGACTTAACTATATGGAGAGAAGGATTATACGCCTCCACGCTTGGAAAACAGCCAAATTCCACCATGTTTTTTCCGATCTCTTTTATGATGGGTATACCTTGTTTGGCTATAGCATCGATAACCTTTGGTCCTTGTTGAGACATCATTCCTTTGTTGTCAAGAACGAAAAACTCCATCTCCATCCCCATCTTTGATTTCTTTAGAGGAGTCTTCTCCTGCGTTATATGGTGAGGATTAATGAGAGCCATGATTCACCTCCAGATCAAATATCTGTGGAATATCCTGCGCCAGTTTTTCTATCTTCTTTTGATGGCTCTTCAGAAAATGGTGGGTAGTATATAACTTTTTATTGACTTCCATAGAAAAGATAAAAGCAGAAGGAAATTTCTCTTTAAGCCAATGGGCTATATTCTGGCTAAGATAAGGATCATTAAACTGCACTGTCCCATAGCCCATCATCAGCATCTTTTTCCGCATTTCCTCAACGATAGGCATATAGAAAGGAGAAATACAGTCTGTAGCAAAGCTTATATTTGGCCGTCCTGACCATCCATTCATCGAATGACCATCAAAGATGATGTTAAAATGATAAGCCTCGACAAGTTTTCCAAAAGTAAAATAGAACTCATGATAGCTCCTAAAAATTTCTTCCTTTTCTTTTTCTGTAGGTTCTTCTTTCCAAACCTGATCTATCCATATTTCAGAATTATTTTTGTAAATTGCCTTTAGATAATCTCTGTTAAAGTCTATCAAGAAGCGGGATTGTTTGTTATCTATCCATATCCCTCCTTTATCCAATACTAAAGGACTGTAGATCTTATGAGTATCGATATCCTGCTCTTGATGTCTTTTTTTAGAAGAGATAGACATCTTCTTTTCAATGAATTCTGGAATCCATGTCCCTGAATGAATTGTTGTCAGAAGAACATTAAATGATCCCCGCTTATAGTTATCATAGATGATTACACCCCACTTCGTGATAGTCATCTTCAGATTCTGATGGGATTCATGATATTTTGGATAAAAATATTCTATATCCTCTTTCACCACCGCCCATAATGTTCTATCATAGAAAAAATTCTTAAAATATAGCTTGTTTCTATCACGGTAGAATTCATGGAGCGTTCCATCCATAACCTTGCCCAAAATTTTATAATTCTTCAGCAGGGCTATAAAATTAAGGTGAGGCTCTTCTTCAATGGTATTAATGATCTTCTCCATGATCTGAAATAAGAAAAACCGCCGAGATAGAGAGAGGGTGATGGAAGAAGAAGTTGGCTGAATGATGATGGGGCTGACGTTTTCAATTATTTCTTTAATCAACTTCATAGAAACTGGAAATGAACCATCATTAATATAATTAATGGTTCCAAAAGTTTTAAATGTAGGTCCTATTTTTTTTATGATATGAAAAGTGCGTTCATGGCGATCTTGGGGATATTACTCCTCCTGGTTGCATCATGCTCAGGAGGAAATTCGATGAAAACAGCTACATTTGAAACAAATCAGGGTTCTTTTACTATCCAATTAGATACAGAAAAAGCGCCGATAACAGCAGGGAATTTCATAAAATTAGCAGAATCAGGATTTTATGATGGGACAAGATTTCACCGAGTCATCCCTAATTTCATGATTCAAGGCGGAGATCCGCAATCAAAAAATGAGTCTCTTCGCTATCGCTGGGGAACAGGCAGCCCGGGTTACACTATTAAGGACGAATTCCATAAGGATTTAAGCAACGTCCGGGGAACGATCTCCATGGCCAATTCCGGACCAAATACGGGTGGAAGCCAGTTTTTTATCAACGTAGTGGATAACACATTTCTGGATTTCAACAAGCCTCCATTACAATCTCAACATGCCGTCTTCGGCAATGTTACCAAAGGGATGGACATAGTTGATAAGATAAGTAAAGTGGAAACAAACTCCGGTGATCAGCCGGCAGAAGATGTTGTAATTAAGAAAGTAACGATTTCTTGAGGATTTATATCGATTTTTTTTGAATTTATCGATGGAAGGGCTTTTTTCTAATGTTGCCTTTTAAATAACAAAACACTACATGGATTATTCATTAGCTTTTTCGAAAAAACTGCAAAACATTTATATACCATAAATAGTATCAATTGATACTATAAAAAGTATAATAGATATCATGTTGACAAAAACGCAGCTAGGGATACTAGGACTTTTGTTACATAGAACACCGCAAACGATAAGGGGGATAGCAAGAAGCCTAAAAAAATCGTATCCTTTAGTCTACAATTCTATCCAAAGATTATTGGAAACAGAAATACTCGTGAAAGAAGAGTTGCCACCAGCACATATGATCAGGTTGAGCGAAAACATCCCGATAACGCTGCTGGTTGAAGCCGAACAGATGCGCAGAGAAGCATTTTTACAACGGCACAAATGGATAAGAGTTTATCTTCAGGATGTTCTTTCAGAGACTACAACAAGCTTATTTGTGCTAGTAATCTTTGGCAGCTATGCTCAGGAAAAAGATACCGATATGTCCGATCTCGACCTTTTAGCCATCGTGCCAAAAAAAGAAGATATCCAAAAGATGGAGACTGTTTTAGCCAAGCCTTACACCAAAGTGAAGAAGCACATCATTGTAGTTGATGAGGCTGATATTAAGGAAATGCTGGCGAAACCATTTCAGTTAAATGTGGGAAATGAAGCGGTGAAAGAAAATATTATATTATATGGTGCTGAACAATTTCATTATTTGAGAAGGAAAGCAAAGGAATAAGAGAGCACAATGACGAATAATGAGTTTATTGGAAGGAAGATTTCAGAAGCGGAGAAGAGAATTGAAGAATTGATAGATTCAGGAGACTTAAAACGATTAGATGAACAAGAGAAGCATAAAATAGCTCGTTTCTATGAACAAAAATCCTTACAGCGCCTTGAGACTGCAAAATTAATACTGAAGACTTCTAACGAGGATAAAAATTATAGTGATTATAGTGAAGTGGTTAGTGCGGCATATTATTCGATGTATTATATCATCCACTCCTTTGTTGCCTTGCATTACAAAGTAAAATTACGGGAAGGGCTAAGAGGGGTACATGCCATCACGCACCACTTTGTGTTGTATTATTTGGTCAAGACAAAAAAGCTGGCAAAACATCTTTATGAGGAATATTGTACTTCTTTAGGCGCTGCTGCTGAAATACAGGGAATTGATGCTGATGATTATCAAGAAGCAGCTTTTGCTTACGCCAGGAAATACCAACAGCAGAAGGAAAATAGAGAACGCTTTACCTATTTCACCACGTATCATGCTGAATCATATCATGCTAAACTCTCCTTAGGCATTGCCGAAGAATTTGTCAACACCATCAGGCAGTTGATGATTTGAGCAACAGCAATAAGCTTTTTTCTACCGGTGTGGAGTCACACATCTTTTTAAATCCTTACGACTTACTACTATCAGATTATTCAAAGAGGTGTTGATGATGAAAGGAGAGCATAAACCACATAAAGAAGTTGGCCATTGGCCATATTTGGCGATTGTTGTAGTAGTAGCCGTCGTTGCTATCATTTTTCTTGTTTTAAATGCCCGTTCTTCGGCAACGGATGTGTTGGTGGTTGACGAGGAAGGAAATATAGTAGGAGATGCACAACGGAATCTCCTTCCAACCGTAAGATATCAATCAGCGACTAGCAACATAGTATCTTCAGCAAAAGCAAAGCAGCAGGTCGCCGCCTTGCACGCAGCAGGTATGCCTACCCAAGGTGCTAATTTTGTGCAAGATGTATGTTTTGCCTATTGTATGGTCTTTGGTACGCAAGATAGTGGTGGAGTACAGATAGGAAACTGTTTAGGAAAAATAGGGGAACAATATCAAATTTGTGAGGATGATTGCAAATATCATTGTCAAAAATTTGATTAGTAAGCGTCAAAGAAAATAATGTGGGAGAGGGAGCATTTTTTCTCACTGGGGGGGTCACGCTTTTTTATAAACATAGTAATCTTTCTCTCTAAAAAATAGAGGTGTATCATTATGGCTGAACATAAAAATCATTCATCGTTGCCGTACATTGCTATTGTTGCTTTGGTGGCAGTTGTCGCTGTTGTTGTTTTAGTGTTAAATTCCAATCCATCAGACACTTCTGTGGTGGTTGATGAAGATGGGAATATTGTGGGAGAAGCCAGTGGATCTTTTAGAACAGATATAAATGAAAGAGCCAGAAAACAATGTATTAAGTCATGTGAGTGTGATGAGGAAGGTGGAAGTTGTGATGTCGAAGCTTACCTCTCCTGCGTAGATAAATGCAAAAAGGAGTATCCACAAAAGTCCGCTAAAGTGATGAAGCTGATTAAGCGCTAAAAAGATAAAAAACTAGCAATCTTTTTTATCTTTTCCTTCCCACCACCATCTCCCCATAAGAACTGAACACTAACAAAATATTCTTTTTAAATTTCAATCCCTTCACGTATTGCTTCCGAAACAATGGAAACGCGTTTGCGAAGCTGATTAAATTCTTCAGGGGAATAACACAAGAAATCAACTGGTAAACGCAAATCCCAATAATTATACATTATCGCTCCCCGTTGGAAAAAATCCATATTTTTGAAGTCTGGACTTACAATGATAAAATCAGCATCGATATCTTTCCCAGTTTTTCCCTTAGCCCTGCTTCCAAAGAGTATCATTTTTTTAATAAGAATATCTTTACTAGCCTTTTTCTTGAACGGTTCAAATTTTTGTTTTATATCTTTTTTTCTATCCATTGGAATACCTCACGCGCAATTTCCAGAAAGTGAGCTGACTTCTCTTCTAAATTGTCAACAGGAACAACATCAGGATATCGCGAATAGATGTAGGCAAGAGTTAGCTCCTTACAATTATCTAAAATATTGGAAGGAAGATCAATAGATTTCCCTAATTCCACGAGGTCATGAATTTTCCTTAATTTTCCTGTTTTCTGGAGTAAAAGTGCCTTACAGGCTTTTTCTACTGCTTGCTGGCAGAGAAACGAAGCTGTTTTATATCGCCCCCCTTTAAAGTTGTATTCAGCATCATCTAAATCTTCGTATGCTTGATCCAGCCACACTTGCACTTCTTTTTTCATATGTCAAAGAGAGCTGAAGATCTTTATAAACATTCTCTTGACAATCAGGAGGTTGGAGTTGATGTGCTTTTTTCTACTGGGGGGGGGGTCATAAAATTTTAAAAAGGTCTAACCTATATCATTTTAATATGAGTGAAGAAAAAAGGGATATAGAGGCGGTTGAGAAACAATTTGCCGTAGTATTTGGCGGATGGAACGGATACTCCGATAAACAGCGCAGTGAAGCGAAAATAATTTTCTTAAAAGCGCTTTTAGAAGAATATGGGATAACAAAAGGCCTTATTAAAAATTTTGAATCCACTTATAAAAAGGATCAATTATCTCAAAGAGGTTTTCGATCAGATGAACAGTTTTTATCTGTAGTAATCCTTGAATTAGGGATGGCGAAAGGTTTACTTGAGGAAATGAATAAGAATCAATGGTTTATAACCGGTCCTGTACATTGTGCAGGGCGACTTGGCAAGGCGTATGGAAAATTTATGGCTGCAATAAGGTATGGGATCCTCGACCCCCGTTACGAGCATCAAGATTGGCAAGGAGCAGATATTTTTAAGGGTTCTGCCTATATTACTTTTCAATTATACTGGTCGAGGACGGGAGTGAGAAAGCCAGCTTTCATTAAAAATAGAATACGAACAAATATAAAACGAAGAATGAGTATCGGAAAAGATTCTCCTGAAAAGAAAAAATTCTTGACTAGATTTGAAGCAGTATTTGTGTAAGCAGGGTATCAATTATGTCAAAATACAATCCAAAGCAATCGCACCTATATACTGCTGTTATATCTTTTCCTTCCCACAATCATCTCCCCATACGAGCTTAGCTCGGAAGAAACAGGAAACTTCTCTAAAGTAACATTCACAAACCCCGAATCACTTATTAAAATCCCATTGCCATTCAACCGCTTATAAATTCTGGATTCATAGCCTAAATCCTCACTTTTCATAATCCTAAATGCCCGTTCAAAATAGATGTCAAATGCAGGTAAATCCATCAAAAAAGCATTTCCTACTAAAAACTGCAAGTTCACAGAAATGCTATTCCAATAAAAATGAATATTGTCCTTCCCCGCTTCTGAAAAAGTTATCCCAATATCATCCAAAATGGTCTTGATCATCCCCATATTGTTCTCTACATCATTCAACACCAAGCTTATCTTCTGCAATGCAGGAAAAGCCTTCTCCAAGAACAACATCAGATAGATGATATCAGCTCCACAACCAGGATAAAATAAGGTTGGAGAAGAACAAGGAAGCGGCAATTGCAGATCTACTAAAGATAGCTTCTCCGCATCAGAATCTAACAGATAGTCCTGAAGCATCTCTTGACGTATAGCCTGACCTGGAGAAGCCCCTGTAGCCTGAACAAGCCGTGGCATAAAAATGATCAAATTCCCCATCGTATGCCGGCAGAGAACGAAATATTTAAAAGTTCGTTTCCTTTTGGGTGCTGTTATGATGAAAAAATGGGTTCTAGGTGTACTTTTCCTTTCTCTTGTTCTTGCTGCCTGCTCCCCGTCAGAGGAAGTCACAGGGAATGCCGTCGTTGACAGCCAGGCTAGTTTGTTACAGGTTCATGTTATAGATGAAGATGGGGAAATCGTTGATGGAGCTAGCATTTATGTGAATAACGTCCTAAAAGGCAAGACGAGCAAATATGGAGAGAATAAAGGATCAAAGATAGTTATCTTAAAAGGGGAAAGAAATAGCATTACCGTAGAAAAAGAAGGATTTTTCTTATCACCGCCTACTTCTGTTAGTGCTTCAGCAGCAGGCGAGCAAAGAATGACAATTGTCCTAGAACGGGAACAAGCCGAAGTTCTTGTCAAAGTCCAGGATATAGAAGGAGATGGATTAGAGAATGCTACCGTACAGCTCCTTTCCCCAGACCCTTTCATTATCCCTCAAGATGCCATTACAAATAAGGATGGCTTAGTTACATTCAGAAGAGTAAGTGATGGTGCCTATAGGGTAACAGCAGCGCTTGCCAAGCATGAGAATGGAACAAAAGAGATTGAGATCAATTTCTCTTCTGGAGAAGAGCAAGAAGTAGCTATTCTGTTAGAGCGCCTTCCACACCTTCAAGTTACAGTACTCGATGAAACTGGCAATGCTCTAGAGGGAGCAGAAGTGACCCTTTACACCAAATCTGGCTTTAACACGCCTGGAGACTTGCCTCTCCACATCAACTTGACAGATGGTGAAGGCATTGTTGATTACGAAGATGCTATTCTGGATGAAACATATGTTGTCATCATCAAGAAAGCTGGATTTAACGCCCAGACTTTTGAAAAACGATTTACGGTAGACAACCAATTTCTTGCTGTAGAGATGAGTTTTGGCAGAGATGATATGATAGAAGACAATTCTGAAGAAAGTGTTGATAGCACCGAGGAGTAAGTTATAGAAAGCTTCCTGCTTGAAGAGGAGTATGTGCATAGCATCAATCTGCGAGGCTCATCAAGGATGATATCAACTGAGTTCAGGGGGTAGTCCCTTACGGGGCTTGAACGATACATCTAGAACTAACGTAAAAAGCCGAGCCGATGCTATGCATATACAAGAGGAGTAAATATTTATAAATCAGCCTAGTTCTTATCGCTTCGTGGGCCTGTAGCCTAGCCTGGTGCATGTTTGCAAGCACTCTTGCAAGCTCGCGTGCAAATAAGGCGACAGCCTTCTATAGAACCTCAGTGATTTTTAATCACTGAAGAGAGCTGTAGATCGGGGGTTCAAATACAGATCTCCCAGAGAAACCAAGGAGATCATTGAAAGTCCCCTCAGGCCCGCATTTTTTTATATATCATAAGCAATCATAAAACCAGACAGCCATTAGCTGAAGATAAAATCTATAGACCATGAAAGAAGGTGTTGATTCCATAGGTATTACCGTTTCTTATTTTTGCCATGACGGAAAAGGAAATGTTCTGTTAGCAAAACGAACGGAGCATTGCCGTGATGAGCACGGCAGATGGGACCCAGGAGGAGGTGGGTTAGAATTCGGAGAGAAAATTAATGATGCACTCCACCGGGAAATCAAGGAAGAATATGGGACGGACATCCTCCATTCAGAATTCTTAGGTTTTCGGGAAATCTTCCGTGACCACCAAGGACAGAAAACCCATTGGATCTCCTTTGATTTTAAAGTTCATATTGACAGGGAAAAAGTGATAAACCTTGAGCCAAAGAAGCATGAGGGATTAGGATGGTTCCGGCTGGATAACTTACCTAAACCTATGCACTCCCAATGGCCTTCTTTTTTGAAGTCGTATGGAGATAGGCTATAGTTGAGAAAATCTTATAAATAGCCTAGCTTCCATGCTTTTAAAGCGCTCGTAGCCAAGCGGCTAAGTTTGTCTGTAGTAAAAGATAGGCAATAGCAAGCAATCGCCTGCAGAGCGATCATTCGAGGGTTCGAGTCCCTCCGAGCGCTTATTTTTTCTGATAAAAATGAACCACCCCACAGCAAGCTGTGGGAAATTATCTAGTTAAATAGCTCTTCGAACTTGAACGCGTCCGTCTGCGTCATACTATGTCTCCTTTCAATCGGCATTTTTTCTTGCAGAAAAAACACATAACAGTTATTATGTGCAATTATTACTCCCCTTAATTCTCAAATGGGTGGGCAGGGAATTTATCGTAAATGGAAGGGGAAAAAAGAGGGGTAAATAATCTATTTTATCTCTGCCAAGTATTCTAATGGCATGACTACAACATCATCCCGCTTGATGATAACCCGATTTGTCGCAGGCTCAAGATTCCTCATGCTTTTCTGAGGGGATACCACATAGACCTCAAGATTCTCCCCCCGTATCTCCAGGTTATCTGCCGTAAAATTCTGGTCGGGAAAAGAGAGATGAAGGATATCTGCGACTCTTTCATAGATAACATCTGCCTCTTCGCTGGATTTGGGGGCTTTATACCAGCCCGTCAGCATCAGGGCATTGGAAAAAGTGCTGTTATGGTAGACAGTTTTTCCAGGATTACCCTCCCGCCGGGGATTTTCACTGCTCACCTGAACCAGGCCAACATAAAAATTCCCATCATCGCCGACAGAGCCTTGTTTTAGGAGAAAATTCCCATTAGAGGCGCGGATAGTCAATTCAGAGATATCCCGACGATCAAGGACCCGGTTGGCAAATGTTTTATATCTGCCATCCTGACTTCTTAAAACCTGGTCTAATGTTGAATACAAAGGTGCGTCATTAGTCGCCACCACAT
>DATDXI010000062.1:0-3662 GCA_035289385.1 Candidatus Nanoarchaeia archaeon | reverse complement strand
TTGAGGGTATTGGGTGAACAGATGCTTTAAATAGATTTGTGGTGGCAAGTATACATTCTTTGAACATTTGCTTTCCAATCACATAAAAATACAGAATTAATCATGCTTGGGATGCTCATGGCCAAGCTGTTTCCGATACTTCAGATGCTGCAGATGAGCGACCTTTTCTTTCAAGAATTTTTTGATGTCCAGCTTATTGCTTTCGATCATCATCGAGAAATGTTTTCCACCGAGGAAATGAGGCATCAAGACATAGGTAGCGCCTTCATCATATAAGCGCACAGCCTCATCGATCTGATGGGAAACCACAGAGATGATCGCTTTTTTATTTCTTTCTCTGATCTTATTGATGAGAAGCAGATTCGTCTCAATGGCAGGGATCGTGGAAATGACCATCTTTACTTTAGACAGATGCAGCTCATTGAGCAGCTCAGAATCATTAGCGTCGCCATAACGGCATTCATGGCCTTCCCAGGAAAGCTTGGCAATAATATCCGGATCATAATCGATGACCAGCACTTTCTGCTTGGTCTTCTTTAAGGATTCTAAGATATCAAACCCTATTCGGTTATAACCAAAGAGGATGACATCATACTTTTCTCTAAAAGAAGACTTATGCTCATCAAGCTTTCTCCCTTTTCTTTCAAAGAGCGTGAGATACTTCGCAAGAAAGGAATAGAGCTGATTGGAATACATGATCAAGTACGTCGAACCGGCAAAGGTGATTAAAGCGATGGCAGTGACGATAGAAAGGACTTCTAGAGCAATATGCCCAACCGAAACTCCCAACGCCACGATGATCAAGGAGAATTCACTTATCTGAGCTGTGGCCAGGCCAGCTAAAAAATTTGTCCGTTTAGTATACCCCATAAAGCGCATCAGGACCATGATGATCAAAGGATTTCCCACCAAAACAAACAAGGAGAAGATGAGAATCTCTGGAAGAGTTTCAATGATGTTTGAAAAAATCATCTGTGATCCGAGGATAATAAAGAAGATGATCAGGAAGAAGTCTCGTAATGGTTTCATCTTTGAGCTGATCTCATACTGATAAGGAGATAAGGATAAGGTTACCCCCGCCAGCAGCGCTCCCACTTCTATGGAAAAATGAAGATATTGGGCGAGCGCAGCGATGATGAAACACCAGCCGATGGAAAAAAGCAACAGGAATTCCTGTGATTTGGCAATATGTTTTGTTATTGAAGGAAGAAGGTATACGGTCAAGGCGAATAAGACGATAATGCCACCGATGCCTTTCAAGATGGAGCCAACGGCCAAGGATGTTAAATCTGCGCCTTGGCTCAATGAGGAAATTAATAAGAGAACAGTAATAGCAATAAGATCTTGGATAATCAGAAATCCTATGGCAATCCGCCCATAGAGAGTCTCCAGATCGCCTTTGTCAGACAGTAATTTCATGATGATAATCGTGCTGCTGAAGGCTAAGGCAATGGAGATATACGCTGAGACAACAGTAGAAAGCCCGAGATATTTCGCAATGATAAATCCAATGATGAACGTAAAAAGAACTTGCCCTATCCCCGTTACCAACGACACCTTGCCCACTTCTTTGATGACACGAGGATTGAGGTTTAACCCAACCATAAATAAGAGAAAAGCTACTCCTATTTTTGAAAAGGCAGATAACGTATCAGTAGAATTGATGACATTAAACACCAACGGGCCAAGAAGAATGCCGCTGAAGATGTAGCCGATGATCAAAGGCTGCTTGAGCAGTCGCATCAACCCACTAACTACGATCGTTACTGCTAGGATAGAGCTTAACTCTATGAAAATGCCACCATCTATCATAGGAGGAGATAAAGAATTGTTGTTTATAAGCGTTTTTGTTTGAAGGATGTGTTTGAAGTATGTGTTTAGTTCTCTAAAAGAGAATAGTGGCAGGATACGACAGGCATTTGAGCAGGTTCCATCAGGATTGCCATATTCAATTATTGATGGTAACTTCATTATTTAGGGGAACTTTCCTGCAATCCTTGATTTTTCCGGCGATAACTATTATAAAATAATATTCCGCTGATCAGGAGAAGGAGAATGCTCGGCACTCCTATGACTGCCGCTTTTTCTTCTTCCAAAAAGCGAGAAACAGCCGGTTTTTCTACTATGGGAGGTAAGGGGTCAGGTTCAGCAATCAATGGAACATCCACACAGTCCTGCTGCTGCGCCGGAGATTCAGGCCCTTGTATGAAAACAGGATAGCTCTTGCCCTTCACTGCTTTAGTAGGCTGGCACTGATTCACATCCGTGCAAGTGCGCGTTTCCTTACCATCCTGACAATCAGACCAAGCGCTGCACTGCCACTTGCGGGTACAGGTCAAGGAATTACCGCTCTCCACACTCAGTGTAGAGAATGCACCTTGGCTACCTCGCCCACTCCCACCTCCACTACCGCCTCCACCACCGCCGCCAGAACTTCCACCCCCACTGCCGCCTGAAGGCGCCCCAGCCGGAGCTGGTTCCTCTGATGCTGAAGCTGGTGAAGCTGTTACAGCAAATGTTCCGCTGTCTGCACCTGTAGGGAACAGATCAAGGCTCCCTGAAAACACATCAATATTTTCCAAGCGCACTGAAAAAGAATCAGGAAGATCAACCGAAGGAGATATGGTCACTACGGTAAAATTTCCCCCTTCTGCTTCAGTTATGCTGGCGATACCATACGTATGCCGATGCGGCGTTCCTGTAGAATCACAGCTGGACTCCTCATACTCCCAAAGCATATTTGAAGAGAAGCTGAGGCCTCCGCAGGGCAAGGCCTCCAAAAGCAGGTCAAAAGAAACCCCATTGACGGGCTGAACAGAATTTATTGTTACCGTCATTTTTCCTTCCTCATAGCGCACATCCAAGGCATCCCCTCCCGCAGTCTCTACAGCTTTCCCTACACCCAGCGGACGAACTATCACTAGAACAATTATAGCTATAAGTGCCAGTAAAACAACTCCTCCCAAGCGAAACAAAGGGCGGGATGTTTTCTGAAAAGAGCGTCCTGCTTTTTTCCCTTCTGATTGCCGTTTGGCCCTAGTATATCTCATAGTTCTCCTTAATTATAGTTCTCCTTAATTATAGTTCTCCTTAATTATTGTAACCTTCCCTCTCCTTGCAGTCCCTGGAGGAACTGGCGGAATAGCACGTTCACTCTTTCTTTGTTTATGTTATCACTTTCCTCGTTCTCCAGCTGGTTGATCAATTCTGACAGGAAATCATCTTTGCTGAGCGGACGATAGGCGCAGCTGGACAGGCATGCATCAGTATCATCTGTATTTCCATCATCACATTGTTCTGAGCTTTCAACAATGCCGTCTCCACAACCAGCGCTGCTGGACAGGCAGACTTTATCACCCACGCTATCATCCACGACCAAATCATCTCTTATTGAAACACCATCACCATTTAAGTCTAAAATAAAGATATTACCTGTTATAGTCGTCGTTTTAAGCCAAGCACTGCCTGCCAAACGGTTGTTTTCCATTTCTAGCTCGGCTTGAATCTGTAATATTTGTATTTCAAAAGATGTTTCGCTGAGACAGGAAGTTTTCTGAAACTCAGTAAGTTGTGTCCATGCTTCTGTTTCAGTGGTTCCATCTTCTTCATAGTGAGAAGGGCAACCACTACTTCCCAATTCCTGAAGAGCAAGCAATTGCCCG
>DATDXI010000061.1:0-23217 GCA_035289385.1 Candidatus Nanoarchaeia archaeon | reverse complement strand
AAGACGGTGAAGGAGTTAACGGAATCGGTCTTTATCAAAGCTGCTGCAAAAAAATCTTCAGTGAATCTTAGTGAAGCCAGCCTCCTGACAGCAAATAAAAATAATAATCTCTTTTTAGAAAGAGGTAAAGATTTGTTATCGAAAGAGAAAATAAATAATAAAGGGATGATCATCTACCAATCAAGCTCAGAGAAGTCAAAGAAGCTGATCCCTTACTTTCTGATCGGATCATTCTTGTTGGTGGTGGGAGTAGTATGGGTGAAGAGGTGACAGAAATAAACAACGATAACGACTATAATAGTATTGTTTAAAATATACTGATTAAACATGCGTATGTTAAATGTATCTTACGCCAGAAACCCCGCTAATCCCACTTGCTTCTCCTTATCCTTACCAAAGACGGTATCGATGTCATGATGTAATATCTCTAGAGTTTGCTTCAAGTAGGGAGAAAAGTCATAGCGTTTGGCTAACATCATAGAATGGCTTAAGTATTTCACAACAGAACCTTCCGTGATAGTAAAAATGATCTTTCCCCCGCAAGAAACGCATTTTCCGACAAGAGGCGGCCGGCGGTATTTCTCGTTACAGCCGACGCAGCGGAACTGCTGCATGGAAAATTTCCTCAGATTTCCTTTGATATCTTTCAACAGATGCTTCTGAATGATCAATTTAGCGACGTCATCCATGTCAACGGCACGAACTTTTTGCGCAATCTCCATCTGTCCGATGATCTTCTCTTCCATGGAAGGAAGTGTTTTATATGCGGAGCATTGCACCCCTTTATTGAAATCTTCTACAGGATGAGTAAAGCCAAAATTCTCATATTGTAACGGTGTATTCAGACGATCACTCAGCTGCTCGATCTTTTTCCCATCTACTTTCACTTCCCAGGGCTTTTTCATCTCCAGAGCAGCAAGGTAAAATTCTAAGGGATATTTCCAGGCAACATCTAAGCCATGCACCTGGTCATCAACTTCTGAAGGGTATAATACTCCCGTCAAGACTAAAGGAGAATCCATAGTCTTGGCTCCTCTGCGCTCCGGGAGATAGCTTCTTGAAAAGTTAAGCAAAGCATCAAGCAATAACATGACACAAGCTTCATCACCATCGCATTGTCTTGTCAGAAGAGAATTGGCTACAACTTCATGGCCATCAACATTTAAGCAATAGCTTTCTTCATCAGGACCACCTTCAATAGAGGTAATCTCATCGTAAACATAATTCTGATCATATTTTTGGTTCACTCTTGCTTTTCCTTTTTTAGATGCTAAGTATTGAGCAATCTTCTGTTTACGAGAAGAGATAAAAGTAATATACTTGAAAAATGTTGGCATGAAAATGCTTTGGATAGTACCTTTAGTTATGGTAAATTGTGGTATTTCCCTGCTTTTTTTACGATAAAATTCCTTTAATTTTTCCCCAGGAAGCTTGGTGTAAGTATAATTCTTAACAAATATTCCCATTTGAGAAAACATAAAATCAATATCTTTGAGAAGGCCCTGGCTGACCGTATCAAAAGAAGCTCTTAAATCACCCTGGCTTACTGATCCATCACCCTCAAAATATCCGGAAAGGAGATAACCTTGCTTTTCCAAAGGGAGATTAAGAAAAATGTCCGGCATCCTTTTTTCATATGCAGAAGAACCACATTTTAAAATAGTAATAAAAAGATAATAAAGGATGTGGCTGGAATAGGTCATTCGGTCTTGCTTATTTTCTGACGTCTTTAGACCAAAAAGCGCTTTCATCGTTTTCCCGATGAACTTTCGTATTTCATTATTTTCTGCAGCAATGTAGACTTGATAGAGCCCTTTACCACTATTTTCTGCTGTAGAACTCTCTACTTTTCTGGAATATCCTTCTGCAACATAAAGCCCAACTATCTTAAGGAAGCTTTCATCCACAGGAATTACCGAGGGGAGCTCTACCGTATCCCTCTTGGCTGCTAACCGGAACAGATGACATTTGCTCAACAAGCCTTGTTTTCTAAGTTTATGGATAAACAAAATAGGATAGGAGTCTCGTCGGGTATAATTATCAAATTCTTTCTTTAAAAAGTATTCACGAGCATAATTTTTTATATTTGGTTCATGAGAATTGACACCACGCACCATAACCCACTCCTGATCAGACAAAAGATCTAGCAAATCGAGAGAAGGGATGTCCTGATGAGGAAATTTAGTATGGTATGGCGTCGCAAGACAGTCACCTATTTTTAAGTCTTTAGCCTTAACATCTTTTTTTTGCCCGTCGATAAAAATGATCTGGGTATGGTTTGAAGTTATAGTTAGCGCTCTTCCTAATTTTGTCTTCAGATGAATCATAGGTTGAGGAGAGTGTTTAGTAAAATTATTCACCTTTACCATTCGTCCATCACTCCCGATAGTTTTTACCCCTGAAACTTTTATTTCCTTTGTGCCATAACTATCGACTATCGTTACAGGATGAAGAGCATTGACAAATGCGCCGATCGTAACTATTTTCCAGCGGTCATGGATGAATAAAGGGATGTATGTGTTGCTGCTAAAACAATCTCTTCTCAGTCCTGCATGATACATGGGACTGGCGAGCAAGGCCTGAGTTTCAGAAAAGCCGATGATCCTCCCTATCAATCCTGCAGAGATGTGAGGTGCAAGACCGATGACGAGATGACCAATAAGATCTTCTTCTTTGGTGATATTATAAAAACTCTCTACCCCATAAAACTTGACCAAGAGATCATCAATAAAATGAGCTACTCTGGAAAGAACTTGAGGAGCAGACTCATCAAGGGAGTTATAGCCAGGGAGGATAATATCTTGCGGCTTTAATTCAAGAAGCTGAGAAGAGGATGTCAGCTCTTGGCCAGAGATGTCTTTTGTGTATCCCAATTCTTTCAGCTTTTCTAGAGAGGTCTTTATTTCTTTAGGCTTGAAGTGAGTTATGGGCATCTCTGTCCCATCATATCTTGTCGTTCCATCTTTATTCACATAAATGTTATGTTTCGCGCGAAGGATGCCTTTACTGAGATGCTCGACAACGTGGTTCTTGTTTGATGTTCCTCGAATACCTTTGATCAAGTCAGGATAGGTCTTCTCTTTGATCCTATCAAGGGCTTTCTGAAAGTAATAGTTGATATCCAAACTAAGAGATTTATATTTCTGCGCCGGCCCATGGCGGCACACATCTTTCTCCAGATCCCCACAGAAGCGGCAATGATATCGCTGGATACAATCCTTCCCACATTCCTCACAGCTAGGGTAGACCATCTCTTTATTGCAAGAAACACAAAACCAGGATGGAAACATGCTCCGCACTTCTTTATGTTGTAGTGCTGACTGAAAACTTCTTAACCTATCCCCTTCATCGCCGACGGGAAACATCACCTGGGGGCTTCCTGTCATTGCGCGCATTTTTGCCTTCTCTGGACGCCCCATTCTCGCCCCTATGAACGTTCCAGCCTTATCGCGGATCTTTATGGGAGAAATTACATTTATCAAGTCTAAACCATGTTCTATCTTTTGCTCGGAAGGACGAGGAAACCGCACTTGTAATAATTCCTGTTGGTTTTTGAACGAAAAATGAAGCGCAATTATTCTAGCTTCCGTCTTATCCAAAACAACGCTTTCTTTATTGATAACTTGATGGGGTATGCCCAGAAGCTCAAGACAGCGCTTCGCTGAAATCTGGTTCTGGTTGTGAAAGGAGAAAGGAAGGACTATCTTAGCTATCTCATGATTACTATCAACTTTCACTTTTCCTTCTTGGAGCCAAGATAACAATTTTTCTAGTTGTTCGATAGGAACAAGCTTCCAGAAAAAAGTGTATTCAGGATGAAGATAAGTGTTTGTTTCTTGGGAGATGATAACTGCTTCTTCTAATGAAGGAGTGGTTGATAACGGATGCTCTATTAATTCTTGAAGGCGCTCAGGAGATAGGGATATCTGCGATTCTTTAGAGAGATTCTGCAAGGCAACAGCAACTTCCAACGCCCACCATTCGGGACAATAGCCTGCTGGCACTAAATCCTGGCCGTTCTCTGAGAAATCACCATAATTAAATAAGATATCTCCTAGATAAATGATCTCTTTTATCTCCGGCAAGAGCTTTAGCGCCTGCTCCTCAGAAGTTAATTTGACAACATTACCATTTTCCAGCAGGATGATGGGTGGATCAATACAATCACAACAGCTTATGGTTGCAGCCTTACCAGGCCGTTCCACTTTTAATTGTGTTCCGATAGCAATGAATTTCTGGAGTACGATTTGAGTAAAGGGGTGGATGGCTGCAGCAGAAAAGCCCGTCATCCGCGTCCGTCCATAACGTAAGCGGAAGCCCCCTTCTGCTAATGGATGAGTAAGGATTGGTCTTCCTGCAACAAGATCCATGATAAACGTATTATTTGGTTTTACTTTCTTAATACCGCTTTCCTGTGCATCGGGAGAAGATGTTTTCTGGTGCTCTGCATGAATCTTCTCTTTAAGCTTGATGAATTCATCAAGAAATCCCCATTCCAGATCAAATTCTTTCCCCCATTTTGACAGGCGCTTCCATAGTTTAGGCGCTTTCTGGCATAAGCCTTCCGCGAGAACTAAGGCAACCCCCCCGCGAATCAGGTTTGTCTCGATACGGGGAAGATCTTTATAATTTGAAACTTCTCTCTGTTCGGTAGGATCACCGTCAACTTCCACAGGTAAATGGCGGATCATGAATTTGAGCTCTTCATTAGAGGGATGATATTGAAGATTGGTTACCCGCTCATGATAATCATGAACTTCACAATTGTTGCGGTTGATCTCTGATTCATCAGGATCATAAGGAAAATAACCCATCTTTACTCGCACATAGTCTGCAAGGATGACAGATGTTGAAGCCGCGGTTCCTCCTGCGCCACGGATCGGGCCGGCATATTGGAGAGCAAAATATTCCTTGCCATCTTTTCTTTTTTTGATCTTCAAGCCGGTAAATCCTTCTAATGGAGCAGAAACAATCCCAAGAGTAAGATAAGCAAAGCCAACTCTGATACCAACTTCCATCGCCTCTAGTTTAGTAGAAAACTGGCAAAATTTTTCTTTAGCCACCTCTACAGCGATAGAAAAGCCGACCCTCCAGTCTAACATCCCATATTTTTTTTCAAGCTCTAAGATACTGTCAGTAAGGGTAGTATTTGTCAGTTGTGGAGCAACGACAGAGATCAGCCCAACAACCCTTTCCGCCATGTTTTTTGCTAAAGGGATGTTTACTTCTTTCTCTGGATCAAGACCTTTCTTCCGTGCTTCTCCGGCTAAAGTATAACAGCGCTCTATCTCTGTATTTATCGATAAAAAATAGTTTTGTATTCCTGCGCTGGCAATGTCTTTCATAAGCATTTTGTGTCTCTAGGTTATTGCGTCTCTTAGTTATTGCATCTCTTGGTTATTTTTTGTTATTTTTTTAGTTGATGATGACGATTCTGACCACGTCTCTTTCTGATGGAATATTAATTACATTTCAATTATATTTTGATTACATTTTAATTAAATTTTAATATCTTTATTTCTCTTGTCTTTAAGTTGACAATGGGAACACGTGCTGGTTCTGGCTCATGGCCCAGCTTCTCTTGGAATGTAGTCTTGTCCTGCCAGCAACTGCAAGAGATCATCGTAACCCCTTTATAATTAGCGACAGAGCAATAATGGATATGGCCGGTAACAAAAAAATCAGGAACTTTCCTTATAATCAAGGGGTCTTCTTCATGGCCGGGAAAATAAGGCGTCGATTTGAACGAGGGAGCTAAATGCCTTCGTTTAAGAAGAAATTTCATAATTAAGTCGGAGCGGCGATAGCCCCCTTGGTTTCTGATAGAATCAACATTAGCCACATAATAATCAAAACTGTAGCCGTGATACATCAATAT
This sequence comes from Candidatus Nanoarchaeia archaeon, assembly GCA_035289385.1. Lineage (GTDB taxonomy): Archaea > Nanobdellota > Nanobdellia > Woesearchaeales > GW2011-AR9 > JACOZM01. Next base: position 17,339 of record DATDXI010000061.1, on the reverse strand, counting down.
ATCAAACCCAGCAAATCCCTCTTTCTTTCCAATAGTGACCATAGCAGGATTACTGACTAATTGGATATTCGGCAGCTCTACCAATGAAGAGCAAAAATTATTTGTTAAGCTGGGCTGGGGTTCAGCAAGATGAACAACATCATGGTTGCCGGGACAAAGGACAATCTGTTTATCAGAGGGGATCGTTTTAATGAGGCGAGTAAATTCTTGATATTGCTCATTGATGTTTTTTATCTCTAACTCATCTTCTTGCCCGGGATAAATACCCACACCATCTACCGCATCACCAGGAATAATGATATATTTCACTTTTGCCGCGATCTCCCGCTGGCGCTCATTTCCTGCTTCTCCTCTGATCCATTCTAAAAATTTAGCAAACTCTGTCTTTAAAAAAAGTTTTGAGCCCACGTGGATGTCAGATAAGAAAATAGCATATTCTTCTTCTGGTCCCTTCTTTAACCCGTTGCCTTCTGGAATATCCGGCCAAGTGATACTATCAGCAAAAATTATTTCGCCTTGACAGATGCCGGAAATGCCGATGACTTCATCGTGAACGATCTCCGATGCAGAAGAGAAAATATCTTTTTTGTTTTTAGAGAATAAGACCGAAATGACACCAGTGGGGTCTTCTATCTTCGCGATAATATTGCCGTTCTTTGTTGTTCCTAAGTCTTGCACCACTCCAATAATAGAAACTTGCTCCCGCTCTTTTTTTTGGAGGGCACGTTGGATGGCTACTGTATTCTGTAGCTCCTGCCTATGGCGGAGGATCTGTTCCAGAAAGCGATATCTGGAAACAAAGAAAGAAACAAAATCTTTCGTTGTATATTTTTTAGGGGTGTTGATGAATGTAAGGGTAACTTGAATGTTGGCATCGCTTGGTACTTGCGCTTCATGGAGACGGAGCTTGTCTAAAAATGGGCTTCGTTTTCCAGATGGAAAAGTTGTGTCGGGAGAAAAATGGGATTCGCTGGATTCCAACTCCTGCTCAAGGCCTTTAACTCTCTGATCAGATGATTCTAAACTGAGAGGGGATAGAAGAGGTGAAGATATTTCTTGGGGAGAAAAGGGAGAAGAAGTGGAATGGAGGGGAGTAGAGGGGGAGGAAGAGATGGAGGAGAGGAGAGAAGAGCTGACTTGCACTTGTTTTATCTGCTGCAGCTCATTCTGGTAGAGATCTTCATTCCTTTCTTTTTCTGCATCAACACGAAGGCGGTCAACCTCATACCAATCTATGAGTGAGGTTTGTTGTTTGATAACTTTAGTATAATCATCATTTAAGACGATGATGTCCTGCTCAACATTTATTTTTTCAAGAAGCTCCTGATCCAGAGGATTTTCTAATAGTTCTTTATTTACGAGAATCCCTTTTTCAAACATGTCCTCTATAAATTTGTTCTTGTTTCGAAGATCCATGATAATCAACAGGCACGTTAGGTGGGGTGTAACGACTTCTCTAATAATTCCTTCAGCCGCAATGCTAAACCTTCATCGATGGATAAAGAGATCTCTCTCATCCGGCCATATCTTCCTTTAGAGATAATTTTGGCGTTGATGATCCCTAACATATCCAGCTCGGCAAGGATGTCTGAAACACGGCGCTGGGTCAGCACATTTTGCTTTGATTTTGCACATATTTTTTGATACACATCATAGATCTCTCCTGTAAAAAAATTTTGTTTTTGAGTGGAGAATAGCAGGATAGAATATAAGACACAATGAAACTGTTTTGGCTGATTGATTGCAGAACTGATGATCTTATCACTCTCCACCTTCCTTTCTGCCTCGTCAAGATGTTGCAGCTCGATGATTGTCGATCCTGTTCTTTCCGCTATCTCCCCTGCAACGCGTAAAAGGTCAAGCGCCCGGCGAGCGTCGCCATGGTCTCTGGCAGCAAAGGCAGAACATTTTTCTATGACCCCTGGTTGAAGAGCATGGGGATAAAATGCTTCCGCAGCTCGGGAACGAAGAATTTCTTGGATCTGGAGGGCGTTATAAGGTGGGAAAACAAGCTCCTCCTCTGACAGACTGCTTCTGACGCGGGGATCAAGATTTTCCGCAAATACTAAATTGTTGGATATGCCGATGATGGTAATTTGGCTGTTTTTTAACTCCGCGTTGATCCTTGTCAAGTTATAAAGCACTTCATCCCCTATCTTCTTCGTCAGTTGATCAACTTCATCTAAAACTAATAATAAAAGATGTTTGTTCCTATCCAATAGTTTGTAGAAGACATTGTATATTTCATCAGTAGGCAGTCCCGTAACAGGAACTTCAATGCCGTATTCCCTGATCAATTGGGCAACAAGCCGATACTCTGTATCAGCCACTCGCTTGAGTTTGCAATTGATATACACTCCTTTTAAAGGGATAGCGCGCTGCTCCGCCAACCCTTGCATAGTAGCAAGGACGTGGCGTACTGAAACTGTCTTTCCCGTCCCTGTTTTTCCATAGATAAATAGATTTGAAGGCTTTTCGAGGCGGAGAGAAGGAGCGAGGATGTTTGCTATCTCTTGCAGCATCTCTTCACGATAAAGGATTTTTTCAGGGATGTGGCTGGAAAGCAAGACGGTCTTATTAGAGAAAAGTGATTTCTTATCTAAGAAATTTTCAAAAAAATGATGGATTTCAGACATACACCCCTCCGTTTCTTATGGAAACCCTTTTGTGGATGGTTTCCTACATCTCCTCATCAGATTTATCATTGTATTTAAATTCTCCTCCACTCAAAGATATATATAAAACTAGGAAAATATGACCCTTGACAGCCGATGGAAAGGGAATATACCTCATTTCCGTAGCGAGAATGTATTTTTCGATGTATTCTTCAACAGAGATAGGGGAAATTCATCCTTCTGCGATCTTTCATTTCTTAGGTGTAAAAACATATAAAGAGGCTATATCTTCTCTTCTCATTATCTACTACTTCTATCTTACCCATCTTACCTACACTACTATTTATTCTATAATCTATTCTATAATCTATTATCTATTCTATTATCTATCCTTCTATTAATCAGATGTTATATTAATTATAATGGTATAATTGATGATATTATTTATTATATTAATTATGTTATTTATTATATTTTTTCTATATTGAAAATAATATTACTTACTATTAAATAACATATAATAACCATACAATAAGATAATAATCAGATGCTTAATAAAATAAGTAATGTAGTAAGTAATGTAGTAAGTAATGTAGTAAGTGATAAGATACTTAACAAGATACCTAATAAAATATCGAAAAGAGTAGGGGTTTATTATCAAAAAGAGGACCAGCTACAGGTAAGATGGAAAATAAAAAGGAACACGAAACGGAACGCGCATATCATCTTTCTTCATTCTTTTTGTTGTTTTGTTGGTGTGCTACTATTTGATAAGTGAAGTGGATCTGGTCTTCGTTCATCAAAACAAAAATAAGAGAACTTTTTCTTCATTTTTATAGTCCACAGGAAATAGCTTTCTTCCTTCTGTTACCTCTCTCTATTCTTTCTTCGTTGTTTAGGAACAAGAAGACATTATTTTTTTTGTTTTGATCGTTTCCATAAGAAATAAAGGGGTGGCACTCTCCTCTTTGATGCACGCTCTTTCTTCTGAAGTCCAGAGAAGGATTTAAATATCATGAAGAAATGGATATTCTTATGGTTCTAGAAGCTCTCTTTAATCCCTTTGTCGTTAAAAAGAAACCCTTCCAGATGTTTTGGGCGGGGTTTCTCTATTCTATTATTGGGATGATGCTGAGCTATTTTGTCTTTCAAGAGATTGCGGGGATATTGACTGTTTTTTTGATCGTCATCGGGTCTCTCCCTCTTCTTTATACTACTATAAAGAATGAGGAGGAGCTTGATTTAAAGTATAAAGAGGTTGTTTTATTGAGAGAGCATACGAAAGTCTTAGTTTTCCTTATGTTTCTCTTCTTAGGAATAACTTCAGCTCTAACTATGGCTTATGTTTTCCTTCCCATTGAGATTACTGGCACGTTATTCAATATTCAAGAGCAAGCTATATTAAATGTCAATAGTGCTATTCAGGCTCGACTTACAGGGTATAGTATTGGAGGAGGTCTATTCATCAAGATTTTTCTCAATAACATCAAAGTGATGTTTTTTTGTATCATCTTTTCCTTACTTTATGGTGCAGGTGCCTTATTCATCTTGACGTGGAACGCTTCCGTCATCGCTACGGCTATCGGGAATTTCATTCGTTCGGAGATATCGGCAACGGCTTCTTTAGTGGGGTTTAGTGTTGTTTCAGCTTATTTTAAAGCTGGAGCGCTGGGTTTTTTTCGCTATATGCTTCATGGTGTATTTGAAATAGGGGCATATTTCGTCGCAGCATTGGCTGGTGGAATAGTTTCCATTGCATTGATCAAACAAGACGCGAGAAACGAGAAGGTTTTTCTGGATGCCTTAAATCTATTGATAATCAGCTTAGGATTATTATTTTTTGGGAGCCTTGTAGAAGTATTTGTCACTCCTATCTTTTTTTCTTAAACTCTTCCTTTTATTACTCTTCTCTTTTTTCCTTAAGCTAAAGTACTTTTACTCTTCCCGGGCTTAACGTAAAAATATCCCCTTTTTCCAGCATTTTATGAAGTAGCTGTTCCGTGTCTTTGATGGGCGACCGTTCAACCACCTCTTCAATCATGGCGCCACTTCCATCATCTAACTCTTTGATAACAGCAAGGATCTTCTGGAAAGGTAGAAGAATTTTTTGGATGGTATCCTGTTCTTCTCCATCACCCTCTTCTTCAATAATCTCTAACTCTTCTCTCTTCTTTCTATCATCCTTCTTATCCTCTTCACTACGTATAGTTTTCTTTAATTTAGCTGCTGTAGAGGCATCTTCTTTTTCTTCCTGTTTCTGCAAGGAAAGTTCCATCATCCTCACCCTCAACCAGTGGAGAGGAACTTTTTTTAATATTTCTGGAGAGATATACTTTTCTCCATTATAGATCCTTACTCTGCCTATGACCAAGAGGCCATTCCCTGTTGTGAGATCCGCTGCGTTTCTATTTTCCTCAAATACTTTCACCGGGATCCTTTCCGTGCTATCATCAATCAAGAGAGAGGCCACACTTCCTACTATCTCTTTGTGGACGATAACTCCAATAACATTTACCCTATGGATTGCCATCGAGTTTAGAAGCAGGTAGGTTCCAGCGCTTTCATCCTGTTGATGTATGTTTCCTTCTATAATATCTTTAACTGAAAGTTTTACCGCACAAAAGCGCTGGAAGGAAGGTTCCATGATTATAGCCTCTGGACAAATCCTCGTTTTGGCTCAAAAATATCTCCTGATCGCCGTAATTTCTCTAAACCATCTTCAACTTGTTCTGGAGTGATATTCTTCTCTCTGGCAGCTTCAGCAATATTTTCAATAGGGATCATTTTTGTCTGTAACTGCTCTTCCATAGCATGAATGATCTCTTTGATCGTGCTTAAACTGCTTCTCTGCGTCGCAGTAATCCTACTTCCTAGCCTATCAATGTCAATCTTTCCTGTTTCAGAGTCTTTTGCGATCTGGTTAAGACAATAATCGATAAGCTCTATAGCCTTCAATGCGTCTTCTCGCTCTACTGTTCTACTGAGCCTCACTTTTGCTGAAGCTTCTGCTAACCTCACTAATGCCTCTAGCTGCCGAGCGGTTATAGGGATACTTTTTATCCCCCCCTCACTAGCTGCTCCAGAGTTGCGCATAGTGATATAATACTTTTTTATCTCCTCAATGGCTTCTTCCCCGATGGCAGGGATGATCTTATGGCGGATGTATGAAAAATATTTTCGTAATAGCTCTGTAGATATATCTGATTGGGCTGACGTCGGATCTTGATGCAACTTTAAAATAAAGGTAGCTATCTGCTCATCTTTCTCTCTGCTGGGAAGGTCTTTGATAGGAAAAATAAGGTCAAACCTGTTGATCAATGTTGGAGGAAGGTCAATCTGATTCGCAATCAAGTCATACGGGTCAAATCGCCCAAACTTAGGGTTGGCTGCGGCAATGATCGATGTTTCACAGCGCAAGGTAGCTTGGATATTCGCTTTACTGATGCTGATCTGTTGCTGTTCCATCCCTTCATGCAAGGCAGAACGGTCATCCTTTCCCATCTTATCCATCTCATCAATGATGGCAAATCCTCTGTTTGCTAAGACTAATGTTCCCGCTTCCAAGCTCCATCCGCCCAAAAATTCGTCTTTTACCACGGATGCGGTAAGTCCTGCTGCGCTAGCTCCTTTTCCACTAGTAAATCTGGCTTTCGGAGCTATTTTAGATATTCTCTTCAATAATTGTGATTTTGCCGAACCAGGATCCCCTATGAGAAGCATATGCATATCCCCTCTAGTGATGACCCCATCGGTGCGGACTTTCCTGCTTCCTCCGGCCAACTGCAACACTAACGCTTCTTTGATCTTATCATGGCCATAGATGGACGGGGCAAGATTTGTGGCAACTATCTGTAAACTTCTGCCACTCCTCCCGATCTCTTGTATTTTCTCCATCTCTTCAGGAGTGATCGTATTTTCAATATCCTCATCCTGCAACGGCTCGATAAAATTTGCCTCTATGATAAGGTCATATTTTGTGGCTTGCCCACCTGTCTTTAACGTGATAGGCACTTCAGTTAACCAACCATAGACCCTTACCCTTGATCCGGGACTGCTTTTCCTCTCTGGTATGGGAGAAACAAGATCGTCTTTCAAGAAAACATTGATCCTTTTTGGCTGTGTGCCATCTAATTCATCAGCAGCTTCTTCTAATACTAAGCCCTGCCCATCAACCAATTCTTTAGATATCTCTTTAAATTTTCCTTTCCTTCCACAACCACATCTTGTCGGCTCTTTATACTTCTTGTCTAATTGCAATACGTTTAAGATGTTTCCACAAGAGGGACATTCAAATTTTGCGGCTGTCACATGGGGACGGACATCAGACTTTTGCCGGACGATACCTTCTAATGCCATCAATTTTGTGAGATGTTTGCTTCTAATATCACTGATCTTGATGTTTTGGGATGAAGGCAGGTTATGGATGCGAAGGCTAAATTTTGCTATTTTTTTTGGCAGGTCAAACTCTTTTACGGCCAATTCTCCTGCTTTCAACAATTCTTCAGGAGCTTCCAACAACTCTTCACAGATCTCTGTGTTAAATTTGACAAGTTCTGCGAAGTCTAAAACTAAAAACAACTGCCCTTTCCTAACTGCCTCTAAGAGCTGGGGGTAATAATTCTGCTCAATGAATTCCCGGAATACTTTGATTTGTTCGTCGACGTCCATATAACTTTGTAAAGTTATCATCAAACATGCGACATGCGGTCGTGAACAAGTTCACTCCCTTAGTCCCATAAAAAGATAACAACCCCCTCCTCACTCTGTAAAATTAAGAGATTTGTTCTTTTATAAAAGATGTGCTAGTAGAGAATATAGGTGTTGTTTTGTTCTTTCTATCAAACCCATTTTTATCCAAAATATAAACAAAAAGAGGAAAAATATACAAGAAAGAAGGAAAATCTACTTTGCCAGCACTTTCTTCAAGTTCTCGATCAATTTATCAGTAGCTTGATGAACTTCATCTTCTGTTTTTGTGCCAGTACAGACAATCTTTCCGTTACTGAACAATAAGAACGTGGCATTCGTGCCTTTCAGTTTATGGACAAGGCCAGGAAACTGCTCCGGCTCATATTCTGTCTGAGGCAATTTTAATCCTAAAACGTTCAGATTCAAGTCCATACCGATGCTTCCTGAAGCAACGATGTTCTGGACGGTGATCACTGGCTTGATCGTTACCGTAATATTCAATTTTTTTAAGCTTTTGATGATGCTTTGGATACTTCGATCAACGTCAGCTAAGGTTCTTGCTCCTGTACATACAATTTTTCCGCTAGAGAAGATCAACGCAGACGTTTTTGGGTCTTTTATCCTTAATACTAACCCTGGAAACTGTTCTGGGTTGTACTCCGTATTCGGCAGGGTCGCTGCCATCTTTTCTAATGGGATATCTTTTTCCAAACTGCTGGAAACAACTATATTCACAATCCTTATTTCCTTTTTTCCGGTTGTTTTTTTTGCCATCATTAACCCCCTCTATGAAGATTATTGCTTTATAAATGAAGAGAGAGTATTTAAATATTCCTTTTATAAATAGATTATTCTCATTTATAGACTATTTTTACTAATAACAAGTGGTAAGGTTTTTAAACCCATCATCTCCTGGAAAGAGATCATGCTATTTGACTGCTTATTGCTAAGATATGGGGAATTATTCTTAAAAGGAAAGAACCAAGGGATATTTGAAGATAAGCTCATCGCGAATATCAAAAAGATAACTGCTGTCAAAAATTGCCGCAGAATGCGTGGGAGAGTTATTCTTCCTTATTTTCCTGACCATCATTCTATCAAACGCGTGTTTGGGGTAGGCTCGTATTCTCCTGCCATAAAAGTGGGAAAAACAATGGAGGAGATCAAGGCTGCTGCGCTGTCTTTATTTCAAGGCAAGACAGGAACATTTCGAGTGGCAACAAAACGATCGGATAAAACATTTCCTGGAACTTCCTTACAGATCAATGCAGAGGTAGGAAGATATATTGAAGCTCATTTATCCTTACAGTTTCACTATGAGCATCCGGACCATCTTCTCCATATCGAAATAAATACTGCCGGGGCTTTCATCTTTACTGAAATTATCCCTTGCTTTGGCGGATTGCCAGAAGGAGTTGAAGGCAAAGCCCTACTTCTTGTTGAAGATGAAGCCAGCCTTATAGCTGGCTTACTGATGATGAGACGAGGATGTTCTCTACTGCCTGTCAGTTTTCAAGAACAAGACCTTTCTCTGCTGAATCTATACTCTTCTAAGAAACTGAAACTTCATCTTCTTCAAAATTATGAAGAGCTGGAAGAACTTTCCAAACAATACAATATTCCTCTTCTTATCACTGGAGAGATATTTTCTACGTACACAAAACAAGGTAATCTCACAACACTCCGCCCTCTGATAGCTTATACTCCTTCGGAGATCAAGAAAGAATTGGAGAAATATTCTTTTCCTTCATCAAACACTTCCACAAACTGAACAATTTTTCTTTTTCTTCACCGTTATTTTTTTAATCTCTCCCTGCCAAACATCAACATAGTACAAGATTTGCTCTACTCCTTTTCCCATCAGTATTTTCAAGGCTAAAGTTGTCTGCACACTAGAAATCATCGCTGGCAATGTATTTACTATTCCTGCAGCACAGGCAGATTCACCGTCTTTATCTCCCAAGAAACAGCTCAAACACGGTCCAGAAGGAAAGATAGGCATGACATAACCTTGCGTCTGGACAGCAGAAGCATAGATCCAAGGTACTTTTTCGTCATGGCAAAATTTGTTGAGCAAGAATCTTGTTTCAACATTATCTGTACAATCTAAGATCAGATCAACATTTTTTCCTTTGAGCATGGAAACAGTCTTCTTATCCATACTTTTTTCAATCACTTCAATATTTATCATCGAATTGATCTTCCTTAATTTCTCTTGCGCCTGGCAAACTTTCTTTTTCCCAATATCAAATTCAGAAAATAAGGCTTGGCGCTGGAGATTAGAGGATTCAACAATATCATCATCGATCAAGATGATCGTGCCGACTCCTGCTCGAGCAAGCATCTCGGCAGTATACGTTCCTAAGGCACCAATTCCAATGATAGCCACTCGTGCTTTCTTTAACCTCTGCTGTCCTTCCAATCCTATGATCAGTAAAATTGTCTGGCGAGAATATTTCTCCATCTCTCGTTCAGTTAATACAATCGTTTTTTTTGTTTTGTTATCTGCTCCTTTCATTCTTCACCTATAGGAATCGATACTTGCTGTGCCATCACACAAGCATTGCAGGTCTCTTTATTGGCAGGCTCGCCGCAATTCTTGCATTTTCCTACCATCTGTCCTTTATCTTGCTGTTCTAAGAGAGGCAGTAAAGCTAGGAAAGAGTTGATGATGCCTTGTTTTGTGCCTTTATACTTCTGCTCGAATTCATTGAGCATTTCCTGGATGTGATGGCGGTATCCACTCGTCGAATAAGGGCATTCGGCAAAATCCACTTGGAAGCCTTTCAAGAGAGCATAAAGCCTTACTTCTTTGTCCGTACAGAAATATAACGGCTTGACGCGCTGGACAAATACTCCCTGTTCCTGTTCTTTGGAAATGGGGCCTAGACGTCCAGCTAGTGTGGTATTTGCCTTAAAGATATTCATCATGATCGCTTGAGCTTCATCATCCATGTTATGCCCAGTAACCACTTTTGTTGCTTCTAATCCTGCAGCGTGCTTGTTTAAGAGGTATCTCCTCCATACACCACAGATGTTACATGGTTTCTTGTTGAGGTCTTTATTGATGATAGGATAGGCTTCATCTAAAGTTTTATCAAATGCTTCTTTGAATGAAACGACAGTCAATTTCACATCATGATCGTTGCAGAATTTTTGAAGGTCAACCAGCGTTTTCTCTCGGTAATTTTCAATTCCTTCATCGACAGCAAGGGCTTGGAGAGGAACGTTCATCTGATATTTTTCTAGATATTTCTTTGTAAGATACAAAACTGTCAGAGAATCTTTCCCTCCAGATGTAGCAATACAAAGATGATCGTTTCTCTCAATCATCTGATACTTATTGATCGTCTTAAACACTTTATCTTCAAAGTAATTGATGAAATGGATTTTACATCGGCTTCCATGCTGGAGGGTGATAACTGCCTTATTGCTGCATTTGCCGCAGTTCATGGGATAGCCTCAATAATTCTTTGTAGCTGCTCTATCGTTTGGGCATAATTAAATTCTTTAATCAGAATATGCTGATATCTTTCTTGGTGCAATGGATCATTTCTCGCCCATGATTGTCCGGTTAATGCAATGCGCAAGACTGCAGGGTAATACTCTCGCAACATCTCACTCAGGCAGCGATTGGTGCTTACTGCTAGATCGACGGATGAATCAATTACAACAGCGTCAAAGTGATGGGTATTTACCAGCTGCCATGCCACACTTGCATTTTTTGCTCCACTTGTTTCATACCCTGCCTGCTGTATATCTTCAATATAGTGTCTTCTTATATATTCATCATCCTCCACAAACAGTATTCGTTTCATCTTATCCTCCAGAAATGACGCTCAATATCTCAATGACATCATCTTTTGATATAGTTTCATCTTCTACCAATACTTCATTGTTTCTGACAACTAACACTGTTTCTGGATTTATCGCTAATTTATGGAGAAGTTCCTGTACTGTCCCAGAAAAACTGATCTCTTCTGTCGTATTCAGTTTTTCATTATGTACAATAACCATTTTTCCTCCCTAACGTCTCTAAATAAGGCGCCAGTTCAGCTATATCCTTTTTTAAGAGGTATTTTTATAAAGGTTTCTAGCTCTTTTTCCCAGATGGACAATATTGTGCTGCTGAGAAAGACGCCGGAGCTTTTTCAATTATGCCAGGACCTTGGATTTACAGAAACGTTATTCCTTGATGATGTTGCCGTTCTTGAAGAGAATAACCTTGAAAAGTTCCGAAAAAAAGCTCTTCTGGAGAAGCAGAAAGGTAAGTTTGTTATCGCTAAACCCAGGAATGAGGATATGCTGCGGTTTATATTGGAGAAGACTGCTGTGGATATGGTCTATGGCTTGGAGATGATTCATCCTAGTGATTCAGTGCATTATGTACGGGGAAGCTTAGATCAAGTCCTTTGTCAGATTGCTGCTGCCAAAGGGAAGATGATCGGGTTTTCTTTTTCATCTCTTCTTCACTCTTCTGATGGAAAGTTGCTAGGGAGGATGAAGCAGAACATGAAGCTATGTAAGAAGTATAAGGTAAAGATGATTTTAAGTAATTTTTCTGTATCGCCAGAGGAATTGCGGAGCAAGAAAGATCTGGCAGCGTTTCAGCGCGTGCTGGAGAAGGAGAAGAAGTGAAGGGTAGAAGTGAGGTACTTTCTTCAGTTTGTATGCTTAAAATGTCTGTTGTCATAACCAAAAGGTTTTTATAAAAGCATGTGTTTATGGGTTGTATGGAAATCGACTTAATAAAAAGGGTAATCCAATCTCAGAGGGAGGAGATAGGCTATAATTTGCTTCAAGTGAAAGAGAGGGATGGCTTGCAAGAGGCAGCAAAATTCCTAAAATTTCCCAACGTGTTAGCGATTACTGGCGTGAGGAGATGCGGAAAATCTATCTTTTCCTTATTGGTAGCTCAGAACATCGCAAAAAATTACGGATATTTGAATTTCTTTGATGAGCGGTTGATAGGATTTAAAGCAGAGGATTTTGAGAAGCTGGAACAGGCGTTTTTAGAGTTGATCGGCGAGCCTGACCTTATCATTCTTGATGAGGTTCAAGAGGTTCCGGGGTGGGAGCTGTTTGTAAGCAGATTGCGGAGAACAAAAAAAGTAATTATAACTGGGAGCAATTCCACATTATTATCGGGGGAACTTAGCACTTATCTCACCGGTCGGCATTTAGACATAACTTTATGGCCCTATTCCTTTTCAGAAAAAATAGGCTCTAAGCCTAACACCTTCTCTATAAGAGAAATAGCAGAGACCAGGAAAAAATATCAGGCCTATCTACAAGAAGGGGGGTTCCCAGAGGTAGAAAAATTTGGGAAGGAAATTATTAAAATTATCTACCAGGATATAATTAACAAAGACTGTCTTCGAAGATATACTATCCGAGAAGAAGAGGCATTCAGAAGGCTGTCCCACTATCTCCTCTCTAATTATTCCAGCGAGTTTACCTATTCAAAACTTTCAAAAATCTTAGAAATAAAAGACCAGCATACGGTGGCTAATTATGTGGGCTATCTCAAGGATTCATTTTTACTGCTGGTGTTGGAGAGATACTCGCCAAAACTTAAGCAGCAAATAATAGCCCCAAAGAAAGTGTATGCTGCAGATCATGCGTTAGGGAACTTTGTGGGGTTTGGCGTGAGTAGAAACATCGGGCGGATATTTGAAAACATAGTTTTAGTTGAGCTGGTTCGAAGAAAGAAAGAAGTGTATTACTATAAAGATCATCAACAACGCGAAGTTGACTTTGTTGTAAAAGAAGGGAAAGTTAAACAGCTCATCCAGGTTTGTTATGACATCACCAATATTAAAACAAAAGAGAGGGAATTAGATGGGCTGACTAGAGCATCCAGGCAATTACGATGCAATGATTTGTTGGTCATAACTAATGATTATGAAAGTATAGAAGGAAAAGTAAGATTTATACCTCTTTGGAAATGGTTGTTACAATAATCAAAAACATTTTTAAATCACCCTAACTTTTAAGTGGTAAAATGACCTTAGAAGGATTATTGTCTGGAGTAACTAGCGCTGCCAGAAAAACAGCAGAAGCTATCGCTGATATTTCTATATCCATAGAAGTATGGTATCAGTTGCGGGGATTAAGGTCAGTGATTAAAGCAGCGGTTCCTCTTGCTCCTTTAGCTGTCGTTCCTATCTATGGCTCTGCCGTTGCTGGATGTGGTGAAGAAGAACAGCCTTGCGATACTTCTGCTGACTGCGGCTTAGAGAGATATTGCAGTGCGGAAGGGGTTTGTGTGGGAAGTGGGTATGAAAACGGAGAACCTAATCCTGATAAGCAATTTATTGAAGATTATTGTGATAAGTATTGGAATGAATGCAATCTATCTGGAGAGACAAATTTTCATTTAGGGAATTCTTATCAGGATTGTGTTGGGAGAGGTCAGGAATATTTGGACAGCTTGAGGAATATAACTGCTGATGATCTTTCAGAGTCGATTCCGGAGGAGCTTCGTGATGAGTATGCAGAGCAGATTCGAGAGGCCAGTATATCTAGTTTACATTGTTTAGCTTATGAAAAAACGTGTTCGGAATTACGTGGTCATGATCCTTGTGGCTTTGCAGAAGGAGATCTCTATTCTTGTACCATAGACCGCACTGGCGGTTGTTAGTCGCTACATTTATTGTTATGAAGAAGGAAATAGGTGGAGCTGGGCAGAATGGAAAAATAGAGGGAAGATTTATAAAATTCAATAGGAATCCATCCATATGACTCTTGATATTGAAGGCGTTTGGAAAGAGGGAAAGATTGTTCCACTGAAGAAGCTTGAATTAAAGGAGGGAGCATTAGTTCACTTACGAGTTATGGAGAAAAAGCCCAAGGCTTCCGGCTCACTGATGGATTTAGCTGGCGTCTGGAAAGATGATGATGACACTTATACTATTTTTAAGAAAGTATATAATGAACGCCAAAATTTTAAACTTCGACAATGCCAACCTGCCTAGACACTGATACTATCGTCGAGTTCTTTCGGGGAAATAAAGATGTTACAGAGAGATTAGATGTGCTTCTAAAAAATGGAGATGTTCCTGTTGTTACTCGAATAACTTTATGTGAATTATTTCGTGGTGCATATCTGTCACAGCACCCAGAAAGGGAAGCAGAGCGTATCCATCATTTCATGGGCTCTTGCAGGATTTTAGGCTTCCCTATGATGCCTGTGTTAGATTTGGGAAAATATCCGCGCAGTTAAGTAAAGAAGGGCGAATTATCAATGATGCAGATCTGTTGATAGGGTCAATTGCCCTAAGCAATGGTTGCACTCTTGTAACCAACAACACCAAACACTTTGAGCGGATTCCTGACTTGAAATTAGAGAATTGGTGCAAAAAATAAAACAAGTTGTGCAAACTTTTGACAGATTATTTTTTAAGTTCAAGCAGATTCTGATCAATCATCTACCGGCGGCATTGAAGGGTATGACTGGTGCTCAGTATTCATTCTCTAATTTAATAATATTTTCAAAGAGTTCTTGCCTTATCCAAAATCCTTTTTCCTGTAAAGCAATTAACTCTGGTTTTATCGCTTGGATCAACCCCTCTTTTTTTGCTTTCATCAAGATACCAATAACACCAGCAACCTGCAAGCCACATTGCCTGGCAGCTTCTCTCCCTTCTTTTTCATCCAATAATAAAAGAGCTTTCTTCTCCACAGCGAGGGCAATAGCTTCCGCCTCACCATTATCCAACTGGAGAAGGAGTAAACGTAAAAGAGAGGAGGAGGGGATAGTTATTACTTTTAGAAAGCCCTTCTCCTTTTGCTGTTTGAAAAAGGTAGCCCCTTCTTTTGTCGTTTCTGTAATCTCTTTCCAAACAGCTTCCGGAATATAAAGAGAGCTGTATAATTTTGTCAATACAGAAAACCGTCCGATTAAGTAAAGATTGATCAGCGGTGAGGAGTCACTCACTACGGCCATACAGCACGTCCTCTTGCAGCTCTTTCTTTGTGTAGTGGCGGAAAATTTTCTTTTTCTGTAACTCTTTCTGGAACTGCCACTTAGAAATCCTAGCCAGCTGTCTAGCTTTTCCTAAGGAAAGCGCTCCACGCTCATAAAGCGATAAGGCCAATTCTTTATCTATTTCCCACTCCTGCTCTGACGCAGGAATTTTCAACGCCTGTTCGATATCATCAGGGATGATTATTGTAATTGCCATAAGTGATTCAAATTCACAAAACTATAAAAATCTTCCGTCATATTTTTAAATAACTCTAGAAATTGATGAATCTGGCCCATGTGAAGATTTTACAGGATTGTATAAAATAGAGAATTTTCAGGAATTTTTGGTATGTACGACTAGTGGTTATCCCGATCCGGAGGATAGGGACGATCCTTCTTGGGTAGAAGGGGAATATTTTAGTTTTTATCCTTGTGGGGATTGTCGGTTTGCTTATGGCAATCATCCTTTACCAGTAACTCTGGATATCCGAGGTAATGAAAATTTCACGTCCCTTGGTCAGAGAGGAGGTGTCTTAGCCAAAGGGAACAACATCCATTATGAAATAAATATCCATTTTGAACCAAGTCACGGAGAAGACCGACAAGGATACCGATCAACTGATATAATAAAATGTGACGACCAATTAATGATTAACTTTGGAAATGAAGATTTTGAAACCCCTGCAAGTTGCCTAGCTAAAGCAATATTTCTGTCACCAGATTACTATCCTTACGAGCATTTCGAAGACATTTGTTCTCGGTAAGTTTATAAATCAAAAGTATCTTCTAATCCTCATGTTAAAAAGGAGGTTGAGTCTTACTGCACTATTTTTAATAGTAACGTTATTCTCTCTTTTTTCAACGATGGGCTCTCTTGAAGAAAGAATATCCGTTTCTGATAAGTATAGTTTGTATCATTGCAATGATTTTGATGAGGATGGTGATGTCTGCGCACCTGATCCAAGAGATATAACTCCTGTTTCTTCTACTGATTTCCCTATTTGTGATGCTAACGATAATTACAATTTCCAGAAAAATAGGTTTCCCACAACAAATGGCTGCTGGTTTGCAGCAGCAGGAACAGTTGGTGATGAAGATGCTGTCTGGGCGCAGCTCAAAGAACAAACCATATTCGTTCCTTGGGATAAAGATCCTAGTTCTCAAGATCAGCTTGGAGAAGATCTTCGATGGATATCCTCTAATCACATTATCTCAGAATCCTATTACGATGAAGACCGCGCTCCTGAAGTGAAAGATGATGCAGATCTTGAAGTAACCTGTTTTTTTCCAACAGATGATACTTTAGTTGGGGATTATGAACTTCATTTAACAACAAGTGGAGCAGTTATGTGCGCAGCAGATCATATGTGGCAGGAGTGTAACGCAGGTAATATAGGGAAGATAACTTGGGCTTCGAACAATTTGGAGCGCTTTGGTGTCTGTTACACACCTTATTATGGAGAGGTACCTTATTCATGTGCATCAGATCCTACTGATGGAAGGGATGAAGCTTATGACTTCCTTTATGAATGCCAACACGTGGGAGATTTATATTATGAATGGATCCCTAAAGGAAGAGACGAAGATCATGACAGCTATATTAGCCCAAGCTCCTATCATCGATTCTATTGTGAGCAGAACCCTGACAGTCCGATGTGTACAGGAATAGACCAAGACATCGACTGCAAAGATAATCCTTTAGATGCTAGTTTAACTCCGCTTGCAGACTGTCCCACCATTGAAAACATCAACGACTGTTCTCAACTCAAATACTCTCAATGCCCCATCTGCATCAATCCCGGAGCAGCAGAAGTCTGTGGCGACGGCATCAATAATGATTGCCGGGGTGATGATAATGCAGATGGTGCAGCAACATTCAGTACAGCAGATGATCTTGAGGGGAAAACACCGGATGATTGTGATCACTTCAAAGAAGGATGTGAGCAGAAAACGTTTGAAAACGTTGCTGATTCTCAAACTGAAGAAGGGGAAGAGCAAACTCCCGTCCAACACAGGAATGTTGACGATGGCTATTATTCTTGGATAGATACTCTTGAAGGCGGTTA
>DATDXI010000060.1:0-29100 GCA_035289385.1 Candidatus Nanoarchaeia archaeon | reverse complement strand
ATGCCTTTCCATGTAATCTTGAAGACAACGCTCCTTTCTTCTGCAAATATACTTTTCCCCAGCAAGCAGAATTTGGCTCTATCGAGCGCTGGGAGAGAAATATTGAGAAAGACTTGGAAGAATATTTGAAGATCCAGGCGCAAGAATGTATCAATTCTTATTTAGAAGAGCGTGTTCCTAACGCTCAGTTTACGTCATCAGATTTTACGTTGACGGCAGATATGCAGGATGACGGCATTTTAGTGATTGCCAACTATCCCTTAAATATTAATGTTGGTGGAGAAGATTTCTTTCACTTATCAGTCTTTGACTTCTTTTATCCATCGGGGTTGAGAAGAATGCTGCGTTCTTCATTCTTTTTCCCTATAGAGATGGACTATAGGTATGCTGATTTCAAATTTACTGATGCTACGTTGCGGGATCTCACTTTTCCGATAACATTGGCTGACGGTTCAGTCACGACAAGGCCAACATTTAAACGGGATTATGAAGCTCTTCAAATATCGATGCAGCGGGAGAGGATTGAAACTCCGGGGGAAACGTTTGGGGATACAGTATTTACCTTCACTTCACCATTCCCCCAGATAACAGATTTGCCTTTTGATTTTATGTTGAGGTTTGCGAGGCAGAATCGGGCACCGGCATTGAATTATGTGCATAAGGCAGAATGTTTAGTAGGAGAGAAACAGTATGATTATCTCATCGTTCCAGGAGATGATGATTACGGGCAGATTGATATTACACTGTCTGCCATTGATCCTGATGAAGATGGTGAAGTGGATGAAGAAGGAGTGGGAGAAGATGATGTCAAATACTATTTTACTGAGTTGGGTGGAGTAGATCCCCCGTTTAACCAGGATTACTTTTGGCTTGGTGATGTTCATGCGGTTCCTGCTGATGGTGGTGTAGAAGCGAATAGGTTTCTTGTTCCAAAAGAGAAAATGGATCTTATAACACCTCCTCGAGGTCCTTACACTCTTACTGCTAAAGTGAAAGATAAATATGGCGCAGAAGATTGGCAGGTAGTTCGGTTATTTGTTGATAGGCCAATCAACCCAGAGAGAGATTTGAAAGTAGGAGTATCGTTGCCGTACTCTTTAGCCTCAGCTTTGCCAGATGGTGAAACGGTAGATTATGCTGATGCTCGTGGCGTAGATGCTTTTGGTGTCAAAAAGTATGCTGTTTCTCCTCAAGATCCTATTTTTATTTCTGTAACTGTTCCGCAAGAATCAGCGGATAGTACGGCTACAAGGACGGCATTAACATCAGTAATATTTACTCCTGATGGGGGGATAGCAGTACCCATCTCTGTACCTGCAGGGGCAAATTGTGTCAATGTTCCTGAAGTGTCTGGGAGTACTGTTTATTGTTCTTTCTCTTTATTTCCCGAAAATATTGAAGACTGGTCAGCATTTGCTGTAGACTCAACATATCAACTCTTGACAACAACTCCCGGAACATTACAGATCGACTTCTCGGCTAATTATTGTGGTGTTGATGACGCAATCTCCAGCCAGCATTCTGTCCGTCTTGAGCCGCAAGCTTGTTTGCCACATAGAAATGAAAAGCATCAGATACCTTATGTTCCTACTGATATCTCTCCAATACCATATTATCAATGGGTTACTGATGCTGATGGTGATATTCAGAAAAACACCGATGGTACTATTCAGAAAGAAGTAGAGACTCATCCTCTAGAAGCATCGCATGCTTGTTGTGTCAATGATGGGGGAACGTATCGGTTTGCTCCAACTGACAAGACTTGTTTCTTTAATCCTGAAGGAACATGTGATCAAATGATTGAAAGATATGATTATGCTACCTATACTACTGGGTTGGTTCTAGCACAACAGACAGCTACTTGTGGAAGTTTAACAGGGATGTGTGACACTCTCTCTGATTATGTAGCCTATAATGGAAAATTAACTTGTGGAAGTTCTGCTGATGGTTGTACAGATGTTCCTGATAAATGTCAAAATGAATTAGCATGGAGTTATGTGACTGATTCTTCAGGAAATGATATTGGATTCTGTCATGGAAATATGGGCTGCCAATTGTTCTGTTCAAAAGTAGCAGAAGAAGAATTAGTGTTAGATTCTGGGGTGCCAACAAAAGTAGAAACTTTAAACAACTATGCTCTTACTCATTTTTTTGTAAATGATGTGGGGTTAAGAGATGATACAGGAGCGGATATAAGAATCCATTGCGGATGCACTTCAGCAGACGCAACAGCAAATAGATTATGTGATGGTGATTTTGATGGAAGATTTGATGGCACGTGTAACCGTGATTTAACTTGTTATAGGGATACTTAAAGATAATATCGATAAATATAAATGCACCCTAAATATTCACAATCAAAAAAGAGGAAAGATGAAGAAAATAATCCAATTATCGCTGTTGGTCATCATTCTCTTAGCTTTCGCCCTTTCTGCCAGTTCTGCCGAAGCAGCAGGCTGTTTCCTGTACAAAGACAGCACGGCGTACTGTTTAGAAATATCTCCAGAAGAAGCGGAAGCAGAATGTTCTATCTTAGACCGCTGCTCTGTGCAAGAAGTATTCAATGAAGGAACTTCTTGTGCAACAGAAATCCAATGCCAAACGATCATCTGCTCATCAACGTGTTTAGAAGATTTTACAGGGAGATGTCCTGCTGGACCGGTCACCGATAGTGATACATGCCGAGCAGGCTGCTGTCAATTCACTTATTCTCTGGGAACAGAAGAAGCAACATTCTGTGATTATATGTTAAGCAAACGGCGATGTGAAATTGAAGTGAGCAATAAGCAGGAAGAAGAATATTATTTTAATCCTCAACTTCCTCAAGAGTCTTGTCAGCAATGGTGCAGCCAAGGGAAAGCAATTTCCACGACGCTAGAAACAATTTCTCCAGGAAATACATTTCCAGAGCCAAGAGAGCCTTCTTCTGATAATGGTTCATCAACCCTCTGGAGCACCGTTATTATCATCATCTTGGTCATCGGTTCTCTCGTTATCCTCTTCTTCCTTCTCCGAAGATACCTTGCGGAATTGATTGCACAGTCGGAACAGCAGGAGAAGCCAACACCTCCTCCAACCTTCTGGAAAATATTTTCGCCATTCAACACTTCTGATAGCAAACAACCAAATGTGGCTCAGAAGAAGAGGCAGTTACAGGTCAAACAGCAACGGAGAGAGCAGTTTCTTTCAGAAAAAGGGTTATTGGCAGATAAAAAGCCGGATAATTTCAGAACTTTAGGAAGGATCGCTAAAGGCGCTAAGAAAAAGCCCGAACAAAAGGAGCAGAAAGACGTCTTTTCTAAACTGCAGGAACTTGCCAAGAAATAAGTTTTGCTCTTTCCTTTCCTCTTTCTCGACAAAGGAGCATTTTTTCCTCTTTCTTATTCTCGGAAGCTTTATAAATCTAAAGTGTTTTATTCTGCCATCGGATGGAAAGTAAAAAAAGAGGCTTGATCTTTGTACTTCTAGTTGTATTTCTATCCACCTTATCAGTCTCAACTCTAGCTGCAGGATGTATCCTTCATCCGAATAATGCGGAT
Source organism: Candidatus Nanoarchaeia archaeon (assembly GCA_035289385.1). GTDB lineage: Archaea > Nanobdellota > Nanobdellia > Woesearchaeales > GW2011-AR9 > JACOZM01. Next base: position 25,561 of record DATDXI010000060.1, on the reverse strand, counting down.
ATGTATTGTGTTGAAAATGCCGGGGCAGACCAGCAAGCCTGTGCAGGAGATGCAAGATGCGTAACTTCTCCTCAATCCTGTTCCGTTCTTCCGGACTGTGATCTTGTTTCCTGTGGAACAACAGAAGGCTGTTCATTAGAATATCGAGGCTTATGCGATCAAGTCTTGACGGCAGAAGATGAAGCTGCTTGGTGTTTTCCCGGCTGCTGTATGATCACCAAGTCTGACGGTTCACCACTTTGTGAATTCGGCACGGATTTTTTTCAGTGCCGGCAATTGTCCACAAGCATTCTCGGGCCGAGCGCAGCTGAACCAAGGTTTTTTCCTTCCGATCAAGCTACCTGCCTCAACCAATGCGGAGTCAGCCTTCAACAGGCTTCTTTAACGGTTATCGTTCTTGATGAAGAATTCCAGCCATTATCTGCCACAATCGTGATGAATGACATCGTACGAAATACGGATTCCTCTGGCAAGTATACTTTTACTCCGCTTGAAGCGGGGGTATATCAGGCTACTGCTTCTTCTCCCGATTTTGTGGAGCAGAAGTTTTCTGTTTCGTTAGCTCCGGGAGAAGCTGCGGAAAGGACCATCTACCTGCAAAAGCCAGGTCTTCCTGGAAAAATCAGCGGGCATGTCTTTTTTTCTCAGGCCGGAGAAGTATCTCCTTTACCTGGAGCAACCATCACTATCTCGGGCATTCAAACGGTAGAAACAACATCATTGGCAGATGGGGCGTATCAGCAAGATTTCCTTTCCCCTGGAACGTATACAGTAACGGCATCTCATCCTGAATATGGGTCAGGGCAACGAACCATCACTATTTCTGCTGGGGAAGATCTTCTGGATATAGATTTTACATTGCAAGGAGTAGTATTTACGGGAGTCAAAGGAAGAGTGTTATTGAACGGCAACCCTGTTCCCGGGGCAAACATCTTCATCAACGGGCAGTATAAAGCTTTGTCGAGGGATTCCGGGAATTATCAAGTGAGTTTGCCGGCTGATGGGCAGATACAAACGATCCGTGCGACGTATGCCGGATATTACCAGGCGGAAAGCACTTTTCAGCTGACAGAATCATTATCGGTGATGACCATCGATCTGGACTTGCAGATAGCATCTGCCGTCTGTAGCGCAGGAAATTGGCTTGATGCTATGGGGTTTACGTACCAGTTTATTCCTAGCCAGCCAGAAGTGCAGCTCTCCTGGCAGCAGCCTTGTCCAGAAGTTATCGGCTATGAGCTAATCAGAACAGATGAAGCGGGTCAAGAATCGCGGCAGATCTTTAATGAAGACATTAGCTCTTTCTGGGATAGCCGCTTGGCATGGGGTGCTTCCTACACCTACACCTTAACGACCATCTATCGCTTTGAAGGAAGAACGTATACTTCTGCAGGGGTTTCTGTGAGTGTAACGATGGGTGATGAGGTTTGTGCTACCTATACTCTTGGCCAGCAGTTCTGTGAAGACCCTTCCAGTGAAGATGAATTCTCCGAGTTGGGTGTGTCATCTTCGTCATCAGAAATAGGCGATCCGATCTTCGCCTGTGGGCCAGACAATAGGTTTCAGCAGATAGATACGTGTGAAGAAGGATTTTGCGCTTCCGACAGAGTTGGCGGCACCACCTGTTTAGCTGATACGAGTTGTAAGGAAGGAGGTAAGCCTTTTGGATTATATTATTCAGAAAACATCTGCTATTATGGAGCTTCGTCTTCCACGTCAGATTCATCTGCATCAGATTCTTCCAGTTATTCTGTTTTCAGCTCTTCTGATGATACAACGGCAAGTGTACCTACAAAATTCTGTTATTATGATTACTTCAGCCCTTCTCCTACTGCGGCAAGGACAACAGTTGACCAGTGCTTAAGTTGTGGTGAAGTCCAGAACTGCTTTGATTATCAAAGCAAGAATGCCTGCGAATTTAACAGCTGCCTTACTCAGAACTGCTTATGGGTTGATGCTGCCGACACCAGATCAGAAAGCCCGCTGGTCGATTACGGTTCCTTTTTTGACACGCTGCAAGAAAATTTAGGTCTTCCTTCATTAGATGAAAGTTCTGTAGAACAGGTGACAAAGGAAACTGGCGCCGGATTCTGTGTTCCTGAAAAGTATAATGATGACCAGTATTGCAGCCTTTGCAGTCCAGACAATGTGCTGGGTGGGGAAGGGGTAACGTTGTTTGAAAACAATCTCTGCACGCCCGACATCTGTTCATCGTTAGGAAGATGCTTTTCGAATCCTTTAGGCAATAGCCAGAATCTTCCTTTGCTGAGTTATTGTGAGGATTGTGGGGATTATCCCTCTCAAGAATCAAGCTGTTATACCTATACTTCAGAATTAGAATGTGTCAATGATAATGCTATCTCTGCTACAAACGGAGTCATTTCAGAATCAAATGACAGCTGCAGCTGGGGACGATGTTATTGGGATGGATCCAGTTGTGTAAAAGATGGAAACTTTGATGAAGAAGATGATTGCGCTGACGGTTCTGTTGCTGCTTGCAAACTGGATGTTTCACCTCCCGTAACCACATTGCTTGGTGGATCTTTACCAGCCGTTTCTTTAGGGTCCCCTACCGTTACCTTTGAAGGGAATGATCAAACGGTGCATGACCATCATACTCAGCAGCATGACCTTGCTCGATTTGGCTATTGCTTATCCCCGGTAAGTTCGCCAGAGTCTTGTTCAACATTCACGGTGCTGGATTATACGGGAAGAACAGGAAAGGAAAGCATCACTATCAACATCTTAGAAAAGATAACAGAAAAGAAAGATGGGGAAATCTATCGCATATCCTATTACTCGGAAGATGAATATTTTAACCGGGAATCTGTCAAGCAGGATTTGCTCTATGTGGATAATACCGTTCCAAATTTTGTGATAAACCAAACGATCATGATCAGCCAAGAACGCGCGAAGATCAAAGTTTGGCTGCAAGATCCTTCTCCTCTTGATCCTTCTGAATTGATGTCCTGTAGCTTTAATCTGTCCTTGCCGAATGCTGACGTTGCTTTACAATCGGTAGAAAAGAAACATGATGAGGTAAAAGCTGTGGAATTTGATGAGCTGGCAAATATTGTTTGGGTCAACGTGAACGTAACCTGTACTGATCTCGTCGGAAATTATCAATCAAAGGAGAAAAAATACACTTTGGATTTAGAGGATGGCATCACTCTTCTTCATCCTCTTCTTGATGGTGTTCTTGCAGAAACGACCATCCCTTTTGAAGTGGAAACAACGTTAGATTCAGAATGTACCTTACGGCGAACGGATACCAATGAGCTTGTCGCCCAATTCAACGGGGTAGGAGATTCAAGGAAGCATCATCTCACGGAGCCATTACCTGGATTCGCTCAGGGAACGTACTTCCAGCAATACAAAGTTGTCTGCCAATCGTTTGCTACGCAAGAAGATATAGAAGATCATTTCCAGTTCACAGTCGATCTAACTCCTCCTACCACTCAGATCATCCTTACGGAAGGAACTCGAGAATATCGACCAGTTACGAGAGTATGGGAAGCATCCTTTATCAATTCAGCAACAGTCGATTTCAGCTGTTCTGCTGAAGGGTTTCCTTGCGATAAAACATATTATTGTTTGGGTGCAGAGAATGATCTGCTCTCCTGTCCTCCATTCCCTAATGAAAATTATGTTCCTTATGAGTCAGGAAAATTAATCATCAACCAGACGAGCAGAATATGTTATTATTCTACCGATACTGCTGGAAATAAAGTGTTCTCTGCCAATTGTGGCACGGTCTTCATCAACGGTTTCGGCTTATTATTTGATTTCCCTCCCGTGTATACCTATGAAGGCGAGAAGTGGGTCATCAGTCCTCACCCGGTTTTTGACTGGCAGTTTTCCACTCTTGTTCCTAGCGCAGAATGTACTTTTTCCTTCACTCCTGAATTTAATTATGATGATGTTCTTGATGTCCAAAGGATTCAGCAGAACGCCAACGGAAAATATCTCGTAAGAAATTTCCCTCAGAATGTGTTTAAATCATATCCTGACAATGGGGGGATATATGATATCTACATCCGCTGTTTAAGTACCGGTGGAGAGTTAAGCCCGGAACATCATTACATCTTTGAGTATGATCCCAATTTTCCAGACATCACAGAAGCATTTGCTGATCCAGACTTGATCTTTGAGATCGGTCAAACAAAAACGAACATCTTTGCCATGACGGACTTGAAGACCTTATGTAAATATAGCGATGATTCTGACGGTTCAGGGAGTTCTGAATATGAGAGTATGGAATATGCTTTCCCAGGCTTAGTAGAGAAGATCCTTTATCGAGAGCATGAAGACATCTTTTCCCTCAATTCCTTCTCCAGCCCTGATGGGAAGAAGACATTTACCCTGAATACTCAATGCTCTAGCGGAGCTGGCCTATTATCTCCTGTGGAACAGATCATCTTTAATGTTGATTACTCCTCTGCTGGCTTCATCAGCGTGCTTCGGGCAGGCGATGGCGGCGAATATGTCTATAGCAGCGATGTTCCTCTCTATGTAGAAACGAGCAGGAATGCTATATGTGAATATGAATTTGCCGGGTCTTACCAGCAATTTTCTGAAACTGGTGGAAAAATCCACCAGCATGTATTGATGGGAGTGCCAAGAGGCAGTTATCAAATTCCGGTGCGATGTACGATGGAAGGGAATCATGTAGCTGAAGGAGAAATATCTTTTACCATCGATCTGACTCCTCCTACGATAACATCGATAGACGATGGCTCTTATACTTGTGGCAGCGAGACGATAAATCTTTTAGTATATACTGATGAAGAAAATCTTGCGTCGTATTATTATGAGGTCTATTATCGTCAAGGAAGGACATCTAATGGCTCAGCGATGGATTGGTCAAGGCAGAACAATAGTAAAAATTATTCTCTGGCTCCTGTTGCAGAGCTTGTTCTCAATGGAACATCTGTGGGACTGCCGATAACGATCGATCTTCTTTCGCTTACATCAAATCTTAGTGAGATAGATAACAGCCTCTTTACCACAAAAGTATGGGCCACCGATGCAGCAGGCAACAAAGGCTTGCCCGCTACCAGCGATGGCATTGTGGTGACGGAAAATAGTACCATCTGTTCTCTGGACCAAAGCCCACCAAGGATCGATGTTACATCTAATGAATCCTGTTCTGGAGTTTTAGCGGAGATGCATTGCTATGATGCTATCGGATGCAAAGGGATTATCTACGGAAAAAGCAGAAACGAAAACGAATGTACGATGAACACCACTTATGATGGTAAAAAAATATCTTTTGACCAGACAGGATACCTTTGCTATGCTGCTCGTGATTATCAAGACAATACCCATAACGGAACGAAGAAAATAAGCTTCAGCGATGATGATGGGGATGGCGTAGAAAACAGCTGTGACCTCTGTACGACGACATCTTCAGGAATAATTACAGGATATGATGGATGTGGTTTTAGTGAAGTTCCGGATAATGAAACCAACCAAGATGAAGATGGTGATGGTTTGCCAAATTATTGGGAGGCAGTCTATGATAGTGAATCTTGCCCATTAAAGGTTGCTTCTGCCGATTCTGATATGGATGTTATTGCTGATGGGGCAGAAGATTATGATGGTGATGGAACGAATAATTATCATGAGTATTTAGGGGGAAGCAACCCTTGTCTTGCTTCGGATATGCCTCCGGACTGGAAAGTTCAAGAGCCTCCCTGGGGGGAATATAGGAATCTAAGTTCTGGACTTGGAGGAGAAACTCCTCCTCGTGATCCTCGACTTCCTGTAGGGACTCCTGAAGGAACGCCACTTGTTCCGTTAATCTTCCTTATCGTCGGAGCGGTTTTGATGTCTAGCGGGATTGGCTACTTAACCTACTTTTACAACTATTCTCCTCAAAGCAGAACAGCGAGGAGTTCAGGCGTAAAACAACCTTCACGGTTATCTTCTGCAGCAGGAAGTTCTACTCCTGCTCTTCCAGCAAGCAGCAAGGAAACTCCAGAGAGAACTGAAAAAGCTGTTACCCTCCGTAATCAGCGGATGAAGAGAGAACGATCTAGAAAGAGGGAAGGATTATTCAGTGAATTCGGTTCCTCGGGGTCGGGAGCAGCAGCTTCTTCAGCGAAAGGAGAAGAAGCCGGAGCGAGGTCTGGAAAATCTGCAGCCCAACAAGCGGGGAAAGATACCTCAAATGCATCTGCTTCATCTTCATCAAAAGGTTCTGGCTCTGACCAGGAAAAACAAGGCAAGCAAGAGAAAAGTATTTTCCAGCAGTTAGCAGGCTTGGCCACAGGAACGAAAGATGCTGATGTGCAAAAAGTGCTTGAAGAAAAAGCATCTGGCAAGAAAAAAGATTCTGCGGCAAAAGAATCTTCTGCTAAAGACAGCTCTGCGCAAGATGATGATCTATTTACCAAGCTGAAGAAGCTGACAAAGAATAAGAAATAAAGTTTAGTATATATCATTTATAATCAAAGAAGAGAGGCGATTAACTAAGGTGATACGGATGGATAAAAAAGGGATGGGTATCGGACAAGTGTTCATGTTTATCACCGTCATCTTGACCTTTGGTGTGATCATGATCTTTGGGTACAAAGCAATAAGCGATTTTCTGGAAAGTGGGGAACAAGTCAGTTTTGTCCAGTTTAAGAACAGTTTGGAAGGGGATGTCAAGAGAATCTATACGGAATTCAATTCCGTCCGTGAGGTGACGTATCGGCTTCCCGGGAAATATACTCAAATCTGTTTTGTGGATATGGATTATCCTGATGCTGCGGGAAAGATGGATGAATTATGCCTGCTGGATGTGGTAGCCTGCAGTGTCTGGGAAGATGCATTAGAGGAGCGTCAGAGCAATCCCAGTGGATTAAATCCGGGATATCTGAGCGTGGACAGTAACGTCTTTCTCCAGCCGGATGCCTTAAAGATCAAAGTCCATACGATCAAGATTGCTGATGCCCAAGGAAACGAACAAGGGTTTTATTGCGCTCCTATCACTCGTGGCAGTGTTACGCTGAGATTGGAAGGTAAAGGAAGTTACACCCTTATCTCCCCGGCTCCTGAGCAGAGTTGAGAATATCGGCTGATGGGACAGAAGCAGAACATTTGGGATGATCATGCTTATACGATTATAAAAGCAAGATATGACAGAAGGCAGGATATGGCAAACAAGAAGGGGCAGGTTGAAGTAACAATTAACTGGGTCTATGTTTTGGTAGCTGGGGGCATCATCTTATTGTTCTTTATCGGAGTCATCGTCAAGCAGAAGACTGCTTCAGAAGAAGGGCTGGCTATCGATGTGGTTAGAGTGATGGAAAATATCTTTGTTGGCGCAGGAGTTTCAGAGAAAACAAAAAATTTTATTGACACGTCTGGCATCAGCGAGTTTACTCTTTATTTTGACTGCCTAGATGGAGTTGGGGAATACGGCTTGCAGGGGAAGTCGGCCAACGTACAGAATGTGATTGATCCCTTATTTTCTTCTTCAACAATTCACAGTCCTAAATTGATCACATGGAGCGTACCTTATCTTCTTCCCTTCAAAGTTATTGATTTTTTGTATGTTACCGCTCCGAACATCAAGTATTATCTATATGGGCAGGATGACTTCATTGCAGAATTAGAGAAAGAAGGTGAGGAATTTGGCAATATCATCGTCTTGGACGGGCAAAATTCTTATATGGGCATCGATCCTCAAGGGAACGATCAGATAAGAGTTGTTGATATTTCTGGAACGTTGGTAAAAGATGGTTTTGCTGTTCCAGAGAAGCTTCTTTCTTTAGCAGATGAAAAAGTGACCGCTCTCGTCTTGCAGGGGGAAAGCGCTCTCTTCTTTCAGAAAGATGCTGGCAGATGGCATCTGCTCAATACTCTTCCTATACCTATCGTTTCATTAGGTGGAGCGAGAGATGCGGCAAAACTAGGGGCAGTCTTCTCCACGTCGCCGGACACGTATCAATGCAATATGGGGAAGGCGTTTCTGCGCTTAAAGAATGTTGCCAAGGTCCAGCTTGCCCGAGCGGAGAGATTGGCGGAATATTATGACTTGCTGAATCCGGCAGGGTTTTGTACAAACTTGATTAGTCATGCTGACAAGAATGCCAAGGATACTCTGGGGGAGATGATCGATCTGTTGGAGAGCTGTACGCTAGTGCCGGAAGAATGTGATTATCAAGAGCTAATCCCTCTTAGTCAGGAAGTAGAAAGAATAAATGAAGAGCTGAAGGTGAATTGCATTGCGCTCTATTAATGGATCTATAAATTGTAATATCATCACAGGAATCATAAAAAGAATGATGAAAGAGGTCATAAAGGGAAGAAGGACTGTCTCTGATCGACGAGCTCAAGTTCATCTGACAGAAACGATCGCCATCTTGTTCATCTTTTTCATTCTCGTAGGATTAGGGATCAGTTTTTATGGGAAGTATAAGAGCATCTCTTTTGTCGAGCAGCAGGAAGAGCTGTTACAGGCTCGCGCTATCAGGGCAACGCTCAAGGCAATATTTCTTCCTGAACTTTTGTGCAGCAGAGGGTCGGCAGAGCCGGAAGAAAATTGTATGGATGTGGTAAAAGCCAGAGAATTCTCTCCTCAATTACAGGATAAGTTTGATGATTATTATTTTGAGATGTTTTCTTATGCTAATATCACCCTTCAGCAGATCTATCCTTCACCTGAAAAGATTCCGCTCTATGTTCATGTTCCTGAAACATATGAGCAGCGGGAAACAACATTTTTTGTCATGGCGCTGAGGGATGAGACGAGGGGAGAACGTGGTGTGCCGAGCTATGGTTTTGGCTATCTGCAGGTGGAGGTCTTCTCATGACTTTTTCGTATTTGTTTAGCATCATTAGGTCGAGCTTTATCAGTAACAACACAAAGCTGACAAGGGGGATGTCCCTTACTGGGAATGTCAGCTATCAGGAAAACATCAAAAGCGAGAAGATGCTAAACAAATTCAAGATATCGTCTAAAGGGCAGATGGAGATCATGGGCTTAGTCATCATTGTCATTCTGATTACCTTAGGCTTATTATTTGCGGCCTTATTTGCCTTTAATAAGGAAACACAGAAAAAGGTCTTTACCCGGAAAGGATTGGCGTCAAGCACGATGAGTGCCATGCTTAAATCGACAGTAAGTCCAGAAGAAGGCTGTGTTGAGACATATATCGGGCGGGGGAATCTGCCGCAGTTAGGGGAAGATATCTTAGAAGATTGCGCCTTATATTTTGATGAGTATGTTGTTGGCGAAACGATCATTCCTCGAGGTTATTCTCAATTTCATTGCCAAGGGGTCCATAGCTGCGAGTTTTTTAAGAATAAGGCTGATGAGTTGCTGCAGCAGAGCTTAGGGGCATGGGGCAAGCATTATGAATTACGCTCCGATTTTATCGATGAGTTTCCTCCACCAAAAGAATTGTTGGTCGTGCGTGATGCTTCTGGCATAGGCTGTCCGTGGGAGCGTGATGCTTCCGGTGTTTATCCGATTAAAGTGAAATTTGCCGGATTAGTGGAGTCACAGCTCTATGTTTGTGATTAAGATAGTATGCTGGATTATTTTTGGGAGTAATCTTTATATTTAATGTTGGATTTATCTAATGCTGATTAATAGAATTGATGAAGAGCTGAAGGTGAGTCATGGTAAATACATCAGTAAAAGGGGAGATTAAAAAATAAAAGGAGGCTTAAACTAGGAGCAATATGGATATTTATAATGCATTAGTTGTCTTCCAGGATAAAAAGATAATAAGAATCTGGCATCAAGAACAGTGGTTTTTCTCCGTTATAGATATAGTTCAAGCTCTTATCGATAGTTCCAATCCTCGAAATTATTGGAGTATGCTTAAACAGAGGGAAGCTGAACATGGGATTGAGTTGTCCACATTTTGTGTACAACTGAAATTGCCCTCCGCTGATAACAAATACTACGAAACAGACTGTGCTAATACAGAAGCGCTTTTTAGGATTGTCCAATCAATTCCTTCTAAAAAAGCTGAGCCTTTTAAGCTGTGGCTGGCTAAAGTGGGTTATGAGAGAATCCAAGAGATCGAAAATCCAGAACTTGCTCAAGATAGAGTAAAGGAGTACTATGAACTGAAAGGCTATCCCAGAGAATGGATAGATAAACGATTACGTGGCATAGCTATCAGGCAGGAATTGACTGATGAATGGAAGAGTAGAGGTGTTGAGGAGCAGAAAGACTTTGCTATCCTAACAAATGAGATTTCTAAAGCAACATTTGGTAAAACTGTTGGTGAATACAAGCAGTTTAAAGGTTTGAAGAAACCAAATCAAAACCTCAGAGATCACATGACTGATTGGGAACTAATTTTAAATATGGTAGGTGAGAAAGCAACTACAGATATTACTATTGCTGAAGATGTGAGAGGTTTTCCCGAATTAAGACAAACTGCTAAAGAAGGCGGAGACATTGCAAAGAATACTCGCAAAGAGTTAGAAAAAAAGATAGGGAAAACTATCGTTTCTAAAGACAATTATTTATACTTAGAAAAAAAGAAGAAAAAAGAGTTGAAATAGAGGTAGGGGTGGATGTTGTACATGGGCTGCGAAATAGTAAAATAGGAACAAACCGCTGCTTCTGCTGGTATTTAACTTAAACCCCCTCAAAACATTTATATACCTTTTTTCTTTTTAGAGCAGAATAGTATAGATGTAGTATCAAATAGTATCATAAATAGTAAATTAAAAATGAGGTGTGTGAAGATGATGAATAAAAAAGGACAAGGCATGTCCATGAATGTGATCATTATTGCGGCATTAGCGTTGATTGTTCTGGTCGTTTTGATCATGGTCTTTACGGGAAGAATAGGGATTTTTCAAGTAGGGTTAGACAAGGAAAGCCAAACAGATTTAGTAACGATGAAAATAATGTATGGTCAGTGCAAGCCTACCGTTGCCCAGGAAGGAGTGTTTACATCTGAATTAGCTCAAGCAGAGTCCGTCAACGATCAAGAAGCAGCAAAATCTTCATTTAGAGATGAAATATCTCGATGTAAAGCTTTGAATGTTGACAAAGTAGGCTGTGAAGCAGGTGGCTGCCGGTGGGGATAGATGGTTTTCTTTCCTTTTTTTTTGAACGGTTTTTCTGAACAATTTGCTAAGCTTAAAAGCATGAAAAAAGGCTCGGCAGATATGTGGTGGATCATCATCGGGGCTGTTATCGCCTTAGTAGTGATGATCGTGTTGATGGTCATGTTTGCGGGGAAGACAGGTGGGTTGGAGAGCGGCTTATCAGATTGTGAAGGGAAAGGGGGATTATGCATTTCTAGCCAAACTCCTCCCATAGGGATGGTCTATTCCAGCATCTTTGAATGTGGAGATGCCGGGAAATGTTATATTGGATCGCCGAAGAGATGTACCTCAGGAGATAATTCCTGCGGTGACAAGAACGATTGCGGAGACTATCAGAAAGGCGCGCAGAGGGTAGGCTATTGTTATGTTAAATAAGTATTCATGTAGGAAGAGAATGAAGAAAGGCTCTGCCGATATGTGGTGGATCATCATCGGGGCGGTCATCGCTATTGTTGTGATGATCATTTTGATTGTCATCTTTTCCGATACCACTGGAAGAGCGAAAGTAGGCTTGTTGGATTGCAAATCTAAAGGTGGATATTGTTGGCCGGAAGATCAATGCAGGAATGGGGAAGGGAAAATATCAGCGGTGTTCACTTGTGAAGAACCTAATACAAAATGCTGTTTCAAAGAGTAATGATCTACTATGGTTGGAAAAAAAGGGCTTGGCTATCCGGAAATGATCTATATCCTTCTCATCCTGTTGGCTTTAGGTCTGATCTATGTGGTCATATCACGGTGGAAATTTTAACATGAGCAATACAAAAGGGCAATTTTTGTTGGATAAACTGGGGTCGCTTACCTTTTGGCTGATCGTCTTAGCCATATTGATGATCATCTTAGGTATTTATTTAGCTCCAAAACTGCTTGATCTGGCAAACTCCAGTGTAAATTTATGGTGAATAGAGCATGACTCAGATAAATTTTGTGGTGGCTTTTGTCCTCATTGCCTTGACTCTCCTCGTCCTCGGCTTTGCCTTTGGTCTTGGTGATAGCGGCTTAGCGGGAAAAATTGTCAAAGCCATTCAAGGGAAGACGGACCAATTCATCAAGGATTATGATCAGGAAGCATTTCGCGGTGAACTGGTAAGGGTACCGGAAGAGCATAAGCAAGCTATCCTTCGATTGAACGAGACTATTTATCAGATGATATCTTCTTCTAGAAAAGATTGTTTTGCCAATTATGCTCCTGTTTCTTTGGAAAGCTCACCTTATAGTGGTTTACCACCTCTCTTGGGCAAAGGGACAAGTATCGTGATGTCGTACGATTCTGGAGAAGATGCCACTAACTTTCGTGTCTATGGCGGAGCCGGTGGCGAGCAATTGGTGACAACGTTACTATTTTCCATTCCTCACATGCATCCTTGCGTCATTGCCGGAAATGCAGATATTACTAAGAATTTCTATACCAAATTTCTGATGAAACAGCCTGTTTCCATAGGGTATTATGCTGGCGTGAATCAAATCCAGCTGAAAGATGACGATGGGAATGCTCTTCGCACGGTAGGTTTTGGAGAAAAGATTATTAATGATAAAACGGGCAATCTTCTCGATGGCGGCTGGCTCTTTACTCCAGATAATACTCATATATGTTTCTTTCCGACGTCGTCTTCTACCAATGAGCATGGTCTTGATGATGAACTTGTTTCAAGTCTAGAAGAAAACAGCATCCGCTCAAAGATGGCAGCAGGTGAATTGACATCATGTTAAATTTGTTGAATACAAAGTGGAATTTAAAATTGAATAAAAAAGGTGGCTTGTTAGATTCCCGTCTAGGAAAATTCATTTTAATCCTTGTTAGCTTTGGCATAGTCTCTTTTGCGCTGTTCTATATTCTTCTGCCAAAATTAGTTGATGATAAGGCTCCTGAATCATTATGTCGAGCTACCGTAACGGCCAGAGCAGCCATTTCCGAAAAGTTATGGGGACAAAGTGTTACTCCTATCGCCTGCCAGACCTTGACGCAGAAGATCAAGGGGGATAAGGAAGAATTGCAGGCTCAAGTAGCGCAATTGATGACAAAGTGCTGGTGGCAATTTAATGAAGGAAGACAAGATAATGTTTTGAAAGGTAATTGGGAGAAATTTTTTGGCTGGAGTGACCAGAAAAATGCCTGTTTTGTCTGTTATGATGTGGCAATTGCACAAGATGATATTGATGGTGGGTTTATCGACGCTCCGGAGATGTTTGATTATATGATTACCTCAGAACATTATCGCATCAAAGGACTGAAAAATATTGATTACATCCAAAGTTATGGTGGCGCGGGAAAGATTGCTATCATGTCTCCTATCGTTGCGGATCAGCGTTATGGGATAGCCTATTTGCCGAAGAATGCAGAAGATGCGAAATTTAATAAGGTTGATGCAGGGGTGAGTGCGGTAACTGTTTTAGCAGGATTAGGAGTGGCTGCTTGTTATATTGCAGAGCCCTGTGGTCTTATCGCTACGACTGCTGCTATTGGTGCAGGAGCGGTGGTTGTAGGGGGGGTAGGTTATGAAGCAGCACATGCCCTTGATGTGGCTAAGGCTAAATTTGAGTTTTATTCCGCTAAGCGAGCAACAAGTATGATTGTCTTGGATGATTATAATACATTACAGAATGCGGGATGTAAGATCGTCAAATTAGAAGATGATTGATCATAGATAAAATAGTGACAGGTCACTTATTTTTACCCCTATAATGCTTTAAAATAACAATATCCTTAAAAATACTGATGATTTCCTTAACCTAGATGGATTCGAGGCTGAAGATGTTGTTTCAACGGAATAAAAAAGGGGATATAAATATTGAAATGGTTCTCGTTATTTTGGCAGTCATCGCGTTATTTGTCTTGATGGGTGTTCCAGAAAAGTTAAAATCCCTCATATCAGATTTTGCCGGAGATGTGGAAGAAGCGTTTGCTGACTGTGATCTAGATGGGATTGAAAACAAGATTGACCGTTGTCCTTGTCTTTCTACGCTAGGTGATAGCGAAAAAGAGCCGAACTTGATAGGCTGTCCGGTTCCTACCACTACTTTAATAGCAGATAATGACCGGAAGACGTGTACGACGTATGAAATAAGCGATGGAAAGTATTCAGAGAAATGTGATAAGGATAATCCAAAAGACTGTAAAACACGCTGTGATGATGTGCATGGTAAATCTACTATTGTTGAAGATAGACGACCGGGGATAGAAACAGATGGGGATTTGACGGTAGAGGTGAAGAAGTTTCTTACGTTGGAAAATAGTGCGCTATCACCATATGTTTCTTACAATGAGCACCCTCCAGAACGACGAGTAGAGTTTGATCTTGTTGATAATAACCAGATCTGGGGAACAGTCAATAATCTTCCAACAGGAAGTCACATTACTGTTCCTATTCAACTCGCTGTAAAAAATGGTGGTTCTGGCACAATTTCTCATAATTTTGCTGTTCAAGTGTTTATTTGTGATGAGGTCAAATCTAATTGTCTTGCCAAAGGATCATTGCCAATTACTGAAGAGCTGAAGCATAACCAAGAAATACCAATATCATTTAACTTAGTGATAGGGAATAATGGTGATTATTGTGATGGTGAAGGAACAAGGTCTTGTTATGTGAAGATCAAAGTTGATTCTGATGAAAAGGGCAACGGAATATTATCAGAGACTAATGAGAAAAATAATGAAGTCTTTATCCTTGCCAGGCTTGTCGGTCAGACCAATATAGAGACGTTCCCCCTATACCAAATCATGGCTGTGATTGATGATGGGAGTGATGGTGATATGATTGATGAGTATGGTTATTGTCAGGGCGATAGTGACACAAATAAGGCGTTAAGAGAGGTAGCAGGAAGGGGTTCCACTGATCCACTCGCAGACTATTTTTCACTTTGCCTTCAACAATTTACGCAAAAATGGGAATCAACTGATGGTGAATTTCCAAAAGAGGTTGCTTCTGCAGGAAATTGTTGGGTATTTGCTGTAGAAGCTGATGATGCAGATGATGATGACATCGGTGCTGCTCCTGTTGCACAAGGTGAAAGAATAGAATATGGGACAACAAAAACAATTACTCCAGCTGGCGGTTTAATTCAAGATCCTGATAATAAAATTTCCACAGTCTTTGAAAAACCATGGTCAAGCAATAAAGGCGGTTTAATCTGCAAGAAGGACTGGTGGCATCTTTGTGACAGTGCTCATAAAGGAAATGTGTTGATGATCAACGAGCAGCGCTTCGTCTGCAATAATCAAAACTGGGAGCCGAGAAATTGAATGTTAAAGGACAGATGCTGGTCATGCGGAATATCATCGAGATCATTTTAGTCATCGGCATGGCTTTCTTCTTCATCTCCTGCCTCAGTAAAACCGTCGATCTGTTTGCCGGAAATTCAGGAACACTGCCGGAACGGACCTATCTTTCTTTCGTAGAGCAGGTGAAAGATCTCCCTTTTTCCAATAAGATCCCGTACAGCGAACGGTCAGAACTTTTTCTGGAAGACGGACAGGCAGTTGTGTATTTTGAGCAGAATAAAGACAAGATGTCTCTTTTTGTAGATGCTAGCTTGGATACTGGGGATAAAAATTATGATGTTATCATCACAAAACCTTCTAGCTGTACTAGTAGTGGATGTGTATGTTTCTTAAAAGAAAAAGAGATTACCACTGAAATGGATGTACTCGGTATCGTTACAGAATGGCATGCTACTATCACACCAAAAGATGCTACTTGTATACCTGACCTTAAGCTTAGTTTAGATACTTGCACTATTGGGATAAAAAATGATGTTGTCTCTTATACCTGTAGTGATGGGTTCCTTATCGAACGGCATCTCATCAAAGAAGTGGAAGATGATTTCTTATCTTTCAAAGGAAACGATATCTACATGACCACCCCCAAAAACCTTGTTCTTACTTTAACTAATGAAGCGGATAAAGTGTCTATTTCTCCGAGGATAGCAAAACCATGAACAAGAAAGGGGTAGAACTGCCGATGATCCTCATTGCAGAACTATTAGTATTAGCTCTCGTTGCTTATGTGGTTTTCCATAACGTCTTTGATGTCATCAACCATGATGATGTCTTTAAGGAAAATGCTGGAGCAGATTTAAAGATGATGATCGATACATTAGTGGGCTTGCCGGGAGATGTTATCGTCAAATATCCACAAAGTCTTTCTGAATACAATGTGGCTATCCTTGACAACAATAAGGTGGCCGTGTTTCTCCCAGACGACCGCCTAAGGAAAGATTGGAATTATTTCTTTCTTCCAGAAGGATACAGCGCTCGAGGTACCGCAGAACAGCAACGTGCTGTTTGTCTGCGCAAGATGGGGAAAACGATCTCCATAGAACCTTGTCAAGAAGTGCTGCCAGAAGACTTTTCTGTAGGAAACATTGCCGGGTGTTCTTATCTCCCCGAGCGCCAGCTTCCAACATATCTGCCTCAAGGATCGGCAGATCTTCGACAGCAATTCTGTGAGAAATCAACTTTAACAGGAAACTCTTTAGATTTCCGCACAGTGACAGAACCGAGAACTATCAAAAAGGTCGTCCTTCATTATACCTATGGTGTTGGAACAGGGCAAGCGGTAGCTGATGATTGGGCTTCTCGTGAAGCAGCAGTCAGCGCGCATTATGTTATTGATCGTTCAGGAAAAATAACCTATGTTGTCGATGAGCAGGATATTGCCTATCATGCCATGAACCACAATTCTGACAGCATTGGCATCGAATTAGTCAACTTAGGACCAGGATGTGATGCTTCTTTTGATCTAGGTGAAGGGAATTATCACCAGCAATCATTCTGTAATGCTGTGGAAACCACATCGGGCATATACCCTCAAAAGCAAGGCTATGACAAACAGTTAGATTATCAACAGTTTACCTCTGCACAGATGGAAGCGCTAATTAGTCTAATGAGGGGGATGCAAGCCAGATACAACTTCCCACTCACCTTTGGAGAAGAGGCGTTATCTTCCGGAATAACAGGGCATATTTATACCGAGAATCAAGTGCTGGGAAAGAGCCAGATCAGAAAGGTTGATCCTGGCCCAGCTTTCCCTTGGAATTATTTTGCTTGCCGTGTCCAGGATACGAGCGGCTGCGAAACATTGTATCCCGATGACGTTCAGAAAATATCAAGAGTGGTGCCTTATGTCTCGTAAAGGCCAAAGTGGTATCATCATGACTTGGGTTATCTTCTTGATAGTCTTTACCCTCTTATTTTTAGGTCTATCCTTTGCCATCAACTCTTATGTTGGCGGGAAAGCAGCAACTCCTTCCAGCCTGAAAGCAGAATTCATCGCTTTACGCTTTGCCAACATTCCAGAATGCTTCGCTAAAGAACAATCTGGCACTATTTTTCCAGGCATCATTGACCTTGCTAAATTTACCGATGAACAGCTGCTATCTTGTTATCGAACAGCAGATATCGGGGACATCGCTACGTTCAATTTTCGATTAGTATTGGAGAAGGAAGGAAGTACCGTAACAACCGATCAATACTATAAACACGATGACTTTACGTTATATCAGGAAGTGCTGGTGGCAAAAGATGATGAGCTGTTGAAAGATCGCTTAATCATCTATGTGCAAGAAGAAGAGGTACGAGGATAAGACATACGAGAATAGATACAAGAATGGAGATACGATGAACAAGAAAGGCCAGACATCAAGTTTCTTTGAAGGGTTTATGATCATTGTACTGAGCGTCATTTTCTTTGCCATCGTCAGCTTCGCCTTATTATGGACAGACCATGCGGACACGAAGGCTTCGTTGAGAAATGTGGAAGAGCTGCATCGTTTAGATTCCGCATTAAATAATCTGCTGTTGTTATCGTATACCCAATCTTTAGATGGGCAGGACATTGGCCCATTGGTTAAGCAAAGCAAGATCTTGAATGGTATAACTGTCACCTCTTGCCGAGATTATACTCAAGAGGGAGACTGCCATGCCGATGTTGTTGGCTTGCATAAAGGGTCTAGTGGTGCGTATTGCCGATGGAGCGATGGCCAGTGTATGGTCGGAGTGGCAGGGAGATAATCATGGTAAATAAGCGCGGTGTTGTATTACATTGGGGTGTTGTCATCTTTATCATAGGCTTCATCATTTTCATTGGAGCAACGGCCAGCACAACGCCTTCTCAACCGAAAGGGCAATGGCAGGTGGATTTTCTTAAGGATAATTACTTACCTGCCAAACAAGCATTGCTGGAGAATGCTATCACGGCTAGAATGATCGGATTTCAAGTGATTGAAGAAGTGGCTTTATCCGGTGGCTTTATCGCTTCAGATATCGTCAGTTCATCTTGTGGGAAAGTGCAGGATTTCTTTCTTTGGAATTCTCCAGCAGAGCGTTGTTTTCCTGATGTTTCTGGAACTATCCTTAAAAAAGCTACTTCTATTGCAGAAGAGCAGGGCTTCTCTTATTCCGGGTTGACGTTTGAAAAGGGAGCATTTTCCGGTGAGGGGTTAAGAAAAGATATCGTTTCTCCTCATGGCATCTATTCCTATATCGATGGTTTTTCTGTCTTGCTGCCGTATGATCTGGGGGAATATGATCTCCTCTTCCAACAGGCGGAAGATCTCCTTATCTCTTGCCAAGAAGAAGTTGAGCTGCAGAAATGTTTAGTAGGGAAGAAACAAGATTATTGGCATTTCTTTTCCTGTGATAGTGAAAAGTATGTGGAAGATGCCAGGAAAGTTCCGTTCTGTGTTGTCAGTCCGAACTTGTATCCTTTACCAGCGGGAGGGCAGGCGAAAAAGCTTGTTATCTATCAGTTTGCGTTAGACTTTACGCCGACGACGCCTGTTTCTGGGGATTCCACACCTTCATCATAGTATCCTTTAAATATATCCTGTCTTTTGGTCACACATGACAAAAACCATCGATGTTTTTCTGATCATTGATGTAGGTAAGCGAGACAGAGTATCAACGGAATTAAAGAGGAATGGTGGTGATGTCGTCCGGGAAACGCTTGGCGCTGAATTTGGAGCGATGTCTGTTACAGGACTGCCTTCAAAGAGCTCTATCCCTACTGCTGGGGTGCGGGAAAGATATTTTGGAATAGTAGATGTTTCAGAAGTCCGAGAATATGAACATTCCTTAGGCTCAGAAGCGGACTATTGGAATCAGCAGAGAATAGCAGAAGAACAAAGAAGAGAATAAGAAGAATATCTTATCAATCATACAAAATCTTATAAAGAAGCTACCCAGCAAAAATGACATGTTTAAGATTCCCTTAGCTGATATCAAGGAAAAAATTGTTCAAAGCGGAAAAGTGTCATCTGATGAATTGACCGCAAAAATCAAGAGCAAAATTAATGAGCTTTCTGGATTGATTAGTGAAGAAGGAGCAGCCCACATCATTGCCAACGAATTAGGCATAGAATTAGCTCGGCAGCAGGAAGAATTGAAAGTGAAAGAGATCTATGCGGGGATGCGTGACGTTTCTACGATGGGCAAAGTTGTCAGGAAATTTGATGTAAGAGAATTTGCTAAGGGGGAGAGTACCGGGAAAGTAGCTTCTCTCATTCTGGGTGATGAGACGGGAACAATTCGAGTGGTCTTATGGAATGAGCAAGTGGATACATTACGAAGCATTCAAGATGGAGATATTCTAAAAGTCAAGCATGGCTATGTGCGTGAAAATAATAACAATAAAGAGATTCATCTAGGGGAAAAAGGGGAAATTGTCCGGAATCCGGCTGGAGCTATCATCTCATCCGTGCGGCAGACAGCAACGCATGAGCGGAAAAAGATTCAAGAGCTCGAGCCGGGAAACCAGGCAGAAGTTTTGGGAACCATTGTCCAGGTCTTCGATCCACGGTTCTGGCAGGTCTGTCCACGTTGCAATAAAAAAGTGCTGCAGAGCGAAGGGATATTTACCTGCACAGAACATGGAGAAGTCGCTGCTGGCTTATCATACGTGTTAAATCTTATCCTTGACGACGGCACGGGAACGATCAGAGGAGTATTCTGGAAGAATCAAGTGAATCATCTGCTGGGGAAAGAAGAAGACTCTATGGTCATATTTCGGGATAATCCCAATCTGTTTGAAGAAACAAAAAATGATCTTCTAGGAGAACAGGTCAAAGTTCTCGGTTCAGTAAAGAAAAACGAGATGTTTGACCGCTTAGAGCTCAGCGTGCAGATGGTAGAGAAAGCTAATCCTGAAGAAGAAGCAAAACGATTAGAGAAAGAAGCGGTACTCTGATTATTCATGATGGCAAAAGCATTCGTTCTTTTTACCGGTCTAGTCTCTCTTAGCTATTCTGGAACTGCTCGATGCCGTGAAAGTGTTGTTTCTTGTCCAGCAATCATAGAGCTCTATTCGCAGCAGGGGGATAATATCATAGATGTAGCTCAAAAACTGAGCGATCTCTCTGGAGATGTCTTTCCAGTATCTCAACTGGAACGAGATTTAGCAGAACAAACTGTTGGAGGCTCTTGCAGTCTTGATGCTTTACCTATTGGAACGCCATTCCATTACATTATTGAATGTCCTTATAGTTAACTTTTTGGGATAGTACATGTTTAGTTCCATACAGAAAATAGTGGCAGGTCGTTGTGACCTGCTAGCAAGCGTAGCTTCGCTAGCTTGCACGTCACTCTGGCGAGACTTCATGTTGAAAATGGAAGTATTAGTAACTGTTTAAGCTTAAAGTCTCGCAACTAACCTTATCTGACGAAGCTCGTGACTTGCAAGCAAACGAATCAAATGAGTTTGATTGTTTGCAGGTCACAAGATTTGACCTCTTGACCAAGCCACTATTTTAACAGAACTAAATAGATATACTTGGGATAGGTAATTATTTATGTATCCTCTCTTTTCTAAAAATATGCTCTTCCACACCCACTTATTGATCGCTGTTGCTTTTTTCCTGATAGCAAGATTAGTTTATCCTTCGATCAATACTCCTTTATTTTTAGTCATTCTTTTGTTTGGCTCTATCTTGCCAGATATCGATGAGCCCAAGAGTACGATCAATCGCTGGAGCGGTATTATAGGAAGAATCATCACCTTCTTCGCTCGGCATCGTGGCTTTTTCCATTCATTATTGTTTATTGCCATCATCTCTGGCTTGATCTATTATTTCTTGAATCCCCAATACGCTGTAGCCTTAGGATTAGGCTTTTTAGCGCATCTCATCGGTGATGGTGTCACGCCGATGGGTATAGAATTGTTTTACCCTTTCTCTCGCTTTAGAATCAATGGCCCGATTAAGGTAGGCAGTTGGGCCGAAAAAATCATTATGGCATTGTTGTTGGTGTTTATCGTTTGGCAAGTGCTGTGATGCAGAGAATAATGAGGTGGCTACAATACTCTTAGAATGTAGTCACCTATAACCAAAACATTTAAATATGTAGTCACCTAAGTACTAGCTATGCATGTAGAAAAGAGAAAATCAGGGGGAAGAATTAAGTATTATCTTGCTCATTCTTACCGTGAAGGATTGAAAGTCCATAAATTTAGAAAATATCTTGGGCAGGATCTTCCTAAAGAAAAGCTTGAAGAGAGAACAAAAATAGCTGAAAAGCTCATTGTGGAGGAAATCCACAAATACAACATCATCAGTGATCCCTTGCATTTTGAATTATCGGCAGAAGAGATAGAAAAAATAAGGGCGTTAGAAAAAGAAATACCTCTCAAAATAGCTCATCTCTCCGAGCAAGATTGGAAGACATTTTCAAGTATATTCACTTATAACACCAACTCTATTGAAGGAAGCAAGCTTAACCAGCAAGAAGTAAACGAGCTATTGGAAAAAGACAAATGGCCCGATAAGTCAAAAGAAGACATTGCAGAAGCTTATGGTGTAGATGAAGCTATACACTTGATCAGGACAACCAAGGAG
Organism: Candidatus Nanoarchaeia archaeon; assembly: GCA_035289385.1. Lineage (GTDB taxonomy): Archaea > Nanobdellota > Nanobdellia > Woesearchaeales > GW2011-AR9 > JACOZM01. The sequence continues at coordinate 3,667 of DATDXI010000060.1, read as the reverse complement.
CATATCTCCATACCTTTTATTCGACAGATCCACAAGACTGTTTTTAAGAATTCTAAGCCGTTTGCAGGAAAACTGAGAAGTAAAGGAGAAGAAGTTGTGGTCATGGACAGCAAAGGAAATGTCGTCCATGAAGGGGCACCGCAATCAAGGATCAATCATCTGATTAACGAGCTTACAAGATGGTACAGCAAAAACAGGCAGAAATATCCTGCATTGGTCCTTGCTGCTGTGATTCATAATCAGTTTGAGAACATCCACCCATTTAAAGATGGCAATGGCAGAGTAGGAAGAATATTGTTGAATAATATCCTCCTCAAGCATGGTCTGCCTCCAGTAAACATCAACTTCAAAAATAGGATGGAATATTATCACTCATTACAGGCATACGAATTTAACAAAGACTTGAAGCCAACGATAGACTTGTACTTGAAAGAATATAACCAGCTTAAAAAAGAGTTAGGTAGCTATAAAGGCAAGAGAAAGGCACGTATTTAGTTCGGTTGAAAATAGTGGCTTGGTCAAGAGGTAAAATCTATTAAGATGTTCGTAAGATCAGATCAGTTGCCTGACCTTCCGCTTAAAATAAATACTTTATCATAACTTTACACATGAAGTCAGGCTGGATTTTACGACCTGCCACTATTTTCTTTTATCGAACTAAATACGTACAGAGAAAAAACTGAGCTTGCAGAATAATAAACATTATTAATCCCGTCTTTTTTGTAGTTGTATGGATATTTTAAGAGATATTGTTGATTCTTCTTACTCGTTCATCAAGCCGTTTCTGTTCAGGAAAGATCCACAGCAAGCGCATGAGATGTTCTCTAAATGGTGTACATTCCTTTATAGGAAAAACAGAGATAAGCTGCTGCTTCAGCATCAGAAAAATACTCTTTCTTTCCCTATCTCAAACGCTGCCGGCTTCAATAAGAATGGGAGTATTCCTCCTCGGGTTTTGAAATATTTAGGATTTTCTCGTGTCGTTGTGGGAACAGTTACTAATGATCCCTGGAAAGGCAATCCCGGCGTGACTATTCAACGCTATCCCGCAACAGAATCGATGGTCAATTGGATGGGCCTTCCTGGAGTTGGAGCAGAGCAGGTGGCAAAAAATATGCAGGCATTTGGCAAGCATGGTGTTCCCATAACTATTAATTTTATGTCTACTCCTCAGAAGCAAGGTGATGATGTTCTTCAGGATTTGAAAGGAACCATTCTAGCAACAAGAGATATTCCTCATGTTGATCGGTTTGAATTGAATATTTCTTGTCCGAACACTCATAGTTCATCTGGCGCTTTTGATGCCCGTCGGGAAAATTTGTCTCAATTACAAAAGATGCTTATGGTAGTTGAACGGTATGTTCATCCTTCTCAAGAGATTTATTTGAAAGTATCACCTGATTCCACAGAAAAAGATGTCGATGATATCATTGATGTTGTGCAAAAGTACCGAGTGAAAGGCTTTGTCATCGGCAATACTTCAACGAACCATGATCCTTCATTTATCTCTCCATCTCCTGGGAAAGGAGGAGCTTCGGGAAATGCGGTATATCAAGATTCTTTGCGAACTCAAAAGATGTTTTATGAACGTTTAAAGAAGGTTGATAAGAAGTATACCCTTATCGCTTGTGGTGGAATTAATTCTTCAGAGAAAGTAAAAGAACGCTTTTCCTTTGGCGCTACGGAAATCCAGATATTTACTCCCTTGATATTCTCTGGACCGGGGTTGATGAGGGAGATAAGAAAAAAGCAGCTGTAAACATTACGTGGCGCAAAATTGCACATAACGATGTTATGTCTGGAATTTTTAAGGTTCATTCTTTTGAAAAGTATCATCTCCGACCAAAAAAATAATCCCCACTAGACAATCGCTTGTCGAGTGCTTCCAAGGGCTGAAACTAAGAAATTTTTCACTTTTAAGACTTTTGTGATACCCACTCCCGCACTGGACAACTGCGGATAGCCTATTTAAATGACGTCTTCTGAGTGGATATTGTCATCACAACATGTGGTGGCCCTCGCTCAGGGTAAAATTGCTCTGGGTTTGAAATAAAATGCGAAAGCAAAAGAGGCATAGAACATGCAACCAAAACAACAAACAACACAACAAACATACCAGCCAAAACAACAGCTGGAAGCAGGACAACTGCAGAAGCTGAAAGAACACCAGGGAAATCACCCGGAAAAGAATTTTCGGGCGGGAGCTATTTCTGCAACAGTATGGCTAAATACCGGCCAGAAGGATAATGGAGAAGCCACCAAATATCGCACCATCTCTCTGGAACGGAGATATACCGATAAGGAAGGGAAATGGCAGTCATCAAATTCGTTTCGAGTAAATGACTTGCCGAAAGCGAAAGTTGCTTTAGAAGAGGCCTACAAGTATGTGGTCTTCAATGAGCAAAGTTTATCAAATGGAGGGATGTAAGATGTCAAGACAAGAACAAAAAGTGATAGAAGAAGATATTTCCTTAAAATATGAGGAAGATGTCATGGAGCAAAAAGAGCTGAAAATGGAAAAATTAGGCGTAACTGATCTTCCCGGCGTAGGGGCAGCGACAGCGGAGAGATTAGAATCCTCTGGGTTCAAAGATATTATGTCCATCGCTGTTGCTACGATCGGAGAATTGGTGGAAGCTGCCGGCGTTTCGGAAGCAGTTGCCAGAAAGATGATCAATGCAGCTCGAGACACACAGAAGATGGGTTTTGAGACGGGAACAGAAGTATTGAAGCGCCGAGCTCTTGTGTCCAAGATATCTACAGGAAGCATGAACTTTGATGGGATCATGGCAGGGGGCTTTGAGACAGGATCTATAACAGAATGTTTTGGAGAATTCGGCTGTGGGAAGACTCAGATCGCCCATGTCTTAGCTGTCAACAGTTTGAAAGAAGACTCCAAGAACCATGTGGTTTTTGTTGATACAGAAAATACCTTCCGACCAGAAAGAATTCAGCAATTATGTGCTGCTGTGGGATTAGATGCGGATGATGCCTTGAGCAGGATCATGGTAGCAAGAGCGTATAACTCTGATCATCAGATGCTGCTGGTAGAGAAAGCAGACACGATCATCACGGAGCAGAAGAAGAAAGTAAAGTTGGTCATCGTCGATTCGCTTACTTCCCATTTCCGAGCGGAATTTATTGGCCGGGGCACATTGGCGGAGAGGCAGCAGAAGTTGAATAGGCATATGCACACCTTAGCGAAACTTGCCAGCTCCTATAACTTGTGTGTCTATGTGACTAACCAAGTGATGGCCAAGCCAGACCAGTTCTTCGGCGACCCTACTCAGTCTATCGGGGGGCATATCGTCGCTCACGCCTCGACGTTCCGGATCTATTTGAGGAAGGGAAAGAAAGGTTCTCGGGTGGCAAAACTGATTGACAGTCCGAATCTACCTGAAGCGGAAGGATGCTTTACCCTTGAGGAAGCTGGTTTAGGCGACTTTAGCTGATTTTTTTGTTTTTCTTTTTTTCTTATGATATCTCCAATTACTATCACTTTATCTACAATATTTTTCTACTGGGGGGGGGTCACGCTTCTTTTTATATCTTTAATACTTCCTTCTCTATAATTTATTCAAAGAGGTGTTGTCTTATGGTACATAAAGAGAGTGGTCATCATTGGCCATATTTGGCGATTGTTGCCATTGTGGCGGTTGTGGCAGTT
>DATDXI010000059.1:0-2395 GCA_035289385.1 Candidatus Nanoarchaeia archaeon | reverse complement strand
AAGTTGTAGATGGAAAAAATGTGGATAGTATGGTGGTGCCTGTAGGTGGTGGATTTAGAAGAGTTCCACATTTCTTGGATGATTTATTAGATGAGCAGTTTATGATGGTGTGTGGCCATCAACCTCTACCAGCAGATTTTGTTAGACAAATGCTCCACGCTTCTGCGAGTTGAGATTATGTTTTAGCAGCGTATGATAATGCGAAATATCCCTTAAATAAAGAAAAAAGAATCTTGTTTGATGGTAATTCTAATGAAATCCATTTAAGGACAGTTGATCTCCATACAGATGGTGTGGAGCAGGAACACAAATATGTGCGAAATCCATATATTGTACGTAAAGAAATCATAAAGTTATGTCGTGATGATGCATTTAGATGGAGTTTTAGCCATTATATTTTTGTACATTGGTCTGAAGGGGCTTCATTAGCCGTAGTAGAAGCAGTAATGCCTCCTGAATTTGATGATGTTAAAGAGTTTGAAAAAACAAAATTTTTTTTGGATAGAAAAGGCGTGTAATATTCTCTGAACCGAAAGCAAAGCCTAGATATCCAAAGGATAGAGCAAGTTCTGTGCTGATCCGTCTGAAGAGAGTTTTATGACATCGCTATAGAGATTCATCCTTATCTTTTCATACCACAAATTATTTTAAGCTTAAGCTGTTCGATACCTATATGCTCACAAAAAGCGCTGTTTTGAAGTTCTATAAGAGAAAGGATGTCCAGCAGGCAATAGTCGACCATGCGCGAAATAAGGAAGTAGGGATGCGCTACGGGGAAATCTTTGGAGCTCGGCCAGATATGCTTTCTTATCCACGTGATATCCTAGAGCTTGCTCTAAAAAATATCAACTCTCCGTCTTGGGATGCAAAGAGTGTTATTTCTTTTCATGCTAGCGAGGAGCAATGGGAAAATCCCTTAGCTCTTTCTTCCTCCCTTCCTAAAAAAGAGCTGGATGAACTGAGGATAGGCTGGGATTTAGTTCTAGATATTGACTGTCCGGATTGGGAAATCTCAAGATTGACAACCCATCTTTTTATCAAAGCTTTACAGGAGCATGAGGTGAAAGCGATCAGCTGCAAATTTTCAGGAAATAAAGGCTTTCACATTGGAGTGCCATTTGAAGCCTTCCCAAAGGAAGTCACTGGCCGAAAAATAAAAGATCTGTTTCCGGAAGGGCCTAAACGGATCGCAAGATATCTTCTTCAGGAGATAACAACTAAGTATGTTGAGGTCAAAGATAACCATATCATCTTTGATAAAAAATATGTTTTCACGCTTCCTCAGCTGAAGGAAAAATTTGGAGAACGAGATTTTCTTAAACATATCTGCAAACGGTGCCAGCAGAAGGTGACGCTTCTTTCTATGGTAGAGAAGGGTGATGAACATGAGTTTATCTGCTCCCGATGTGACTTTCGAGAAAAAAAAGCACTTGACTTTCTGAAATGCCCAAAGTGCAGCAAGCTCATGGAGAAGATAGAATCGAGAAAAACAATCTGCTCCTGTGGGTCAAATGATTATATCACAGCATTTGATCCTTTATCTATTTTAGAGATCGATACGGTACTTATTTCTTCTCGCCACCTCTATCGGATGCCGTACAGCTTTCATGAGAAGTCGGGATTGGTGAGCCTGCCTATTGATCCAAAACAGGTTCTTCTATTTGAAAAAAGCATGGCCGCACCGGAAAATATAGCTGAGCTGGGTTTTACGTTCCTGGATAGGACTGTTACTGAGCCTTCAGCGAGAGATCTTTTGGCAAGAGCATTAGATTTTGATGTCAAGATCGAAGAAGAGCGGCAGCCAAAGAAAACGTATCAGGAGATAGAGATCGTCTCGCCAATCACTGAGGAATTCTTTCCAGAATGCATCAAAAAAATAAATCTAGGTATGACGGATGGAAAAAAGAGGGGATTATTCTGCCTGATGAACTTTCTGGGTAAAATTGGTTGGAGCAAAAATGATATTGAAGGGTATCTTAACGAGTGGAATAAGAAAAATGCTGAACCTTTGCGTGAAGTATATATCAAAGGCCAATTAAGCAGCTTTAAGCCCGGTGAAAAGTTACCTCCCAATTGCCAAAATGAAGCGTATTATGAGGATTTAGGCTTGAAATGCGCCAACTGCAGATTTAAGAATCCCGTGAATTATACGTTATGGAGATGGAGACGGCATCTGCAGGATAATCCTATCAAAGAAAAAGGTGAATCGTGAAGGAAGGGATGAAAGAACGAAGAAAAATAGTCAATTTAACCATCTATCGAAGTCCATTTCACCACCTCCTTACCAAAACGTTTATAAATAACCTCTAAATTTAGTGTGTTAAGTCCGAGTTCACGCGCATAGGACTATGATGTGCAGATTCTCGGAAAGTATATTACGAATATTACAACCATG
>DATDXI010000058.1:0-21517 GCA_035289385.1 Candidatus Nanoarchaeia archaeon | reverse complement strand
GAATTGCCGTCATCACATTGTTCTCCTAATTCTCTTCCGTTTACACCACAGGTAGCAAACGTACACCTTCCATTGAAACAAGTGTTTCCTTCTGCAGTTAAACAGTCATCAGCATTCACGCATACTTGGAATCTTTGCTGAGCGCATACTTGGTTTTGGCAAACAGAAGCGCTGCTCTGCACAAATTGAATTCCATTTTCCCGATAATAAAATTCTGCTGCTTGCGGACAGTCAGCATCATCCCGGCAATAATCAATAGATGTGCATTTCCCGAAAGAACAAACCGAGCCTTCATCACAAGCAACTGGAGTGGTAGAACTGCATGCGCCATCTTGAGCACAGCCATAATACACTACACCTGATTGATAATCAAATGCTGAACTCCTACCATCAACAAAAGCTTGTAAATTATCTAAGCAATCATTATCTTTTTGCGTATCAGCAGCATCTTCACAATAACAGCGAGAAGCTGCCCTCTGACCGTTTGAGCTCAAACAAGTCATGCTAATCGTAGCATCAATATTTGCAGCCGTTAAGCTGAATCCCGGAGCGCGGCAAACGCCACAATCCTCACTTTGGCTAGGATTATAATTGTCAGGACACGTATCACAAACATCTCCAACACCATCCGTATCAGTATCTTGTTGGTTAGCATTAACAACCATAGGGCAATTGTCGGAGCGGTCAGCATGATTGTCTCCATCATCATCAGCGTCTGCAACTAACGTAGTCGTCAAACCGGCAACTAAACTATCCGGCAGTTTATCACTATCAGTATCAATAGAAGCAGCTGCGTCAAGAGGGAAAGCATCATCAACATCAAGAACACCATCACCATCATCATCAGTATCTGCAACTAAAGTAGTAGTCACACCTGCAACTAAACTATCCGGCAGTTTATCACTATCAGTATCAATAGAAGCAGCAGCATCTAAGGGGAAAGCATCATCAACATCAAGAACACCATCATTATCATCATCAGTATCTGCAACTAAAGTAGTCGTCAAACCGGCAACTAAATTATCCGGCTGGCCATCACTATCAGTATCTTTAAGGCATCCGGTATACAACAGATATTGATCATCTGAGTTTAATGCTCTGTTGTATATTTGAAGTTCATCGATCATTCCATCCCACATCCCTTGATCTGGCTTATCGGCACGATGACCTATGCGTAAAGGTGTTGTGGCATGATATCCTATGCTTGCCGGAACATTCTCCGTATTTTCAACAACAAGCTGACTATCCACATAAAGGCGGATATACTCTGCTGGCTTGTAAACGCCCACAACATGCGTCCAGCGGTTTAAGTTCTCAGCGAAGAAATTTTGTTTGCTTGCTGAAACGCAAGTGCCATCAGAAGAGCAGACATTAAAGTAGAAGTGGTCCGTAGATCCATATTCATCACCTAAAGACCAGCCACGTAGACTTCCAGCAGTACTACTATGTCTATACGTTGAAGCAACGAGGTTCCCTGGTCCTGTTGGAACACTGGCAGGATTGACCCAGGCAGACACGGTTAATTCTCCAGGTATTTGTAATTCAGGCGTTACTGTAACTTGCACGTACTTTCCGGCACTGCCATCAAAAACAAACCCATTCCCTACTTTTCCTGGTGAAAAGGTAACTCCATTATTCGTTGATTCAAACTTTCCATACGCTTCAAAAACATTCCCCTCACCTTTCCAGAAACCAATGAGATTGCTTGATGAAGGGCAGAGATAGCCTGCTTCAACTTGACAGGAAGATGAACAGCCATCGCCATTTGCTGTATTAGAATCATCGCAAGACTCTCCCGATGGGATGATTCCATCTCCACAATCACAAGCATCCCCTATTCCATCCGTATCCATATCTTTCTGGTCAACATTTACAACAAGTGGGCAATTATCAGTAATGTCTGGCTGGCTATCGCCATCAGTATCAGAGTCTTCAGCAGCATTACAGCCATCGTCATCAATATCTGTATCTGCAGAAGAGACCCAGCCAGTTTGCCCCTGAGGACAAGTATCAGCACCATCAAGTTTGCCATCATTGTCATCATCAGCATCACAAACATTGCCCATTCTATCATTATCAGTATTGGTTTGATCTTTATGATAAGTTAATGGACAATTATCAGGAGATCCATCGCCATCAGCATCAAAATCTATCCCATTATCTATTCCATCGCCATCAGCATCTCCACCCGTTCCATCACAAGCGTCACCAAACGCATCTAAATCGTCATTATCTTCCTGTCCAGGATTATATATTCCATAGCAATTGTCTTGACTATCAGGAACGCCGTCACCATCACCATCAGTATCACAATCCGTATCCACAATCCCATCACAATCATCATCGATTCCATTCGAACATAATTCAGTTGCACCAGGATTAATTTCTGTATTATCATCATTACAATCGCAGTCATCACCTGCTTTATCTCCGTCAGCATCTGCCCAAACCATCTCTGAAGAACTATGGGTAGTAGGACAAATATCACACGCATCGCCTACCCCATCACTATCTCCATCTGCTTGATCTTGATTAGAAATAACATAACAATTGTCTCTTACAATAACACCATCACCATCAATATCATTGTCACAGGCATCCCCTATTCTATCACCATCTAAGTCACGTTGATTTTCATTCATAGTAAAAGGACAGTTATCATTACATCCTCCTGCCACACCAGAAGTACAAACCTCACTATAAGTGCTGGTTGGAATACCATCACCATCTGCATCACCATCACGAGAATCAATAACACCATCACCATCAGTATCTACTTGACAGGTTTCTTCAAAGCAGATCTCATTATTGTTAGCATCACAATTATCATTAGAACTGCAAACATCACCAACTGCCTGTCCTGCCAACGCTTTCTCCTGCTGGCAGCCGCTAACAATAAGAACTAGCAACAACATCCCCAACACAAATTCTTTTTTATGTTTCATTTTTTATGATGATGCTCTTTGAAATCCCGAGCTAAAGCCTCAAATCTTTTCTCAAACTGCTTCGACCAGCCAATTTGGTAAAACGAATGAGTGATATTGGTCACGACTAATGTTAAAATGATCGTTTCTATTTCCCAGCTCCCACCAAATATTTTTCTTAACATCTGGTAGATCAAAATGACCCCTAGTACAATCAAAAAAATCCTTAACACCCATTGAATCTTCTCGCTCATTTCTTAACCGCCAGAGAGGACTATCTTTATCAAGAGGATCAAGGCCAAAACTAATACTATCCCCATCACCACTTGAACAAAGGTATCCCACCTATTCTCTGTTCTCATCATATCTCCCTATCATTATTCATGCAAATCCCTTCCCGCTAATCATCGGATATAATAACAACACTATGAGAACTGGAACAACTATCCAAAACACTTTCCTCTCTCTATTTCTCTCCATCAATCACACCTTTATCTATTGAAGAAAAGAAATATTTTACCATTTATATATATGTCGGTTTTTTAAAGAGAGAAATAGAGGAGAAAAAACGCTTTGCATAGAACAGATCTCTGATTCTAAACAACTTCAGACTTAAATCTATTGATGAAAACAGAGAATCCATCAACCTGCACACCTTATGCAGAATAGTGTTCATTCCAAATGCATAAAAGTGTTCATTCCAAATGCAAACATTTATAAATAAGCGAGGGTAACAAGCCCTATGTTAAAAGACGAGTTAAAAGAGATAGTAAAAAGTCAAAGAGAGAGCATTTTAACGAGAGATAGGGGTATTCGAAGAGAAAAGCAGATTAATCTATCTGCGGGCTTTTGTGCAGTCATTTCCGGCATTCGCAGATGTGGAAAAAGCACCTTACTGCTGCAATTAATGCCGCAGCATTTTTATTATTTAAACTTGGAAGATGCTCGTCTCGCTTCCTTTGAATTGCAAGATTTTTTAAAGCTTGAAGAAGTGTTTCAAGAATTGTACGGAAAAGGCATCTTTTTCTTTGATGAGATCCAAAATATTCCACAATGGGAACGTTACATCAGAAACCTAGTTGATAACAAGGTTAAATGTGTTGTTACTGGATCCAATGCCTCCCTTCTCAGTAAAGAGTTAGGAACAAAATTAACAGGCAGGCATTTAACCACTGAATTGTTTCCGTTTTCTTATTCAGAATTTCTTACTTTTTCAAGATTAAGCCATTCGGAAGAAAGTTTTAAAGAATATCTCAGCAAAGGGGGATTTCCAGAATATTTAAAGGTTAAAAATTCAGAAGTGCTTCAGCATCTTCTTAATGACATCATAAGTAGAGACATTATAGCTCGGCTAGGGATTAAAGATTTCAAAACTTTAAAAGAACTGACTATTTTTCTGATTTCAAATATAGGAAAAGAATTTTCGTATAATAAAATTACCCGCTATTTCAAATTAGGCTCCGTCAACACCTTAATTTCTTACATCTCTTATTTGGAGGACAGTTACTTATTCTTCACCGTGCCAAGGATCAATCACTCTTTTAAGAAACAGGTCATCAGCCCAAAAAAGATTTACTGCATAGATACTGGTTTTGCAAGAGTAAACTCTGTTTCCTTATCTAATGATGATGGAAGAATATTGGAAAATTCAATATTTCTGCATCTCCGAAGGAAGTATAGAGAGATTTATTATTTCAAGGAAGAGTATGAATGCGACTTTGTAATTAAAGAGACACTTGCAGTCCAGGCTTGTTATCATTTAACTAAAGAAAACGAAGAAAGAGAAATAAAGGGGTTAAAAGAAGCAATGAAAAAATTAAATATTAAAAAAGGCTTGATTGTTACTTTGAATCAGGAAGAGAGAATAGGAGAAGTGGAGGTTATTCCTGCGTGGAAATTTTTTACAAACAAAGCTTAACCCTTGAATAATGTCTTCATTCACTTTCTGAAAAAAAAAGCGCCACCGGCCGGATTTGAACCGGCGATCCCAGAGGGACGGAATATTCACAGGATCTGGTTTTCATCTTCTGCATCTGCAAGTATCAAACCAGCGCTAATCATAGCAATCCCGCGCAATACCAGGTTATGCGACGGTGGCAACTGTATTCTCTTTTTTCTAAATCTTATTTAAATCTTACTATCCTAAAAACTAAAGGATGACGGAAAGAAAACAGATCGCCAAAACCTAAAAACAATTACACCAAACACAACAAAAAGAAATAGTAGTATTAAAAAATAAATTTATTCTTCATCCTTGATCGGAGCTTTGCTGCTGCGATAAATCTTGGCAAAGTAAGGAACCGCAACAATATAATCTTCACCAAAACCGGCAATATCCCCGTCAATCGCTTCACATGTTTTTCTTAACTTGGAAATTGCTCTCTTCAGCTCAATCAAATCTTTCTCCCGCAAAGGCTTGATGTTCACCAAGGCAATCGTCGCACCTTCCCGCAACACATCCAGAATATCTTTGATATCTTCAAATTCTTCCATAACAAACGGACGAACAATAACTTTTGCCTTATCTTCCTTTGGAGCAGATTGGTCCAACTCCACATAAGTGTCATCGCGCTCTTGATCCAACTCATCTTGAGATGGCCGGCTAAACTTTTCCTTTAGGCTTAAAAAAAAATCTTTCATGTTGTCACACCCTCTACCATTTCACCCATTTATTATACCTTTCTACATGCACCATCTAATATATAAAGGTTTTTATTGTGCCGTCTACACTTTGCACTAACCTAAACGGTAGACGTTGGAATATGCCTTTCTCGTTGATCGCCCTTTGCGGTATTCTACGACGGCTCTCGGCAATAGCAGCGTACCCAGGATATTTAACTTTGCTTTCACCGTATATGTCACCAAGCGATGTTCATGCCCTTCTATCTCCGCTAAACTCCAAACGACCTTTGTCCCTTTCTGAGTATGCTTCACATTCGTCGGCTTTAACGTCCCTAACTCCAAACTCTTTTCCAGGTTGGCGATGCCGGGAATGGTATCAGTGATCTGGATATCTTTTACGATATTTCCCGTCTTGTTCTTGACTTCTAACGTCAGCTTGATCTCCGACAAGGCGCCTTCTTCATCGCTCTTGGTGGTGATAGCTTTTTTGGTGATGATGATGGGAGACTGTACATAGTAATAGAAGCTCAAAAAAATGAGGAGGGCAATAAGCAGATACAAGGCTAGACGATAATTCGTCACCATTACCCTGGAAGCGCTCTCATTCGGCCCTAATTCCACTTCCCAAGTGGCATAACGCTTTCCTTCAACAACTTTCACGTCATCTTGTCCTGTCGTCAGAAGCGATGGAAAGAAAGACAACGGCACTTTCACTTCTTGTGAATTCAGCACATTGCCATCATTCTTGATCGTGACGGTACGAAATGTTTTCAAGAAAGCTTTTTCTTGCTGCACATCAACAGCAAAATCAGGGATGATGCTGATTATTTTAACTTTCTTCTCCACAACTTTTACCGTCTGCCCGGCGCGCTCAAAGACAAAAAACAAGATATAATCTTTTGGCTGCTGATAAGGATTAGGAGTTACGGAAAATTCCACCGTCTTTCTTTCTAAGGGAGGAAGATCCAACTGAAGCTCTTTGACAAACTCCGGCATCTCGCTTTGTATTTTCACCTGAAGATCTTTCAGATTCAGCGGATTCCTATTTTCCAGGAACAATTTGATAGACAATGGCTCTCGCGGATCAACATTATCATCCATATCTAATTCCACGATAAAAGAAGGCAGATAATCTAGCGCCTTTTCTGGGCTCAGATAGACTTTCAGTTGCCTTGTTTCTGAGCTGTACTGATTGCCAGTATACTCATCGATGTATAATGAAGGGGCATAAGCGCCTGGCGAAAAAGCCTCTACCGCCTTTACAGAGACTATCGTCTTGCGAGACTGTCCGGGAAGCAAGGTAAATGTCCTGTCCGTCGGCAAAGGATCGATGATCCAGCCAAGTTCTAAAGAATACACTTTGTAGTTCTTTGTCACCTGCCCCGTATTGGTGATCACTACCTCAAACGACCCTTCTTCAGCAGGATTAATATGATTCTTGATAGGAGTGACAGTAATTGAAGAATTTACTTCTGCAGTAACTAATGGCAGCACCAGCAGAACTAGCACCGCAACAATACATAGGTTATGCCTCACGTTTACCGCCTCTTTACCTTTCTAAAAATAGTTTCAATTATTTAAAGCCTTCGTTTTTGGTACGCAGTTAGTTAATAGGTGAGCAGCGCCAATATACGAGCGGTTCTGAAAACCAACATGCCCCTGCGGTCGGGGGAAGTCCCTTACGGGGTGACCGCATTACAGTAAGAAAATAAAGAACGGCCTATCCCCGAGCTAAAGCTTCGGGGCATTTATCGGCCGTTCTTAGAATTAAATGAGCGTCTTCTGTCCACCTCCTACCCACTTATTGGATTCATCTATATATTTTCTCACAGTCTCAGCAGTCACATGACCAACACTACGATACATGTATCCTTTGCTCCACAATGCTTTGTATTTTCGCAATGCTGGATGATGACTACGTATGTAGAACGATGTACCACCTTTGATTGTTTGAATCATTCTCCTGATTGAATAATCAGGAGGACAAGATACAAAGAGGTGAACATGGTCTTCCATCACCTCTTTAGTAAACAAATCAATGTTATGTCGAACACAAATCCAATCAATTGCTTGTAAAGCAAGCTCTCGTTGATGAGACTGCTTGAATATTGGATATCTCATTCTTGGTATCAACACCACATGATACCAATTTTGCCCAATACTATGGGAAAACCTTTTAAGTTCAGAACTTCGTCTAGTCATTTGTCATTACCTCATACAGGTTGTCATAGCTGACAGCCTTGTATGAGCTCATACTTGCATCTATTTCGCTATGCAGAATTCTAAAAATAGCTAAGAAGAAAAAGCTAACGCTTTTTCATGAGCTCTAAAGAGCTCTCCATATACCACTAGCTAAAGCATTTGCTAAAGCGTGGCATATGGAACCTAAAAAAGTAAAAACATAAACAAAGCGAGTCGGCTCTGCTCACCGGAAGTGAACTAAATACATACGTTTTTGGTACGCAGTTAGTTCCATCTGGAAAATCACATTGAAAGAAAAAGCAGAAAGCAAACGCCATTCTTCCACAGCAAAAAAATACCATCTCTCCTTCTGCAAGCCAAGAGAAACATTTATATATCAAGCTAATTTAATAAACCGATAAAAACGAGGAGATGGAGATGGTTGAACAAAGTTCATTTAGAGCGATTATCGAGTTCATGGGAGAAGTTGGCATCTATGATGTTGTCCTTCCTTTCGTCTTGGTGTTTACCATCGTCTTTGCCATCCTTGAAAAGACAAAGATTCTCGGCATTGAAAAGATCGACGGGAAAGAGTACACCAAAAAGAATATCAATGCCATCGTCGCTTTTGTTGTCGGTTTTCTGGTCATCGCTTCCACTCAGCTAGTGGGCATCATCAATCAAGTTATGGCCAATATCGTCTTGCTCCTCATTTTAGCAGTATCTTTCCTCTTGCTGGTAGGGGTATTCTTCACCGACAAAGAATTTTCATTGAAAGAGTATCCCATGTGGATAAAGTTCTTCATGGGCTTGATGTTCATAGGCATCGTCATCATCTTCCTTAACGCCTTAGACTGGCTGAAATTCATTTTAGCCCTGTTTAAATATTCCAATACTGAATGGGCAGGATCGATCATCTTCATCTTGATCCTCTTAGGATTCATGTATTATGTGGTAAGAGATGAAAAACAGGCCCCTAAGAGTAGTGGCACGGAAACAAAGCATTAAGAGATCGGAATTAAGGGATAAACAGAATAACTATTAGGGTCAAGGGATAAGAAAACGGAAAAATAAAGAAAATAAAAAGAGTGTAACAAACAAATTAAACAAACAAATTTAACAAACAAATTTAATAAACAAATTCCATAGGAGGTTTACATCATGGCAACAACAGGGTTCAATCAACTGGCATTTTTCCTGGAGAGGTATGGCTTTTTAGATTTTCTTCTCCCCTTCATCTTAGTCTTCACCATCATCTTTGCCGTATTAAGAAAAACAAAGATCATGGGCGAGAAGAAGAGCTATGATGTCATCATCGCCTTGGTATTAGGATTATTATTTGTCGTTCCGCACATTATAGGAATTTACCCATTAGGATATGACCCGGTCATGGTCTTAAACGAAACGTTGCCTAGTGTTGCTTTGATTGCCGTAGCTGCCCTCATGCTCTTGATTCTTATGGGAATGTTTGGGACAGATTTTGCCAAAGGAGCTGCGCCGCTTATCGCTCTTGCTGCTATTGCCTTTATCGTCTATGTCTTCGGAGCAGCGTTAAACCTCTGGACAGGATCATTCGTCTTCAACAGCTGGTTTTCTCCAGACACCATCGAATTGACCGTAATCATCGTCGTCTTTGCCTTAGTGGTATACTTCATCGTGCGTGAGCCAAAGAGCGAAGGGGGCAAGATGCTCGAATGGGCAAAGAACCTCTTCGATAAACGAATGTAGATAGAAGGATAGAGAAGATATAGAGAGGATTAAAAAAAAGAATGGCTACGATCTTAGATGTGGGGTTATTGCAGTATTTTTCTGTTGTTTTTCCAGTAATATTAGTTTTTGCGATAGTCTATGCCCTCCTCTTCAAGACGAAAGCTATCGGAGATAACCCTGCCATCAACGCTCTTATTGCTATTGTCGCAGGATTATTGATGGTACTCTCCGAAAAAGCGCTAGAGATCTTAAATTTCATGATCCCTTGGTTTGCCATCGCCATTATTTTCCTGATCATGCTCATCATGCTGTTCAAAGTATTTGGCCTAAAAGATGACAGCCTAACTACAGTCTTAAAAGACAAAGCAGTCTATTGGGCAATTATCCTCGTTGCACTAGGGATTGTAGGAGCTGCCTTTGCCAATTCTTTCGGGCAGGATATCGTCGATGCCGGAACGGGAGAAGGCGATTCACAAGCAAACGATGCCTTCAGCAACGTTCTCAAGATCCTTACCAACAGCAAAGTTCTGGGTTTCATTGTCATCATCGCTATTGCTGTAGCAGCAGTCTTCTTACTGACGGGATAGATTATGCCGCCAATCATTCTTGAGGTTAAAGTTTTATTAGGACTCATTGCAGTTCTCATAAGTTTCATAGCTTATTGGAATTACATCAAAGATATTTTAGCTGCTAGAATTAAGCCTCATGCCTATAGCTGGCTAGTCTGGAGCTGTCTTGGAGGAATTGCTTTCTTTGCGCAAATTCTCCATGGAGCAGGACCTGGAGCTTGGGTGAATGGTGTGGTGATGGTAATTAGCTTTATCATTTTTATACTTGCTATCAACAGAGGAGAGACAAGAATTACCCTGCTTGACAAGATAAGTCTTGGCGGTGCCTTCGGCGCTTTAGCAGTATGGCTTGCCACAAACAACCCATTATGGTCCGTTATCCTGATAACTATCATCGACTTTCTCGGTTTTCTGCCAACGTTCCGAAAATCATACCATAAGCCTCATCAAGAATCAACAACGATGTTTGCGCTAAGTGGCATAAAATACCTCTTTTCGTTAGGAGCTCTTGGAGAATATACGCTCATTACTACCATCTATCCAGCATCATTAGTCCTCATGAACATGATGATGGTCAGCTGGCTGATCTGCAGGAAAAAAACAAGGGCATGAAGATTTCAGAAAAAAAAGAACATCATTCAAAAGGCCAGTGCCTTTCTTACATATCTAGCACCTTTCTGATTTATCTTCTAAGAGCCATTTCCAGACGGGCTTAACCACTATTTTTTTTCTGCCTACCCTTATTTTTTCTTCCTGACCATTGGTCAAAAGCAACCCCTCTTTAAGCTTAAACCTCGCCATAGCTTCAGTTAATCCCGCTATTTCTCGGCTACGGTTTTCATCATTTAATTCATAGCAAACTTGTATCGCTTGAATTACCTCTTTATTTTTAACCGTGAGAAAATCGCATTCTCTTTCTTCAGAGTGATAAAAAACATCATTATCTCTATTCAGGCAGGTGAAAACTAAATTTTCAAGAAGCCATCCTTTGTCTGTAGTTATTTTTTTAGAAAGAACACCTATAAATCCGTTATCTAAGAGATAAAACTTTTTATCGTTCCTGATCTGTTTTTTAAAAGAATAGTCAAATTTAGGGATGGTTTTGGCAAAATAAGTCTCTTCAAGATAGGATATAAACTTCTTAAAAGTATTAACGCTGCTGATAGTAATGAACTTTCTAAGAGAATTATAACTAAACTTATTGGCAACATTATTGAGGAGGTAGGAATACAGCTGTCTCAGGACAGCAACATTATTCACTTTATACCTCACTGCTATATCTTTAAGAATAGTATCATCATAAACCCGGGTCAACAGCTCTGGATCATTATAGATCAAATATTCAGGCATACCCCCTTTTACTAAGTATTCATCAAAATATTTCTTGATTTCTACTTTTTTCTCTGTGGTGTAGACTGCCTCTTTGCTGATCTTATCCTCTTTGCTTATCTTAACCCCTTTTAATTCTAGAAATTCCAGAAAAGAGAAAGGCCGCACCACAATATCCACGTGCCTGCCCGTAAGTTTAGTACCCAGTTCTTTGCTTAACAGTGTTGCGCTAGAGCCAGTTATAATGAATTTAAAACCTTCTTCATAGAATCTTCTGACAAAAGTCTCAAAATGAGGAACGTTCTGAATTTCGTCAAGGAAAAAAGTTTTCTTTTTTCCATATAGGCTTATCAATCCTTCGTAAAGCTGGTTAAACTCGCTAGCTGGAAAATCAAATAATCTTTCATCTTCAAAGTTTAAGTAATAAAAGTCACGATCAGAATAATGCTTTTGTAGTAACTGCCGTAATAGGGTAGACTTGCCGCTCCTTCTTAAGCCCGTTAAAACCACAACATGGGGAAGCTGGAGCTTGGACTCTACCTCTTTTAAAACAGTTCTCTCTACGCCATACTTCTTGTTGAGGATAGTTTCTCTTTGTTGTACCAATATTTCTTTAATTTCTGTTTCAGAGAGCATAACGGAAAGAAAAGCATGTTTATTTATAAATGTTTTCACTGGTATTACACAAAATAGGCTATTTTTGTTCAATGATGTTAGTTAACCATAGACCCCTAAGAAGGGGTATCTATCTACCCCTTCAAAAACTCTTGTACATTCGAAAAATGCAGCTTGACAAACGATGAAAATTCCATACCCTTCTCCCGAAGCTCTTGTAATGCAGAAGCAACATGAGTGCTGCCTTTCGGTAAGGTAAACCCCGCTTCCATACTTAGAAAATCCAGCTGCTCTAATGCGGCTGCTCGTGCCAGGATGGAAGCTGCAGCAACTTCCACATACTTGTCTTCCGCTTTCTCTTCCCTGATCGTCCCCACCGTACAGCCAGGATATTTATCTACAACATGAATGCCGGGCAACAAATATCCAGCCACTTCCTGATGAAACGTATTTAACATCTCCGTGACGGAACCATGATACTTGTTGTATTCATCAGGAAGAATGCTTTTGATCTCGCAAGGAGCGATCTTCTTGATGTTTCTTGCTAAAGGAATGATCTCTTTATCAGATAATTTTTTGCTGTCCGCAACGCCTAATTCGACTAATTTCTTCCGCAAAGAATCATCTGCCTTTACCGCAGCTACAGCCAATCCCCCAAATGTATCTCCTTTAAGAGATTCATCGCTGCCGATATACCATCCTTCCTCTTTGCGATAATGATCAGCTTTCTGCCGTTTGCCAAATCCCCTCTTTTCCAATTCCTCAGAGAGCTTTTCAACCTGTTTTTCCGCTCCCTGCAACAATAGTTTTCCAGAAGTATAGAGAATAAGCACGACTCCCTTCTTCATCAGCCGTAACTCTTCATAGCTCGTCTTAGGCCCTTCTGCTACAAAGCCTTCAAGCTTCAACACATCCTCTTTTTTAACGTTGGTGAATACGGTCATGATAGCCCTTTTTTATTTATCTTGATAAGCATCTACAACACCTTGATATATCCCTTTAAGATTATGCCATTTAATAAGTTATTCCTGAGTTCCTTGCTCAGCTTATGGAAATCCTTTTCAAAGAACAGGTTAATCTTTCGATGAAGTATCTGTTCATAACGCCCTAAATCCATTTTACCTTCTTTAGATTCAACAAAAATGTCGATATCACTCCCCACGACATCTTCTCCTTTAGACGCAGAGCCAAATAAGATCAGCGCATTTGGAAGAAAGACATCGTATAAAGATTGCAGAAGCCCAGAGCGGTGTATTCTGTCTAATAGATCTATTTTTTTGTAAAAAATAAAACGATCATCACTCCTATTCGCTACATAAACAGGATAGCCTTGGACGCGATTCTTTTTTTTCAAGATCAGGCCTTCTTTTTCCAATTCCAGAAGGTAATTTTTAACAGAAGGAAGGCTTAACTGGATATTCCTGCTTATTTCCCTCAATTGCAGCTCCGACAGGGGATTATCAAAGAACTGGCTGGCCACTTTCCACTTGTTATAATTTTGTAACATTTGAAATAATAAAAGAACAACTGATATATAAATATATCCCTAAAAAACCTAAGAAACCTAAGAACTCTCCAAACTATTTTCTTTCAGAACTCTCCCAGCTTCTTCTGTTTCTTCGCTTGAACAAGATTGCTAAACGATTTCCATTTCCTCCGGAAGAGATGCGGAAACTTCTCGTAATTCTCTTCCAGAAACTTCTTTGTCTTAGGATCAGACATATAACCAGAGCCAAAATCGATGCCGATATCTACCTTCAAGCGGTCGATATATCTGTCACGGATAACTTTCGCCACGACGGAAGCGGCAGCAACTGGCAGATGGTTCACATCAGCTTTATGCTCCACGATAAGCTCTGCCATCTTCATCCGCTCCGGTAATTTAGACTGAACATACTCTTTGTAAGCAGGGATATTTACACTGGGACAATCAAGAATGATCCTATCAGGAGACATTTCTGAAATCAGGCGTATAGACGTATCCGCTTCCAGCCAATTTAAATTAGTCTCAACTTCAGATAACGAAAGGTCAATGGCATCTGGCTCGATCACTTCAATCCTGAAATCGGCAACAAGCTCATGGATTCTCTCAAACAATTCTTCTCGGACTAATGCGCTTAATAGTTTAGAATCTTTCACCCCGAGCCACTCTAATTTCTGGATATCTTCTTCCTTGAAAGCTAACGCTGCCATGACTAACGGGCCTATGACGGGGCCTTTAGGAGTATTTAGAGCAACTAAAATACGCTTCCTGCCTCATCTATGCCTATTATTATTTTGGACATTTTACCCAACATAGCATTATCTGCTCTTTAAGGTTATGAAAAAAGAGCTTCATCTATTACGCACAAAATCTATGGTCATCAACTCACGAACCATATCTGGAACAGTCATCTCTTTGCCCGCCATCATCGGCTCTTGCATAGCCAAATTCAAATGAGTAGTTCCATTTATAGCATGATAAAAATCCATCCACTTTAAGTCCTCCGGATGACTTTCTAAGTACCCCACTAAAGCCCGGCTAAACCTTCCGATATACGCTGTGTCATCACCTACAAGACGAGTTTCAAATGCAGTCCTATTTACGCCACAGCTTGCCATCACTAATGTTTCTGGAGGGATCAGCTGTTGATCTACAAAAAGCCCGGCATTGCAAGCATCGATAAAAACGATCTTCTCCCCTTTCAGACGAGCTATCCTTTCATATAGTTCTCGAGGATTTATTGTCTGGCCAGCCGCAGTTAAGCCATGACGACTACCATGGCCGTGATAAGCAAAGAAAAATTGGCTATCGTTAACCGTAAGATATCTGAACTCCTCTAATTTATCTTTTATCCCTTGTTTGCTGGCATCTTCTCCTAACAGATAATGCACTTCAAAACTCCGTCGTCTTAATTGTTGCTGCAACGCTGTAACGGTAGTATACATAGCACCGGCATGATCCTCTCCCGCGCCAACCAGTAAGGCGTATTTAGTTGTTTCACGAAACGAGACGGCAAAGGTAATCATGTTAGCTAGAGAGATGACATCATGTTCATGAAGTTGGCGTGGCTGTTGATTATTTGGATCTGGATTGATATTGACACCATTGATCGCTGTGCCATTACAGCTGTTTAAATCCAAGATAAAATATTCCTCACCTTGTCGATAGATTGCAGCATGATTTCTAGAGATATATTCACAATCCTCTATCCTTACCAGAACCTCGAGGTCTTTAAACAGATCAGGCTTAACCCTGCTTGGAACAGCCCAAATATTTCGGTCTTCTAAGGTACTTTTCCCTAATTGTGTTGGTCCGCCAACGACAAAACGTTGTCCATTGTCCCGAGTCAAGACTAAAGTAGTCATTTTAGAGTAAATATTTTAATGTATATTTTAAACTTATGCAGAAAAAAGCAGTACTTTCCATTGCTAAAGGAGGAGTAGAAAAAAGAGATGGTAGAACCTATCTTTCACGTACAATAACTATATTTGGTTTCACCGGAAGACGATAATCCCGTACAGCTCGCTCATTAAACTTGCCGGCTAATAAAGCACCCTCCACCATTTCAGCAAAAGAAGGATCTCTTGAAGGATCTCTTAGAACTCTCGCATCCGGATTAAATACGGCTGCAATATAAGGCGTGCCGCCAGAAGCCATCAATAAAGCATCTAACGCCTCTCGAGGATTCTCTCCTTCACAAAGAAATGACCGAGAACCGAATGTCCTCCTTTCAGGAGGAAGTACAGACGCCGAAACGAGTGCTCCATATTCCTGAATTAACACACAAAGATATTCTGCCATAAGACCACCATTAGTTATTTCCTATATTTTTCTGCAACCTACCTCTTCAACCTTACATCAGGTTCCAAATCAAATAAGTACGGTCTGTTCCGAAGAAACTCATCCAGAGTTTTGGTGTACTGCAAGCGATGGCTGGCTTCCGCTCCCAGCATAGCATCTGTTTCCAAACAACTTTTTCCAACAATATTTGCCCCATGAACCTGATCTCTAAAAACCCAAGAGTGTCGTTCCGGATTTCCTGGCCATTGTTGAGGTTCAACATGCTCGTATCCAAAAGCTTCAATAACTTTTACTCCATCGTCCCCCCACAAAGCAACGATAAGATAATCAACCGGTGAACCATATCCCAAAAATATCCTAGGATTCCCACCAATAAAATCTTTAGTATACTGAATTGCTGCAGGAACAGATCCTGTCTTTTTTTTTCCTCGAGAAGGAAAAGCCTCAGCAAACCCAGCAGCATGAACATACCCAATAACCGGCACTTCAATATCCAGAATACTAAATTGAGCAGCGAAGACCATGATTACAACCCAAACGCATCCGTAAACTCGCGCATCCTTCGAAATTCCGCTAAGAAACCAAGACCTTTTTCCGTGATATGCACTACTTTATTGGGAGTTTTCTTCTTCCGCACGATCTCTTCCTGGATCATGACCAGCTCTTTCTGGATCAATTCATCTAAATAATTGTTCAACAATTTGTGAGAAAGATTTGACTTATACATCAGATGTGTCGGCTTGATCTTGCCGCCTTTATTCTGGATAGCTAACAAAATGTCAAAGATCAATTCTAATCGTGATCGTCTGGTAGCCATTATTTATGTTTCACCCGCATATAGGTATAGAGCAACAAGATAAATCCCAGCAATAAGAATATCTGCCCGAAGACATAAAAGAACGGCGTGACAAACATAAATATAAAGAACAGATGAGCAACTAACAGCAGAATAAATGAATCCATCACCAACAAAGTATTTTTGTTATTGTTGTTGAGGTAATTCTTATAGTAATTAAGGACGATCAATCCTAACAGCACTGCTCCTGTCAAGTAAAAGACTTCATATTTAAAGTTGGCAACCCAAGAGATAAGCAGCACTAAGTAGACAAACAATCCTAACTGGCTCACTTCATAATATTTCTTTAACCTATCACGGGCTTTCTGAGAGACAAAAAAGAGCAATAACCACCCACCAAGCATAGCCGCCATCTCTACAAAGAAGCCCGTATGATAAAAGAGGACAGAATATTCCCGAGCAGCGCCTAAGGCTGGCCGAAGAATAACGTCAGCAGCAATTCTCGTTCCTTGGAAATAGACTGCACTTGACGTCAATGCTTTGACAAACAGAGATAAGCTTACCAAGAGAAAAGCAAGCGAGAAATATTTAAACTTTTGCTCATCACTCATCCGATACGCTTTCCAGCTGTAGCCTGCTATCAGCAAAGCTACAAACAACGCCACAAACTCGAATATTAAGTCGATACCTTGAAACCAGTCAAGTGTTAAAAACACATTCGGCATGATGTTCCCCCTGAACCTATTTTACTTATTAGTAACAAAATAGAAAGTCCATTTAAAAAGCTTATGGAGAATTCTTCTTCACGCTTTTTCTTTATCGCCTCTGCATAATGGTTAATAAAGAGCTTTTTCTTCATAGAGAAAAGAGGTGGTCAGCATGAAAGGCAAGCTTAACATCAGTATGTTTTTGAGGAAGAAAGAACGTTCTTTATACACCGATGGTCTCAACGATAACCTCCCCCACAGAAATGATCCCCTAAAGAAAGGAAGACAGAAAGACAGCCTTCAATTGAAATCATTTGTCGCGGGATTAAACACCGAAGAATTAGTGTACTTGATCTATAAACACCACCCGCAAGGCATATCATGAGATATATGATCAGAAGATAAAATATCATCAGATAAACACAACATCTCTCTGAACAAAGTCTAAGAGAACACCGAAAACACCCACCTTCTTCCCGGCGTCATGCCGGGAGTTTTTCTCACAACACAAAGTATATTGCCTTCATCATATCATTTTGACGAGACTTCCCATTTTGAGATCTAAAGCACATGAATTTATAAAGAAACCAGCGTTTTAAAAAAGAAGAAGAAAATTAATTTTCTTTAGAGATGCCTGATGGGAGAGCGAAGAATGGGAGAACGAAGATTTCAAAAAAGGACATATGACCAGCCTAGGGATGATGCACCTAGAAGATTCAGCAGAGAAAGAGCTCCTCCATCTAGAGACAGAGATTCAGACAGGTTCCAGAAAAGAGATTCTGGCAGATTTCAGAAGAGGGATTCAGGGAGATTTCAGAGAAGAGACTCAGAACAATCCTTTGAGCAGAGAAAGTATCCGGCAACCTGTGCTAGCTGCGGAGAGCAATGTGAAATCCCATTTAAACCTAGAAGTAACAAGCCAGTATACTGCAGCTCCTGTTTCAGAAAGGAGGGAGATCAAGAATCAAGACGTCCCGGACCTTCTGGACCAGCAAACAGTGGGCTTGATCAGATCAATCAAAAGTTGGATAAGATCATGAGAGCCTTGGATATTAAATAAAAGACACTTCTCTTAAACTATTTCTACTCCATCTGCACGCCGCTCCACAGCGTCCAGTCTTCTGACGGTGAATACGTGCCAAACGTGAAATATGGAGGAGCGTTCTGCCCAAACCAGCCATACTGCACCTGTCCCCATTGCCTTCCTCCAGGGATAGAGCCACCGGCCCCTGCACCATACACAGGGCTGCCAAATAATCTCCATGTCTTCATCACGCTGTGGAATCCAGAAACGTCCGTCGTATAATCAGCACCGGGCTCAACGATCAGTTCTCCCTTATAGCCTTTCTCCTTCAAGAGCTTTACCATCTCTTTGATAGGAGTGTTCCCTTCACCGGGAGCGAGATGATCATCATGATAGCCATAATTGTCATCAATATGCACGTGCCCGATAATCCCAGCATCCATCATGTTTCCTATTTTTTTCAGCATCCAGTTATTAAATTCCTGATCATTCTGTTCTAGAGTCTTATTCTGGTCGCCAATCCAATATTTCCTCCACATATTCAGATGCCCAGTGTCCAGAGTAGAGGTAATATGCTTCTTTGAATTTTCTTGCGCTTCTTCGTCAGACATTCCACGCTGAACAAGCATCTTTTCCATCTTTTTTCTGCTGATGGTAACTAACTCGATCAGTTCGTCAGGATGAGCACCATAACTTTCTGGAAATAAATTTTCCATGGCAATCGTCAACGGTTTTTTCAATTCCCCTTTTTTCTGCAGATTCTTGCTTAGCTCCATCGCTTTTATGGCCGCTAATGCATAGGAATCAGCGGCTTCTTTCCGGGCATAGGTTTCTGCGCTCTCTACGTGCCGAATGGTCTCCATCGATTCCTCTGCCTGCGCCCATTGGGAAGCAGAAGCTTCCTGGCCTTGTTTCATCTTCCCTTTCATGAGATTCAGCCTCTCTTTCAAGAGCTGAGAGGGATATTTCACATCAGGTGGCACTAACCCGGCAAACCCCGGCATTTCTCTCTGCAATTTCCATTTCTCTTCCGGATCTACCGTCGATTCAAGTTTTTTATAAAACTCATAAGCATCTTCCAATTTCTTGAGCTCTTCCACTGAGCCCGCAAAATCAGCACCATAATAATACGCCCACCCTCTGCTGTTGGCAGCGTTCGTTTCTAACGTAGTGATGATATACGCTTCTTCCGGACGAACTTTAATGTCCTCTTCCCTGTCAACATCCTGAAACTTCACCCAATTCGATTTCCTAAATTTTTCATCACTCAGTTCACCATTCTTCCAGCTTCTCCATACTTCTCTGGCACGCGTGGTCATCTCTTCCGCTTCTTTCTTTAAATCATTCCAATCCAGATGCTCTGCCATAAATCTTCCTTGCTCTTTATCATATTTTGGCACACGGAGCTCCATATCCAGCTTATTCCCATAATAATCCACATAATCTCCCGGCTGGACCATATTCCCTTTAGAATCGGTATAACTATTCCCCCCATGCTCACTCCATTGCTCAGAATCATGGTCATACCTATTCCACACTTGCCGGGCAACTTTTCTGTTCTTCCTCGCTTCCTGGATCAATCCACCAGTCCTAGTGTCAACGACACGATACGACGCCCGTTCCGGCTCATCAGAATACATCTTAAATTTCCCTTTCCATTCTTCATCTCTGCCGTTCCATTCGGCATCATAGATCGGGCGCTGAAATTCACCAGTATGGACGACAACCGGACCACCGGCAGCAACATCTTTGGCAAATTCTACTGCTCGTTTGATTTCCTGCAGTGCCATGTTCCTGCTTTGTTTAGAAAAATTTCCTTGCTGATCCATCCCTGCTAAACCATATACTCCTACCGTAGCGTGCGTGGTAAAATCAACTCTGTTTGCTCTTCCCATCTCTGACAAAGCCTGTCGCTGCTTTAGGCCATACATCTCTGGCGTCTGCCCTTGCCCCGATCCTTTTCCAGCTCCAGTGAAGACAAACTCTACTGTTTTAGAACCAGGACGAACTTTTGCTTGCACTGCTTGAACGTTTGGCACGGGACCTAGACCCATACTCATCCCAAAATCTCCCATGCCTACGCCCACATCATTGGTAGAAAGATTTTTAGGGCTGTGGATACCTTCATGGAGCGTGCCATGGTGGCCATAATCTCTATCCATAGGAGTTTGATATCCACTATTAAATGAGCCAAATTGAACCATCGTGCCTCTTTTGCGGGGCAAAAGACTTGCCCCCATGCCTCTTTTACGGAGTAAAAGACTTACTCCAATGCCTCTTTGTGAAACAAAGACCTTAGCCTATGCCTCTTTTACGGAAATAAAGGCAAAGACGTATTTAAACCTTGCTCTCTATAAAGAAAAAATATTTAGGAACTACGACTGATACATCCTTCCACTTACTCCCGGCTTGTTGGAATGATACATCTGCCCGCCGATCTTCTGGATCAAGTTTGCCGCTTCAGCAACTTGATCATTAAAATTTCTATATTTTCCATCTTGGATATCTTCCAGTCTTTTCTCCACTTCAGATAAAGCATAACCAACTTTCTTCTGCTCTTCACCAGTGATGTAGCCGCGCTCTTCAACAGCCTGATAGATGTTTTTGATCTCTTTGGAAATGCCCAGCATATCCATCTGGCTCAAGGGCTTATAGGCAACGCCAACATCCTGCCTTCCGGGAAGATCATACTGCATCTGCATCCCTTCCGGAACTCGGGAAACGCGCTCACGGACAACAGTATCTTCCAAACTCTCTTCCTTCTTCGACATTACTTTAGGAGAAGCCTTTTCCGGCGGTTTTGCTTTAATAAGCCCTCTCGTCTTCAGAATCTCTAAAGCATCCTGGCTTAAATGATCTAAATCTTCTCGAGCAAATTCAGGGATGGGAACACGGTCTTTCCACTTTCTTCTCTCCTTTATTTCATCTTCGCTGTCACGGATCTCTTTCTCTGCTTGTGCAATCTCTTTCTTCTTCTCTTCTTCCAGCTTTTTCAGCCGCTTGATCCGCTCTTCCGGAGGGAGATTCTTCATATCTTCTTTCCCCTGATCATCCTTTGCCATATATTCATATTAAGGATAGACCTGTTTAAAAACATTTCTTGGAAAGGTGTGTATTTAGTTTGGTTAAAATAGTGGCTTGGTCAAGAGGTAAAATCCATTAAGAGCTTCGTAAGATAAGATTACTTGCCTGACCATCTGCTTAGAATAGAAACTAAATCATTTCTGTTATTCATAAAGTCAGGCTGGATTTTACG
>DATDXI010000057.1:0-4763 GCA_035289385.1 Candidatus Nanoarchaeia archaeon | reverse complement strand
AAGATGATGCGGAGGATGCTGATATTTATTTTTGGCTGATAGGTTAAAATGAGATATTTGAGGAGTTGGTCGAAGAAAACCGTAGCTAGGGCGATGGAAATAAATAACGGCAGATAATTGCGTTTTACCATCCTTTACCATAAGTTCTGCTGTTTTTCCGGCAAGGATTGTCTTTCTAATCTTCCCAATCTCTGCTCGATAGAATTCAACATGGCTTTGATCGTATCCAGTTTGCTGTTGATCAATTCCAAGTCATTGTTTTTTGTAGGGGAGTAAGCTGGCTGCGGTGTTAATTTTTGGAGTGGATGGTCTTGATCTTGCTGTGGCGAAAAGGGCTGTGATGCTAAGGGATCCTGTTCAAAGGGGGAATTGCCACCCAGATGCATGTCATCTTGAAGAGGTTGCCCGGGTATTTGCGGTTGTTCTCCCATGCCAAAATTATCATCATGACCCATATCTTTCTTTACTAATTCATCAAAATCAAGGTCATCTTTTTTCCAGAACTTTAATTTGTCGAACATACTCATAGCATGGAGAAAGTATCTTGGAGTTTTAAAGGTTTTCGAAGAAAGGAGTAAAAAAGGTATTAAGAAATGATTAAAAGGGCTTTGGAGATCATTCGTGAATTTGAATCTTTTTATGACCTCAATAATCCGATAACTCTTTTTATTTCTGAGGGCGTGTGGTTTAATTGAACGCTTGCTTTATGGTAGTCCGCCTCATCAATAGCAGAGATTATTTTACGTATTTTTTTTTGATCTATAAATTGAGCGACCTTCTTTGGCAAATCCTGCGTTTTCTCTTCAGAGTACCATAACAATGTAAAAATATCACAAACATCTTTGACTTTCTTATGCTCCTTATCCCTCTGATTTAACGCATTCAATTTTGTGGCAAGCAATACTTCTGGTTTTGGCAGCCAAAGCTTCTTATTAAACTCTTGGAGCTCCTCCCGGTTCTTTTTGTCCTCAAAAACAAATCTAAGAAGGGGCTCATCTGCCGGCTGAAAGTGAAAAACCTCCTTAAATTTTGCAGGGATAGCATCAACTAAAACATCGATGTACATGGGAAAAACGAAATGTGCTGGGATAATCTTTCCCTTTTCAATCTCCTCTTCAGTTTCCGTATGGATCTCCTTGAGCAATCGGAAAGATATCGATTGGAATTTTAGCTTCTGCTGAAGGATATCCAGCGACTTTGCTAAAGCAGAGGTCTTCAACTGCTCTACCGTTTCATTAGTATCAAGATGGAATCCCAAGTCAATATCTCTGCTTCCCAGATACGGCCTGCCCTGGGCTTTTTGGAAGTTTTTGTTCACGTGCAGAAAAACTGCCCATCCTCCCAAGATACAAATAGGCTCCTCTAATGCAGAGATGACCTGCTTCAGGTAGTTGTACGAAGTTTTTGTTTCAAATTCAAGATACATGTTTTTTTAACAGTGATACCAGCATTTCTGCTGCTTCTGCTGCTGGCCCTCCTTCTGTAAATAAATCTATAATCAGCTGCGGCAGCGAAACTACAGAAAGACCATCTAGCTTTCGTTTTCCATAAAAAGTATGTTCTTCTGCCACGATCATGCGGACATTGCCTTTACCATAGAGCCCTTCCTGTAAGAGAAGAGAATGCCAGGCTTGCAGATCTTCTTCTTTGATGTACATGTCTATCCTTGAAGGAAAGAGATGATGCTGTACCATAT
Organism: Candidatus Nanoarchaeia archaeon; assembly: GCA_035289385.1. Lineage (GTDB taxonomy): Archaea > Nanobdellota > Nanobdellia > Woesearchaeales > GW2011-AR9 > JACOZM01. Next base: position 3,067 of record DATDXI010000057.1, on the reverse strand, counting down.
TTTCAGCTTGGTACGTAGTAAGGGCATACGGTAGCTTCGTTTTTCTCAGGAACCGGAGAGGCTCTTTAACCATATATTCCCGGTATTTTTTGGTTTTTTTATGGATAGTGAGCCAATAAGCAGTGAGTCCGGCAGGGGAAACGACTGTTGTTCCCTTGACAAGCCTCCTTTTTTCTAGTTCTCGCAAGAAGAGAATGATCCACTGCCTGCTACAGTTAGCCCTCTTAGAAAGCTCATTCTTGCTTAATGGTTTTGGCTCTGCCAATACGACCCGCAGTATCCTTTCTCGCTTTAGCCCACGCATATCATGTAAGTAATTGAACTAGTATATAAATGTTACTTACAGTAAGCAAATAAAAATGTATATAAACAATAGTTACAGGGTATTTTGGGTAGTATTGTATGAAGAGGATCGAAGAAAAATTAAGTCCTGCTTCTTAACTTTAAGTTGCGAAAACTTTAAATAATATCTTAACAATACTAGGACAATGGCGACAAAAACTATAAAAAGTGAAACTCTTAGCTTCACTGTGCCTGAAATGCTAAGGATGGAATTGGGGGCAATTCCCGAAACGGGATATTATGATAGCACTTCTGAGTTTTTGAGGGATGCCATGAGGACTATTCTAGCAGCTAGAAAGGATCTTCGGATAGCTATAGCATCTGTTCTTTACAAAGAAGGAAAAATTTCATTGGGGAAAGCTGTTGAAGTCGCCGACGTGAACTATGAGGAGATGAAGAAGATTTTTGTTGATAAGGGCATTAAGCTACGAAGAGGAGCAATTACCAAAAAAGATATGGAAGAAGAAGCAGGAAAAGAGGCACGGTGGTAGATACATTTTTAAAGTATTGCCTATTAATGATTATTATATCAAGTAATGATTATTACTAAAATCAATAACAATGAAAATAGAAGAGATGGATATTAGTCTGCCAAACAAGGAAGAATCGGTTGCTAAGTTTTTTTCAGGTTGTGAGACAAGGAAGAAATTTGTTGCAGATACAAAAGATCATTACTCTCAGCATCTGAAAAAAGCCAAGCATGATTTAAGCAGGGCTATCGCTGAATTTCATGAGGAGTGTTGGGATTGGACGATTATCAAAGCGTATTATGCGATGCATCATGCTGGTAATGCCTTATTATCAAAAAAAAAAGGGACATTTTCTAAGGATCACCATTGCTTGATTATTGCTTTGCATCATTATAAGTTGATAGGTGATACCTTGTTCTATGAATTGGAAGAAATTAATAAAAGATTCTCGGATGTTCTCAGCTTAGATCTTGCCTTTCAGCTGAGGAAGATAAGCCAGTATAGTGTTGATGAGTGGGAGAGTTTGGTCAAAAGCGATGCAGAGATGGTGCTTCACATTGCTCGAAAATTTGTTCACTTCGTGGAGGGAGAATTATGATTGAGCATATCTTTCCTGGGAACAAGAGTAAAATAGCGGTGGTTAAAGCAATATATGAGAATCCCGGCATTCATCTTACAGCTCTCATCAAGAAGATTTCTGTTTCTCCAAATCTGGTTTTGTCGTATGTCAATGAGCTTTGTTTCTATGGGGTTATTAACGAAGAAAGGATCAAAGGAAAGAAAAAAGCGCTTCTCCGAAGGTTTACCTCTTCTTTTGATAATGATCTCTCTTTAGCTATAAACTCCCTGGTTGAGCTTGATAAGCGTTTTGTGTTTTTTAAGAGATATCCTTCACTGAAGACATATTTTACCCAGTTTCCTGCATGGGATATTTGTGTTTTAGTCTATGGGAGTTATGCCCAATCCCGGGCTGATAGAGATTCTGATCTTGATGTAATGATCATCGGGCGCTTGACCAGTCAGCAGGAAAAGAGGATCAGGGAGATTTTTATCACTCTTCCAACAGAGGTATCATTAAAGATGGAGACGGTGAAAAGATTTCTAAGAAATAAGGACAAGCCTCTTTATCAAAACATTCTTAAGACGAGTATTGTCGTTCTCGGCACAGGAAAGTTTATGGAGCTTAACCGACATCTATATAAATAAAGAAATGATTCTCCAGCTTAAAAAGTAGAGGAAGGTCTTTCGCTTTGCAAAAGAGGCTGAGGTTAGGTCTTTCGCTTCGCAAAAGAGGCACGATGGTAGATAAGAATAAGCTAGCGGTAGTTCTAGGAGTTGTTATTTTAGCTTTAGGTGTGTTAGTGTTATTGCCCTTTGTTGAGACTGTTGCTGGGGAAGCGTTTGCTATCGATTCACGTGGGGAAGCTTGTTTTATTTTTCCCGATGATACTACTCCTCTAACTCTCACTTTTAGAGATTGTAGCGAAGGTATCAATGATGATGGAAGTTTTTCAACAGGTTTAAGTTCATCGTATAACCAATTATGGGATTTTGGAGATGGCATTCAGGTTTGTCATCAAGGGTTTGGAGATGTTCTTCATACGTTTTCTGCAGGAGCACGTGTAGTAACTTTAGTCTTAGTGGAAAGAACAGACTGTTCAACTTTTAGTGGTATGAACTTAGCAACACAGAAAACAACTCACCCTTGGGTGTCAAGGACAATTACTGTAGGAACTGCGTGTGTTCCTGATTGCAGCGGTCGAGTTTGTGGCTCTGATCTTGTTTGTGGCGTCTCTTGTGGGAGTTGCCCGATAGGTGGCAATTATGTTTGTGTTGCTGGTCAATGTGTGGATAACACCTGTGTTCCAGATTGTAGTGGGAGGGTTTGTGGTGTAAATAATTGTGGTGGAACTTGTGGTTTTTGTAATGCTGCTCAAGAATGTAATGCTGCTGGTCAGTGTGTTAATGAATGTGTGGATACGTGTGCGTCACTGGGGTATCAGTGTGGGGAACAACGTGTCTGTGGACTTTCGATTAATTGTGGTAGTTGTCCAAGTGGACGAATGTGCAATCCGTCTGGCCAATGTGTTGCTCTCTGTGTTCCTAACTGTGCTGGAAGAACGTGTGGAAATGATGATTGTGGAGGAAGTTGTTCTCCGGGGTGTGTAGCTGGGCAAGCTTGTATAGCTGGTCAATGTGTAACATCAGGTGGGACAAGTAGCAGTTCTAGCAGTGGTACAGAAAGTACTGGTGGA
>DATDXI010000056.1:0-8302 GCA_035289385.1 Candidatus Nanoarchaeia archaeon | reverse complement strand
GAAGGGGAAGATTTAGCGCTGATAGGAACATCGGAGCATGCCTTACTAGGACTGCATGCCAATGAAGCGATTGTTGAGAAGGACCTTCCTAAAAAATATTTTTCCTATTCCATGTGTTTCCGTAAAGAAGTTGGCTCCCATGGCATCAATGAGAAAGGCACTTGGAGAACTCATCAATTTAACAAAGTGGAGCAGTTCATTTTCTGTTCACCAGAAGATTCTGAAAAATATTTCAATGAGCTGCTGAACAATTCGGAAGAGATTCTGCAAGCGCTAGGCTTGCCGTACCGAGTGATTGATATCTGTACCGGAGATCTTTCCTTGTGGAAAAACCGCAGTTATGACCTAGAAGTTTGGCGCCCTACCACTCAAGCGTACGGTGAAGTCATGTCCTTGAGTAATTGTACAGATTATCAGGCCAGAAAGCTAGGGATAAAAGTTGTGGGACCAGACAACAAAAGGAGGGTTTTGCATACGTTAAATAACACTGCTTTGGCCACATCAAGGATCATGGTGGCTATCTTAGAGAACTTTCAGACAAAGCAAGGGACGATCAAAGTGCCGAAGGTGCTTTGGCCGTACATGAACGGGATTACGGAGATCGGGAAGAAGTGATGATTAGCGGGAGATGCCGTGAGTCCTAAGCAAAATATATAAACCAACTCTTCTTTCTTTCATTGATGGCAAAAAGAGAAGTGTTCCGTCAAAAAGAATTTTTAATGCTTGTAGGATTCTTATTGCTGTTATTGTTAATGGTCATTATCTCCGGCTGTGCTTTTGATGCTCAAACACTTATCCTGAGCAATCCTCAAATCCAGGATTTTCTCGATAAATATCCTAATGCCGATGTGTCTATAATCCATTTCTCCGCGGAAGAGGCAGCCCAGGAGTTGGAAAATTTTGCAGAGATATGCGGGAAAAGCCTTAGCACTCCAAAAGAGCTGTATAAAGCAGAGATTATCGACGCTGCTTCAGGGTTACGAGTCATTGCCTATCTTGACGCCGCCAACGGAAAAATTGAATGTGTCAAGAAGTATGGGCAGCAAGGTGAAGCAATAGATTCTCCTAGTGGATCTCAAGGCTCTGCTGTGGGGCAGCCAGCAGTAGAAACTTCACCAACTGGTACTTCTTCTCCTCCTGCCTCTCCTGTTCCTTCATCTGCTTCCTCATCTCTTTGTGGGAATAGTGTTGTTGAAGGAACTGAAGAATGCGATGATGGGAACAGTGATAATATTGATGGCTGCACTTCTTCCTGTACCTTGCTTTGTGTCGACTCTGATGGTGGAGATAGTCTCTATAAGAAAGGAACAGCAAAAGGAGCGCTTTCCGGACATAAAGAAGCAAGATTATATTCAGACCAGTGTGACAGCAGTATCAGAAATAGGTTGATAGAATATGCTTGCGGTGCTTTTGAGGCAACAGGGAAAACTATTGCCAGTGGAAATAGGGATTGCCCTTATGGCTGCTCTGATGGTGCTTGCATCACTCCACTGGGCGTAGCAATATGTGGAAATGGTGTTCTTGAAGCAAGCGCTCTAGAAGAATGTGATGACGGAAATGAGATGTTCAAAGATGGCTGCACGACTGCCTGTAAATTCAAATGCTGGGATACTGATTCAGGAGATGATAAAGAGACGAAAGGAGAAGTGAAGATCATTTATCAGGGACAGAGCAAAGTCTTTTATGACCTGTGCGACACTTCTACCGCCAATCGCCTCATCGAATATGGCTGTCGAGATACATCTCAAACAGATTATGCCAGCTGGAATAGAGACTGTCCTTTTGGCTGTTCTGAGGGAGAATGTTTAACACAAGAAGAAGCTGTTTGCACAGATTCAGATGGAAGTCTTTTAGGCATGGGTGAAAATTCTTATTATTACACTAAAGGACAAACCAAAGGACTAAATTATCAAGGTGCGTATGTGAACATTGAGGATCGTTGTCAATTTGGAAACAAAGTGGAAGAAGGATTGTGTTCAGATACGGGAATTGCTCAGTATATAACGGTCAATTGTGAGTTTGGCTGTGCAGATGGAGCGTGTAAGAGAGAAGCAGATGCTGAAGAAGCCGATGAAGGAACAACAACTCAACCAACAACTTCTCCAACGTCCTGCACTGATTCTGATGGTGGTGGAAGTAATGACAAGTTCATCAAAGGAACAACAGAAGGGGTTGATGGATTTAATGGAGGAAGAAAAACGGCAACAGATTATTGCCATGAGAATGGTTGGCTCGTAGAATCTTGGTGCAATACGGTTAATGGAAATGTGCAAACAGGAGCAGTAACTTGTACCTATGGCTGTGCTGATGGCGCTTGCCTGCGTGAAGCGGCTCCAGCTGGGCAAACAACACCTCCTGCTAGCGATAGTGATAATGATGGCATTTCAGACAGCGCTGATAATTGCCAGACTGTTTCCAATGCTGCTCAAACCAATACTGATGGAGATTCCATGGGTGATGCCTGTGATACTGATGATGATGGAGATGGTATTTCAGATAGTACTGATGACTGTCCTTTGGATGCAAGATCAAATTGTGGCATTGAAGAGCCCGATGAGGTTTCTCCTCCTGCTGAAGAAACTGGGCCAACGTACACCGTTGACAATCCGGAAAGCTGCACGGACTCTGATGGGGGAAGTAATGGCTTGGTGAAGGGAACGACAAAAATAGTCTATACTGGCGGGTCTACTACGTACACCGATTCTTGTGCCGGGCAATCTGTTAAGGAACATTTCTGCAGCGCTAATAAGCATTCTACTGGCACGATTTATTGTGCTAAGCTTTGTGTCGATGGTGCTTGTGTAAATAGTTAGTGATACCTTTGTTAGTGATGCATGACCTCTCACCACATCATCACTCCAAGTCCATAATCCATATAAATGAACAGTTATTCTTTTCCCTCATGTCCTTGTTTAAAGAGATGCTGAGAAGCGGCGAATCTATCTTCCGAGATACCGTCATCCTGGATTATGATTTCCAGCCGAAGATCATGCCCTTCCGGGAGAAAGAGCAGCAGCAGTTTGCCATTGCCATAAAGCCCTTGCTGCAAGGCCATAATGGGCGGAACTTATTTGTCTATGGCGCTCCAGGGATAGGAAAGACGACTGCCTGCAAGCACGTTCTTCGAGAGCTGGAAGAAGAGACGGATGATATCTATACTATCTACATCAATTGCTGGAAAGAGAACAGCACGTTCAAGATTTTTACTAAGATATGCGAAGATCTCGGCTACAAGTTCATCCAAAGCAAGAAGACTACGGAACTGTTTACCTTGATCAAGAATAAGCTAAATAAGCAAGGTGTCGTTTTTGTCTTTGATGAGATTGATAAGCTGGAAGATCTCGATTTTCTCTATTCCTTGCTGGAAGACATCTATCGAAAAAGCATTATCCTGATTACTAATTACCGCGATGCGTATAGTGAATTTGATGAGAGGATAAGATCCCGTCTCAATCCCGAATTTCTAGGCTTCAGGGCCTACAGCGAACATGAAATATCTGGCATCCTTGAGCAGCGCCGGGATTATGCTTTTGTGCCTGGAACATGGGATGATGAAGCATTCAAGGAAATAGCCGAAAAATGCGCGGAGATAAAGGATGTGCGGATTGGGTTATACTTGATGAAAGAGGCTGGTAACATCGCTGAAGAGAAAAGTTCTAGAAAAATATTTGCCGAGCATGTTGCTGAGGCAATTAAGAAAGTCGATGAGTTCCATATCAAGCCGAAAGATGGCTTGGATGATGAGCTGCGGGAAGTATTGGACATGATCAAGATCAATACAGGAAAGAAGATCGGCGATGTTTATGGAGCTTACGTGGAAAAAGGCGGGGAGTTGAGCTATAAGAGCTTTTACCGCAGGATTCTGAAACTAGAAGAGGCAAAATTCATCAAGACAGAAAAGACTTTTGGCGAGTCTGGCAACACCACTTTATTGCATTGCACTTCTAACATGAAATTGACGGAGTTCTGAATGATGGAAAGATCAGCTGGGATCATCCTCTTCAAATGCTCCCCAAAAAATGTTTCAAAAAAGATGGAGAGGAAATATCTTATATTAAAATACGCAGAGTATAAAGATTATTGGGGGCTCTGTAAAGGCCGGATCGAGGCTGGAGAAACAGTAACAGAAGCTGCTCTCCGTGAAGTGCAGGAAGAGGCGGGCTTGCAGAAGATTTCTTTTGTCGATGGATTTCAGGAAAAGTTTGGTTATTTTTTTACCGTGAATGGTGAGAAAATCTATAAGGAAGTCGTCTGGTTTCTCGGAGAAGTGCTCGATGACCACGATGGAATATTATCTTCAGAGCATGAAGATTTAGTTTGGCTGAGCTTCTCTGAAGCGATAGCAAGGATAACTCATAAAAAGGATGCTGATGTGGTCAAGAAAGCGGAAGATTTTTTGCAGAAGTTGAAGAGTAATAGGGAGTAATTATTGATAACACTGCTTTTCTATTGGAATCCTGATGTCAACCCGATGTCAACTATAGTAGTACTATTCTTCCATCTGCTCAAGCCAATCTTCAGGTCATGAAAGGTGATGATATGATCCACTTGACAATGCTTCCCTGCCGATTCTCCTGTATCTGGATTCAGTCCGGAAGGGATATCCACGGCAAACTTTACTCCCGGCGTGTTGTTGAAGAGATCGATGGCACTTGCAAGGGGCTCGCGGATGTCTCCTTTTATCCCTGTTCCCAATAAGGCATCTATCATGATAAGATGAGAATCTTTTTGGATGTGAAAAGTTTCTAATTCTTCCTTCGTTTGAATTTCAAAGATAGTGATAGGATTATCCAACAAGAGAAAATTTTTCCTAGCTTCAGCAGGCATCTTCTCTTTTTCTCCAAACAGCAAGACAGTAACGGGAAAATGTTCTGAAAGATATCTGGCAGCGACAAAGCTATCTCCTCCATTGTTTCCGCATCCTGCAAAAATTATCACTTTCCATGCTTCTCCTTCGCATGTCTCTCTGATGACAGCAGCAACTTCCCTGCCTGCATTTTCCATCAGCTCGAGGCTGGTGATACCTTTGGCTTCGGCAAGTTCTTCCAATTCTTTCATCTGTTGAGAGGTGATCATGGTTGACAGAAAGAAAAAGCGTGGTTTTTAAATAATTATGGTAAACAAAATAGAAATAAACAAAATAGAAATATCTATTCCTAGGATTAAATCTATTCATAGAATCATATAGACAAACAACGAAACGAGAAACCCAAACAATGCTCCCACAACAACCTGCCATGGTGTGTGTCCTAAAGCAAAATGATATTTTGACTTTATCTTATGGAGCTTCAAGAGCTTCTCGATGGCCTTCCCTTCGACTCCTACCGTTCTTCTGACACCATAAGCATCTCTTAGCACAATAAGGGCTAAAACTAAACTGATGGCAAAACTTGATGTGGTTCCTTCTTGCAGATAGAGCATTGTCGCTAAAGAGACGACAAAAGCAGAGTGAGACGAAGGCATCCCTCCGGTAACAAAGAGGTCATGCCAGCTTAATGTCTTATGCTTGAACCAGAAGATGATCAGTTTAAAGAGCTGGGCGCCAAAGCCAGCTAGAATTACTGCGAAGATAACCTTGTTCATACAGGAAGAGAATACTTTCTCCTATATAAGATTTTTCTGAGACCTTTGACCTAAACATTTTTCAAGGCTACCTAACATCAAACTCCACATACAACGGCATGTGGTCGGAGAAGGGATAATTGAGAACATGATACTTTTTGACCTTAATCGGCGCTGACACTAGAACATAATCCAGCCTCCGTTTAGGGTGCCATGTCGGCTGAGTAAGCTCCAAAGAATATTTGTCTAGCTGCGCCCTATCTTTAAGATGTGTTTTTCGCAGTAATGATTTGATTTCTTCCTCTCCATGAAAGGTGTTGAAGTCTCCCATCAAAATAACCGGATTTTTTATGGCATTGACGATCTTGATGAGCTCTTGGATCTGCTTCTTCCGGTCAGATTCGCTCAATGCCAGATGAGCTAACAACAACGTAACTTTCTTTGGGCAATGGATGTCTGCCTGGATGACTAATCTTTTCATCCCTTCATGGAAAACGTGATACTTCACTTTAGAAAAGGCATACTTTGAGATGATGGCATTCGCTTGTTTGTTGAGGATGGGAACATAATGAAACCATTTCATCCAGCCGTGAAAAGAGTATTTGACCTTTTCGATAAAACTCTTCATGCCCAGGTTATGCTCGAAGAACGTAACTTCGTCTTTTTTTGAGCGGAATGAGCCAGTATCCACTTCAATCAAAGCAAGAATGTCCAGATGCAGCTTCTTTAAGGCAGTGACTATCCTTCGGTCTATGTTTTTCGGAGGGAAAAAGATTTTCCAGAACTGCAGGTATTGGTACCATATCCCTTCCATCCCTTCGCAATATTCAATATTATAACAGACTAATTTTACCATATCACCATCTATCTGGGGGAAAGGAGTTCTTAAAACTATAAAAGCCTTCCGTCATTCTGTATGTATTTAGTTGAGAGGTGAGCAGCGCCAAACCACGAGCGATTCTTTACTTTCACATTCACTTGTGGAAGGGGTTGTTCCTTTCGGGAAGGTGCCACATTCCACAGAACACATCAGCAAAGCGAGTCGGCTCTGCTCACCAGAAGCAAACTAAATACGTACGTCATCATCTTTGGAGGATTTTCTCTTTGAAACAAGCTTGTCCAAAACATTTATATCCAAAAATAGATTATTCTCTTAGTAATAATGGTGAACAGATTATACTCCTGAAAAATATGATATCCCCAAAAGATACTACCCAAAAAAAAATGAAACGCCTGCCATTAATCATTGCTCATCGTGGCTCTTCAGGGGCTGTTCCCGAAAATACCCGCAGTTCTTTCCTTCAAGCAATTAAAGACCATGCTGATGTTATCGAGATGGATATCCATATTACGAAAGACAAGCAGGCAGTCGTCATCCATGATGCTTCCATCAACAGGACATCGGATGGCAAGGGTTTTGTGCACCTGAAAACGTTAAAGCAGCTTCAAAGGTATAATTATAGCCTCCCCAAGAAAGGCAAGGATAACAAGGATAGCAAGAATAGCAAGGATAACAAGGATGGCAAAGATAATAAGAGTATTCAACGAGAAGAGATCTTAACCTTGGCCGAAGCGTTAGACTGTATTGGTTATCGATGCAAGATGCTTGTCGAATTGAAATTATCCTGCCGAGGGCATGAACATATAATCATGGATATCATCAAGGCTTTTCCGTATTCAGAAAATGTCTGGATTCATACTTCTCATAGGTCTATCATCAAAAATGTCAGAAGGTTAAACCCAACGATAAGAGTTGGCCACATCTTGCTGTTTACGTTTATCCAGAGATTCCTTCTTCCCTCGGATGCCTCTTTTGGCCATAAATATAATGTTAACTTTTATTCTATTGAAGATATGTTCATTAAGAAATATTCTCGAGGAGATCTCATCAGAAAATTAAAGGGATTAGGGAAAGATGTCTCTGTTTGGACGATCGATGATCTTGCTACGGCAAAGACAGCGTTGAAATTGGGCGTTGATGGTATCATCACCAATTATCCAGGAGAGATGGTCAAACAGCTGAAAAGAAGCAAGTATGGCTAGTAACTGTTTAGAACTATGGCCAGAATTGCTCAGAACTCCATTTCTATTTCTTTAAAATGCCATATCCTATCAGCCTAAATCTGTCTCCAACTCTTCTGGAAATGGTTACTCTTGCTCCCAATTCTGCGCAGATCGGCTTTTTTAAGATGATCGTCGTATTTTTTTTCGACGGATCAAGGACTATCCCTACGGTGGCGGCAGAATTGACATTTAACATCAAGACTTCACTCTTTGCCAAGGGCTTTACTTCTATCTCTTCTTTAGCTCCTAATACCCGTTCCAGCAAAAATGTTTCTAGCGTAATTTGGTAATGTAATTCTGGCAGATGTCCCACAAGACTGACTAAGGCTCCTGTCAACGAATCTGATTTTACCACGGAAGGATCTAGCATTGTTCCTAAAGCCATGCTTCCGCCTGGAAGGATCTCTTCTACCGGCTGTCCACCAGAGAAAATTTGGTTGATCTTAGTGACAAGAGGCTTCCATATTTTCTTGTTCTTCTCCTCTACCATAAACCCCGGGCTGATCTCGATGTCATCTCCTACTTTAAATCGTCCCTGCTTGACCGTTCCACCGAGAACTCCTCCTTTCAATAGTTCCGGCTGGATTCCTGGTTTATTGATATCAAAGCTCCTGGCAACAAGCATCAATGGTGTTTTGTCATGATCACGAGGCGGTGTTTTGATAAATTCTTCTAT
>DATDXI010000055.1:0-21936 GCA_035289385.1 Candidatus Nanoarchaeia archaeon | reverse complement strand
AGGATTGATGTTGCCGGCAGCAAAGGGGTAGAGCTGCTCTTCTTGGCCAGGCAGGTAATATAATGGTGATCCGCCAACTTTCAGCTTAGATATCTTTACTTTTCCCCGAGAAGCAAGGTCAGAAAGGTGAGCAGAAGCGATGATGATCTCTGTACCAATATGCTTTGCCACTTTCGTCGGCAAAGTTGGTCCGGTCATCTTCAGAAAACTTAATATTCTATCCTCGTCTGGCATAGATTGTGCTTAGTAAGAAGATTTATAAGATTTATGGGGATAGAGTTCACACAAAGAAATGTGATATTTTTCACATCTCTTGTATCCTAAAAATTTGAGTGTAAAAGAAAAAGCCGTCAAGCCCCGGCCTTTAGGCTGGAGAGAGATACTTTCGTCAAATTTTTATGACTTTAGAAATTGCCTCGAAACTGGAATTGGACTGCTCCGTCAGAACTTAAGCCAAACTCAAGCCAACTGGAATGTTTTTCTGCATCAAGATCATATCGTACTAATCCATTCACCTTCAACTGTTCACCGAGGGTATAAGCAACTTCAGGACCGACGCGTATTCTTTCATTACCAATACTGGCAGTCAAGCCAAAATGATGTTGAGGAGTATGAACATCATGCCCATGAGCAGGAATAGTTATAGCATACTTGGGATCTGCTAAAAATATTCCGTCTTCATCTAAAAATATTGTTGCTTGAGCTACTCCTACAACAGTCCCTTGTTTTCCATCTCCTGAAAGAGAATAACCTACTACAGGAAGAGCTTTGACACGAGAAAGCTGTTCCACAAGATATCCAAATCCTATAAATTCACCAGTAATACTCCTGCTATCACTGTTCACAGCGCCAACGGCAAATAGATCGTCGCCAAAATATTTTCCTGCTAGAGTATGCTCTAATCCTTTTCCTGAAGCTGTTGCCGTGTAATGGACTTGGGCAGCGCTTGGTCCTCTGCAGCCATCATAGAAATCTGCTTGTGCAGGCTTAGGCACAGCAGTTAAAGCTAGTAACGCTAAACCTCCGAACAGAGTTCTTAATTTTTTAGTTACCATTTTCTTCCCAGATAGTGTTATTCTCTGATCTGCTAACCATAACTAATTCTATCCCTTGTCCTCGGCGATCTTCACGAACCAGAAGCCCATCGATGTCGCCAACTAATTTCTCTGTTGTCATGGTAGCGAGCCCTCGTTTATGCCGAAGATATTGATCTAGATGCATAGCTACCGATTCCATCAGTCCATGATAAATTCTTAAAGGAACAATCCCTTGCCGAGCAAAAAAGTCTCTCATCTCTTTTCCTTGCAATGGACCTTGCCAAAATATCGAAAGACCCATCACCTCAGGAACATAAGGCACTCTAGGATAAACTAAGAAAACATTTGATTGATAGGTTCTATTTTCATCCTTAGCAGCAAAATCAGGCTTAAGATGCTCAAATGAGTACAACAATGGTTTCATGTTTTTTTATCTCCTTAACTCTTTATTGAATATTACTGATAAGTAGTTAAAATAGAAATTATATAAACTATTGTGGTGGTAAATACCACCAAAATAAGAAAAGCTTTTAAGGATGATAACCATGATGAATTGTAGAAGACCATGATGAATTGTAGAAGAAAATCTTAACATAATAATGATAAGTTTTATAAATAAAGATATATGCAAGACTATATATGGAAGAAAATATATTAAAAAAAGTCATGGAGAACAGAGAGCTATTTGTGCCTTCCTTATTTACCGATAGGCAGATAACCATCATAGAAAAATACTTGAACCACCATCACTTAGATGATACTGAAAAGGCTTACTTCTATTCTACAATAAAAAAGAAAATTGAAGCATTAAGAACGTTAAAAGATGAATTTTATATTACAGGGGAGGGTATGATCCCGGAAAGAATGGAAAAGGCAAAGCTAATATTGAAAGAGCTGAAGAAGGAGAAGGCTTTCATCTCCGGATCTTTTTTGTATAAGAAAGACCATGAGGATATTGATATTTACGTTCTTTCCAAAAGAAGGAAAAGTTACCATAAAGGAAATAACCATTTCATATTTATCTCGGACAATGACCTTCGCAAGCCATTATTTTATTCCGCATTAAAATATTCTGTAGCCACTTTCTTCCCATCGCTAACTCCGCTCATAAAGCGGCCAGAACTCCAGGATTTGGTCATCACTTATGAAATGGCCATAACTGAAGTGTTCAATAAGGATGATCTGAAAGCCCTGCGAGAATTCGTTTTCGAGTATTATCTGCAGATAAAAAAAGAGATTTTAGATTCCTATTCCCTGTTTAAAAAAACGGAAGAAATAAAAAATAATGGTGACAAAGAAAAAATTAGGATCATTAACTTGATCGCTAAAGAATTATTTGTAAAGACCTATTCTAAAAAATACTCCTACAACTACTTTTCAAGCTTTGTGAAGAAATTAAAGGAAGATGTTAAGATCGAGCCTTATGAAAATTTCTTTGTCTATATTAGCTTAGGAAACGAGGTTAAACATGAATGTAGAAGAGCTGAAGCATAACATCAGAATCATCTTCGGCAGTGAGATTGTATTTAATAAAGAATTTGATAGGTTTGCTCTGAACATAAAAAATATCGAGACAAACTTAATAGAATGGTGCACCATGCTCAAAGAAGGGCAGTTTGTTCCGCTACGGCCTCCTAACAGTTCGGGAGAGAGGGTATTTGTGAAGAGAATAGGCTCTGCCAATCGATGCATTGTCATCAAAATTGTCAATGGAGAATTCACCGAGATCCATTTAGCTGATCACTCTTATTATGAAAAGAAAATGAAGGAATTAGGCCTCAAAAAGAGTTCAAAGACATATTAAAAATGCACGAAGAATTGTTAAGAGGAGTTGGACTAAGCCAGAATGAGGCAAGAGTTTACGAGGCGTTATTGCAACTAGGAGAAACATCGGTGCAAACGGTTTCTTTGAAAGCAAAAGTCCATCGGCGAAATGTCTATGATTCTTTAGCTAAATTACAGGAAAAAGGTTTAGTAGCAGAGGTTTTTATCAAGGGAGAAAAACGATTCAGGGCGCAGAATCCCAGCAGGCTCTTGGCTTTATTAAAAGAGAAGGAAGAGATCATCAATAAAGAGCTTCCCCAGATGCAGGCGAAGTATGAAGCTCTGGAAGAAAAAGAAGAAGCTCATGTGTACCGAGGGATAGAAGGCGTTAAAAATTATCTGAATGATATCTTAAAGACGAAAGAAACAGTCTACTTCATCGGAGCGAAAGGGATGTGGCTCGATCCCCGGCTGAAGCACTTTTTGCCTCATTTTGAGAGAGAAAGAAAACGCTTAGGAATAAAGTATAAGCATATCTTTGATTATGAAGTCAAGGAAAGATTGCCAGAAATTCTTAAAGTGGTAGGGAAGCCTTACAAATTCCTGCCAAGAGAATATTCTTCGCTCATGATGGTTGATATCTTTGGAGATTATGTAACCACCTTCATCAGCAGTGGTGAGCCAGGTCTTCTTCCAGAAGAGCCTATTCAATTTGTAATGAAGTCTCGACGATTAGCCGATGGATACCGAAAGCTCTTTCAGTTCTTGTGGGACTTCTGTCCAGAAGAGTAATTCTCTAGGCGAAGTCTCCCAAAACAATTTGGCAACAAAAAAAAGAAACATTTTTAAATAGAAAAGATATTCCATTTGTTGCACTGACGCAGGTCAGGAAGGTGAAAGTGTATCGCAACCAACAACAACAAACTGGTGAAAATCCAGCACAGAATTTATCTTATTTAGCTACTCCCAGTTCTCTTGATCGATTAGTTTATCAGCACTCAAATGCTCAGTCTTTATCCTACGAAAGGACCTTTCAAGATGCAGCGTCACAAGGCAACGCTGCTTTGTTTCCCAGGCAGGATTACCATTCTTTAACAGCGAAGCCGGAAGAAGTACAGTCTATTGATTATTCTATAGCAGGAGCTGATGAGTATGACTTTGACACATTGATGCTTGATACAAGAAGTATCTTGACGAAAGAGAATCATCTCAATGAAGTAGGGGAAGTGGAAGCAGGGTATAGAATCCTTGATCCCCAGGAATTAGAGGAAACAGTAACAACAACATATATGGGCGATGACCACTTAGAAGCTTTAGCTAGTTCTGTTTTCCAGTATCAAGGTCTTGATGACGAAGAAGACAGTCTAGCTCCACAGCCTTATACGCTTCACATCATTGATGAAGCCAGCTATTTCCTGCCAGAACTAGACGTAGCAGCTAATGATAACGTTGAGCTGGATGATGAGACTGTCGATAAAGATGAAGAATCGGAAGATAATAACCAGCAAGATAAGCAAAAGAAAGCTGCTTAAGAAACTACTAAAAAAATCCTAAGGTCTTGTCCAGCGGCACTCATAATAGGTAACATCGCCTTCATCATCGACAATAGCCAATAATAATCGTTTCTTGGTCGAATGTGCAACTCTATTTTTACTGCTGTATTCTTGCCAAGTAAAAACAGAAGCTTCATGGACAGGAAAGACGATCCATTTGGCGTGATCTTCCCCTGGCTTTACTCCACGGTCATAGACCCGGAAATCTGCCCCAAATTTGAGAGCAGTCTTGATGATATATCCCCTGTTTCGCATGTCTTTGAACACACAATAACGAATCCAGAAGTTTGGCTCGACGTGCCTGGCTTTTTTCAGATAAGCTTCAAATGATAGTTTCCGCCCGTTTTCACTTTTTACGTCTAAGCGCCCTTTTTCAATAAGATAGAGCGCTTCTAACAACGATAATTCTACTTTTCCACTGGCATCTAAAGCGCCGAATCTTGATTGATTGTAGAATTCTCTGGCATCATCAGAAGATTCAGTAATCACTCTCGTGTCAGCCATCAGGCCGTTAACTACAGCCTTCTTGACGTTCTTGTCCGCTTCTTCAACTGGTTCAGGCTCTGCATCTCTAAGAAGAGTCTTCTGAATGGTTTTCTTTGCCATAAACCTGTCTTACGAAGAAGGTTTTTAAAGGTTTGTGTTAAAAAAAATTTGTCCTAGATGAGATTGGTATGCATCCTCAAGGACTATTTCCCCCATAAGAACAAGTGAAGCAAATTCCAAGGGGGATTATAAACAAAAAAGTTTAAATATAAACACATTTTAATAATTTTAAGAAGATTTATTTTTCCATTTTTAGTGTTTAGGAATCAGTTTTGTCAAAATAGGCAGGACCATTAGTCAGAGACCGGTGGAATTTCATGGTTTAAAAAGAGGTGAGGTATACAATATGGTTCATCAGTGGGAAAAAGGGATTTATGAAGTAGTAGCAGGAACAGCAGGCGTAGCCATCAATAATGTTCCTGTCGTAGATTCACGAGGGATAGATCCTTTTGCCGTCTTCGCCTACTTAGAAGTTATGCGAGAAGCCTTAGCTATCACTTCAAGAAGAATTATAGAAAAAACAACAAGATATCTAGGACCAGGGTATCGGCCGATTGCAGCATTGACACAGGATCTTTATTCCTTAGGATTTTATAAAAATCTCCTATCTAGAGGGATCAGAGTGATGGAAGACATAGGAGAAGGTCTGGAGAATAAAGTAATGAAGCTTTCCACAAAAGTATCACCTTTATCAAAAGAGTGAGTGCCTATCAACATCCTATTCATCCCTGCAGGATCTTCCGCAATTCCTTTATCGACTTTCGAGGATGATCACTCTTCGTAACATAGCTTCCCGAGACAAAATAATCTGCTCCGGCTCTTTTTGCCAGGGTAATTGTCTCAGGATTGATACCACCATCAACGATGACAAGAACATCGGGCTTGAGCTTCTTGATCTCTCTCACTTTCTGCAGCTCGCTCTTCAGGAAGGGGGCTCCGTAATAGCCAGGATGTACGGTAAGAACAAGGATATAATCTATTTCGGAGAGGTATTTCGCAACAGAAGAAACTGGAGTTTCTGGTTTTATGGCAAACGCTACTTTATCTCCTCTCTTCTTTAGCCAGGCGATGAATTTTTTTGGATGAGGGATAGTTTCCCATTGAGATATGCAGAGAGATACTTTTTTGCCATGCTTTGTAATCCATCGTTGAGGATTGTTGATCATCAAATGAGCAGTATAATGAAATGTGGGATCGAGCCGGACATTAAAATGATTATAAACTGTTGGAACAAATTTCCCATCGGAAACATCGAGATGCAATGTTGTTGATGTGCCTTTCAGCTTCCGGAGTAAAGCGTCCAGCTCTTTTTGGTCTGAAGCCATAACTGAAGGCCATATTTTGGATTGTATTTTGTTGCTTATGATGGTTTTTCGGGTAGTATTTATTTTACTGTTTATTGCGGTGTTCATCGATGTTCTCATCGTTCCAGCTTCCTAACCTTTGCTAATCTTCTCTGATGTCTCTTTGCTCCAGAGAAAGGAGTTTTCAAAAATAGTATAACGATCTCTTTCACTTCTTTCTCTGACAAGTAGCTAGCCGGTAGGCATACTACATTAGCATGATCATCCGCTCTTGTCGAAGCAACCATTTCCTTGGAGAAGCCAGTTACTCCTCGTATCCCCTTCACCTTATTCACGGCAATACAGACGCCTTGGCCATTTTTGCATAAGACTATTCCCAGACTTTTGGCATCACGAGCAACGCTCTTTGCTAAAGGGATAACGTAGTCCGGATAATCATCGTCGGGATCATAAGAGAATGGGCCAAGGTCCTGAAGATGATACTTATCATGCTTGTTATCTTTCTTATCCTTCCTCTCCTTTTTCAAAAAAGAAATGATCTTCTTCTTTAATTCAAACCCACCATGATCAGACGCAAGATAAACTCTCAACATTGCGCTTCTCTGTTTCTTTACTTTTGTTAGCATTTTCCATCACTTCCTAACATCTTTATCCTCCGCTCAACTACTGATTGAATCAAGGTTCTGGCAGGAGCAAGGATATGTCTCGGATCAAAATCCTGAGGAGCTTCTTGCAGCGCTTTCCTTACACCTGCATCAAAAGCCAGCCGTAGATCCGTATCAGTATTCACTTTATTGATCCCTGCCAAAACCGCTTTTCTGATCTGAGAATCTGGAACACCTTCTACCCCGGGAAGATTGGCGCCATAACGCTCGGCCATGGCTACAACATCCTTTGGCACGCCAGAAGCGCCATGCAAGACGAGAGGGATCTTTGTTTTTTCCTTGATCTTACGAAGAGCATGGAGATGAAGCTGGACTTTCCCTTTGAATTTATATGCCCCATGCGACGTGCCTAGGGCAACGGCAAGAAAATCACAGTCAGTCGTATCGACAAATTCTTTTGCTTGATCAGGATCAGTGTAGAGGATCTTTCTGGAAGAGATGGTATCTTCCACTCCTCCGATGGTGCCTAATTCTGCTTCGACAGGAATTCCCTTTCGGTGAGCTAACGCCACTATACTCTTTGTCAGACGGACATTTTGGGCAAAAGGAAGATGAGACCCATCGACCATGACGGAAGAATAGCCTTTCCTTATCGCTTTCTTGATCAGATCAACATTTCTCCCATGATCGAGATGTAAGGCTATAGGAATATTTACCAGAGATGAAGCAGTTACTGCCAGATCATATAAGAAATTCATGCCAGCATATTCTACAGCGCCCTCAGAGGTTGCCAGGATCAATGGCGCTTTTAATTTCACTCCTGCCTGAACGACACCTTGGACGATTTCCATATTATTGATATTGAAATGACCTATGGCATAATGTCCTTTGTTCGCTTTGTTGAGCAAGATCTTCGTGTCAGCGAGCATTTATCTCACGCTCCTTGATCTTTTAGATTTCATAGCTTTCATCGCCTGCGCTTCTGTCAATAGACCGTTCTTTGTTCCCACATACTTGATGACGCTGGCAGCGTTGATATAGCCCAGATGTAGCGCATCAGCAAAAGAATATCCTTTACTGATACCAGCAAGAAGGCTTGATGAGAAAGCATCTCCCGCTCCCGTCGTCTGGACAACTTTTGTTTTCTTTGGCAGTAAGGTATGCATCTTTCCTTCATGCCAGGCATAAACTTTTTTTTCGCCATCAGTAATCACCACTGTTTTTGGGCCAAGATGATGGAGTTCTTTGAGCAGCTGTTGTTGAGAGACAGATCTATTCAGCAATGTTTGCGCTTCTTTCTTATTCAAGATCAATATATCAGTGACGGAAAGCAGAGGTTGGAGAAATGCTTTTCCCCGTTGGGCAAGATATAAGGAAGGGTTGAAGAGGAGCTTGATCTTCTTTCGCTTCGCTTGAAGAACAAAATGCTGCACAGCTTGGAATGATTTTCCCACCAAGCTGGCCAGATAGATCCATTCCACATCGAAGCCAGCTTTTTTGCAAGAGCATAAGCCCACTTTTCGTGAAGCATCCTTATAGTTATAGATGATGCGATCTTTTCCTTGGAGAGAGGAGATGATTGCCGACACGTCCGTCTTACCTTTTGCCAGGCAATGGCAGATAGCAGTTACATGATTTCTCTTTAATTCATCGAAAATAAATCCTGCTTCATGGTCATTTCCCAACTTTGTCAGAACTTTAACCTTTAAGCCAAGTTTAGCCAGAGCGACGGCAGAATTGGTGGCACCACCGCCGGTGTAAATCTCTAAAGATTTCGCAAGAATCTTGTCACCTATCTCTACCGACTGGAGAGGTTGAGTAATCGTAAAGAACCGGTCTACCGTAGCTGAGCCTATGCATAGGACATCATATCGAGCATTGTTCGCCATAATACCTCTTTTCTGGGAAGAATATTTTTAGCTTTAAAATGGTTGCGGTGGGTCTGGGTGAAAGAAAGGTAGAATGAACAATCCTCAACCTTCAACTGGTAAAATTTGCTGGTACTTTACCTGTATCGTCTGGCGACCAGGCAGCAACAACAGAGTTTACGGCAGAATCAATGGTGTTAAATTCAGTTTCCTCTCGCGGTGGAGCCTTTTCATCAAATATCCCCGTAGCTTGCCCTGTCAAGCCGCCATAACTCAAGTAAATAAAAGAAGCAAGAAACAAGCCTACAACAACTATCCCCTTCAGAGCAATCTCCAGATGAAACTGTTGCTTTTTGCGCATAAAGGAAGAAAGGGATGACGTTATTTAAATCTTTTGTGAGATCGTCAGCTTTTGAAGAGAAAGAAGGAAGAAAGAAAGAGAAAGAAAGAATGACAAAAGATTATCTGGATCTTACTTTCTTGACCACAAACCATACTACCACGGCTACTACTGCCCACGGCAGGATCAGGAAAAGCAAGCTTACTAAAGCATTAAAGCTTTCTACAATAGTTCTTGTCAACTGTGACAGTTTTACCACCACAACATCGGCATAGTCAGACTGCTTTTCTTGGATGGTAAGAGATACCGTGGAATAATCTACCCTATTGTCGGCAGCCTTCAATGATTCTTCATAATACGAAATGGTCCTTTCAATGTCAAAAATCCTATCTGCAAGCTGGATCTGCTGCTCAACAGTTTCTGCTTTATCCAGCATCTCCTTAAATCTCAGCAATCTGGATCGTTCCGCCTCTAAATCTGTGTTGAGATCTTTATAATATCCAGTGATATCTTGAGTATTTTCGTTAAATGACTGTACTTTACCCAGGCTTTTCAGCTGGAGAATGACGGCATCATATTTTTTTGAATCTACCTTTATCTCATAATACCCTACCATATAGGTATCATCCACGCCATAAGAATTGACGTTCTCGTTCAAGATGAATGATCCTGTGGAACTGACGATCCCTTTTAATTTCTCATCAGCTTCTGGGAAGCTTCCGCGCTTGACTTCTGTTGATAATGAAGATGTCTTTGTCAGTTTCCTGTCCGTCACTTCAGGGGCAAAACCTTGATCACCATAGATAGGCATTCCATACGAAAGGGAGTCAGCAGCCATAATTTCATTAGCATAGCCGCCGTAACTTTTTGCGTAAGCTCCTGAATCACCAGAATAGCTTGAGCCAAACATTCCGCTCAACAGATTTCCCGCGGATAAGAATAGTACCACTACCAGAAATAAAAGAAGGAACAGCCAATTCTCTTTCAGTCTCTTCAGTTGGTCGTTAAAAGTCATGGTAAGTATAATAAGGAATAAGAAAGTATATAAATGTTGCTTGGGTGAAAATACGAATGTTATTTCTAAAGATATTTCCAGTCTAAGGATACCCTAAAAATCTATTCTAAATCGTGCTCTTCTTTAGCCAGATAAGAAATAAGTTTAGCCAGCTGTTCTTCTACCTGATGCATCTGCTGTTCTGCTTCCCGTAAACTGCCTAATGCCGAATCGATCCTGATATTTCCTGTTTCTTTTTCTGTCCTCATCAATTCCCTTGTTGCTGAATTCAGAAGAAGGAATAAGCTATGTACATCAGCAATAACTTTCGCCAGAAGATTCTCACTGGCTGAATTTAAAGATTCTTCATTCTCCACTAAAGCAGAAAAACGTGATATTTTTGTGATGATAGTTTGAATAGCCGCTGCCCGCTCTAATCCTTTTTTCCCCTTGATGGATTCTACTTCTTGCCGGATGGCAGCAAGGTGAGAAGGCTTCTTTACGGTTAACATATTGTTAGAAAGAGAAAAGAGATTAAAAACATTTCTGAAGAGGAGGAGATAGATGATTGTTGAAAACAAGATATATACCCACTAGAACGTCTTATCCTTATCATACAGCCCAAATCTTGCCTCACGGAGCTGTTTCACCACATTCTTTGGTGAAGTAACCCAGCCATGCATTGACACAAATGCTCCCGTCGGCAAACTATCGATTCTTCCTAAAGCATATCCTACATTAAACCAGCCATCGTTCAGATGAACGTCATCAGGTAACATAGCACCAACAAAAATATATTTAGAGGCAGGAAGATCCCCTGACTGAATCATATGCTCAAAACGGCCAGCCTCATCCGGCAAGGCATACGTGCCAATGGTGACGATCTGCTGCTTATGCTCATTCCTTCGCGCTTCATCTAAGAGAGTTCTGATATCTTCCTCCCCTAATTGCCGGCTGTCTTTCATACAAATTTCTCGAAACACAAAATCCGGCTCAGCTAGTTCTACTCCAACCACCTCACGAAGATACACTGGCACTTTAGAATGTTCATAAGGAGTAGCGGTATCAGCTTTATCATTATATCCCGAATCTATAGTACCTCCAGTGAGATGAACAACAGTTCTGGATAAGATATCTTTAACGGCATGAGCATTGCTGGAAGGATGAAAGGAATGGACTCCAGAACCAGCAGTATGTATTTTTCCAACTGCATAGCCTAAATGGAACCCTGCATCCGATTGATATTCGGTGAAAGGCATATGTGATCCCACTAAACCAATTGTTCTGCCGCCAAGATCATGGGAACGAAGGAACTCTGCAGCCTCGCCCATTTTTACGAGCCCATACGTTACCAAAACAGTTTGGTAGGGGCTTGCTTGAATTTCCTGAGCGAGAGCTTCTAAGTCCTGTTCCGTCATATCACGGCTGTCTTTGATAGCCACTCGAGAGAAATTTAACCTATCGCCAGGCATCTTCACCCGTTGTCTTAAGAAATGAGGGATGATAGAATGTTCTCTAGGGATAGCTGCATCTACCTTTTCTGTTGACCTCTCATACGCTGGATTAAACATGAAGTCGATGCTTCCTCCGGCGATGATGACGTGAAGTCCTGGGCGTTTTGGTTGATCTTTCATGCTACACCCCGTTTTGTCAATCCTTCCCGTAATGCTTCCAAGTCGCTTTTGTAAGTTAATCCTTGGGCTTTCATGGTCCTGCCGGAGATGACGTCACAAGCGACTGGCGTATCTTCAATGGGCGATGGGATAAACGTGTCGACAACCGCTAAACCTCTGCAACGTTGTTGGAGGTTGTAGATGATTTCTGAACAATAGGGTTTTATCACTAACGTAGTGTTATCATCCATTTGTACAAACAACCTTGATGGCCAAGGGTTTAGGCCATCGTTTCCATTGTAATATGATACTTTGCAATGGCGTATCACGTGACCTTGTTGAACGAGCTCGTCAGGGTGATCTTGATGGTACTGTTCTATACGCTGCCGTATATCCTGCCATAGCCGATCATCGTGTAACCGTTCATCTGTTTTATCATCATCTACTTCGTAAAAAAATGCAGCATAGGGTAAAGATGTTTGAAACAACCGTTCCTCTGCTCGTCTTCCCAGAAACAGGTCTCGCTGGTTTTGAGTAATTTTTGTATCTGCTTTTTTTCTGCGGAACCAGCCTTGCCGTTTGGGAATGGGAGGCGCTGTGGTTTGGTAATCTTTGTCACAGAGCAGTTCTACATGCTTAAACGTAGAGCGTTCGGGATGCGGGTTGAACAGGGCATAAACCATTTCCGTATCATATACCCTGGACGGAATGAAATCAATTCCTTTTCCTTCCAGCGGCAAAAAAGAAGAAACTCTTGCGCTGGTAAAACTTACCCCCTCGGTAAATAAAGGAATCCTTAACGTAGGGATAGGATGATCTAGTGTTTCCAGAGCTGCTACGTTTGCCGATACTAGGCGTACAGGAAAACCATTTCGCCGAAGTGCGAAGTTAGCATATTGGGAGAGGGTCGTTTGCGAAACAGCAGCTCGTACTTCTTCAAGAGACGGGCGAGAATGGTTCTGTACTAGTTCATGTAACGCATGGAACGGATACCCCTTCCCTAATGTACTTTCTTTCGCATACCTCTCTCCAATGTTCTCTGCTTCACTGATTACTTTATCATAGGTATCGAGATCATCAATTTCTTTCCCATACATATCTCTACACCCCTTAAGCTCGCGCGGTGGAGAAAAAAATGATCCATTCCAAAACCAAGGGATTCCTGGGTCATAGCCATAATGAGCCCTCTCGGAAATCGACCGAAGAAGGTGGCTTTCCTGGAGCCCTAACGCCAAATCCAGATGATTCACGCCACTATCTCCGTGAATTCTGGCAAATGCTGTCTTGACTATGTCTCCAGAGATCAGCAATGGTCCGGCAGACAAGGCATTACAAATATCTCCTAATGTTAATAGTTCTTCCGTATTTCCTGTTGTCATGTGAATCTCCTCACATCCTGCTCTCCATAACTGCTATTTCACGAGCATAATCCCTTCGGATGATCCTGTCGACATAGCCTAAAACATCCTGTCCGGCAACGTGATCAGCTCTAGCTCTTCCTAAGGCAAACATCAATTTCTGGGTGATTGCTTCTGCGGTCATATCACCCGCTGGTTTTGCTCCTGCTTTCAACGGTTCAGAGCTTACGGCATAGACACCCATGTCCGCTGCTCCTTCCAAGCAATTTGTCGTCACTAAAACTGGTTTGCCTTGGCGTAACGCTCGTTCTATTGCCGTATAAAATTTGGGATGAATATTCCCAGCACCAAAACCACCAAAGACAATTCCCTTAACGCTAGGATTATCCACATAGCCTCGCTCAAAAGCAGTAGTGTCCGTTCCAGAGCGAGGAGAATAAAAATCAACTCCCGTTTCAAATTCAGTAAATACAATCGGGTCACCATTGCCTCGCCCGATGCGATGGTCATAAAGAATGGTATCAATCCCATATTCCCCTAAGGGAGTAATACGCGGCGAATTGAAAGCATTCACACCTTGCTCATTTACCTTTAATGCCCGGTTTGCCCGCACAATCTTGTCACCAAAAGAAATGACTACTTCTCCCAGATCTCTCGTGGCTGTCTCCACAGCATGCATAAAATTAACGTCTCCGTCGGAAGCACGCTCATACATGGATTTTTGCGCTCCGGTAAGCACAATGGGCTTGTCTAAATTCCTGATCATCAGCGACAAAGCGGTTCCCGTATCCACCATCGTGTCTGTTCCATGGACAACGACAAATCCATCGTAGTCCTGCGCATGTTCTGCAATAATATGGGCCAAATCCGCTCGATCAGCGTGAACCATAGCCGTGCTGTCAATATTTCTTGTTTGAATTGCATCAATTTCTATTGCTGGTTCTTTGAACGTTGCGGCAACACGGTACCTTCTTAATTCTCCTACCACTACTTGTTCTGGAGTTGACTGCAAAGATTGCCCAGGAACTAAAGAAATTCCTCGAATTAAAGGGATATAGTCTCTTGGTGAAGGATTAAATTCCCCTTTAGCGTCACGTTCCTGTCCGATTGTTCCGCCGGTCTGTAAGACTAAAATTTGTTGATTTTCGGTCATTTTCTATCCCCCTAAACCCCTCTTATTAGATAACTACTTCAAAGTAATCAACAGCAAAATGCTTAAAAATATTATTCGTAGCCTTTACCACGAAACTTTTAAAAAGAAAGACATCACGGAAGACGGAATGTACGAAGAGACGTTCAAGAATTTGGGCATGAGTCCAAATGAAGCCAAGATCTACGAAGAACTTATTCATCTGGGAGAATCGTCCATCAACACTATCTCGGTAAAAACAAACGTCAACCGCAGCAATGTCTATGATGCGATGGAACGATTAGTGGAAAAGGGATTAGCTGCGGGAGTCATGATCAAAGGCCAGAAGCATTTCCGGGCGGCCCATCCACGGCGTTTATTGGAGTTGCTGAAAGAAAAACAAGAAGAGATTGAGCATATCCTTCCAGATTTAACGAAGAAATTTGAATTCCATCATCAGGAGGAAGAGGTTCATTTCTATCGTGGGATTGAAGGTTACAAGAATTACATGTTTGACATTTTAAAAGAAGGAAAAACGTATTATTGCATCGGAGCTAAGGGGATGTGGTTTGATCCGAGATTGAAATTCTTTAGGATGAAATTTGACCGGGAGAGGAAAAAATCAAACATCCAATTCAAGCATATCTTTGATGAGGAAGTAAAGACAAAATCTCCGGAACCATTACAATTCGAGAAAAACAGATATAAATTCCTTCCAAAAAAATATTGCAGCAATCTTACCATAGAATTCTTTGGAGATTACACTGTTATTTATACTGGTGAAGATTACGGAAAACTAAAAGAAAAACCCACACTCTTCGTCTTAAAGAGCAAAGAGATTGCTGATGGATTCAAAAAATTGTTTCAGTTCATGTGGGATAAGTCAAGTTGAAATGCAGGACAGAGACTAGGGGATCATTTTCTTGACGTCAGGAAAACGATAGCTATACTCAATGGTGCTTCTACAAAGATAGCTGACTCCTCAAAACATCATAAAAAAGCGTGAAACTATCCCCCTGAACAGGAAGCGCTTGACGTTACACCAACTTCCTGAGCTCGTAACGTCGCAACCCTTTCTTGCGCTTCAAGATATCCAATAAAATCAATGGGAATTTTTACGCCATACAATTCTCTTGCAGTTGCAGCACCATTTCGAATGGCACAGCCCCATGCCATCTCATCCCGAAGATAAAGGACTCTGCCTACTCCCTTACGTTCATAAACTTGGTTGAGTTTCGCAGAGAGCATAGCACAATTTGGCGCCCCACTAGGTGTCGTTAGTTCTCGCCGTAATCCTTCATCAAGACCATAAGAAAATACTTCGCCTTCGCGGTCCAACTTCCTCACAAAGCTACTTGTATCCCCTTCTTTGTATGCTTCTATATCTTGCCGGCATTGCAAAGCAAGTTTTCCCTCAAAGGGAGACATCATTCGTTCTTTGTGCCTTGCCGGAGTTATGCCATGTCCTGCTAAAAGATAATAATATTGCCGTAACACACCCATATGAGTTCCTTCTCTCTTGCCTTGGTCGTATAGTTTTTGGCTGACCTTTCGTGCATGCTGTTTTTCAAACCAGTGAAACATTCGCATCTCATTATACAAGACGCTGAGCTTAGCATCAAATCCTTTTGAATGCAGATACTGCACCAGAACAGCCCCTTCTTCCAGGCTCATCTCATCAGCATTGCCCGACATCATCCTTTCAGAATCGATATGACCACAATCAACGACTATGGGCTTATCCGTTTTCTCTAATCCATCAGCCCAAGCTTTTAAGTCAGGATTGAGTAAGAGATCAATAAATGGTTCTCGGTCGTAAAAATCCGGTCTGGCAAAAATACGTTGAGCTTCAGCTACTATTTGATCATGCCGTTCTCGTCGATCATCAGTTTCCCTCATGGCCTGATCAACAATTCTATGTAATCCTCGACAAATCCCCCAGTATTGTTCAGAGGATACCCGCAAGCCGATCACTGCGCTATCACTAAAGTCCATACCATCAGCCATAACGAACAGAGGAACATTTCTTTCTCGCGCTCGTTGAGCATATGGCTCAAGATAGTGAGGATTAACACCTTCTCTATCGACAAGAATAGCATCAACACCGAGATCAAGATAGGTGTCAATAGTCTTTCTATTCCATTCACCAAGGGCTAGAACGACAGGAACATTTACCTTATTCTTGATACTGCTAGCTGTAGAGGTCATCGTGCCAAGTAGACTTTGCCGCCGGTTTCCTGAGCCATGGTTGTTAAAACTTGTCGAGTTGTTGGATTAAAAATTGTAGGGCAATAATTATCCGTCTGTAAACGCCTTTCCTGGCTGCCGTTGTTCCTCTCCTCCATCCGTCTTGGCCTTAGATTTCCCCTGGATAGATATTCAAATGTTGGATTGATCTGTTTTCCTTCGTCGTACAGCCTTTCTCGCAATGCAGCAATCCTACCCACGGCGGTATTGATTAATTGCCCGCAAGCATTTCTTTTCTCCTCTAATTGCTTATTGCTATAAGATAGATTATTAAAGAAATGCCCTCCATATCTTAGGCCATCTTCAATCAAATCTAGGTGACGCAATCCTAACTCCACTTTTTCAAGAGGCGTTACCTTGCTTTGCCCGATAAAAAACCTCCCAATAGATTTTCCTATCCCCTTCTGATTATCTGCCTGTTGCGGCCCGAATAATAATTCGTAGTCTCCTAAAATATCTGTTATATCGTGAAGGGATAATTCCTGCATGTCGAGATAGTGGCCGATCAGCATCTCTTTATGGTCCTGAAACATGTTACCTATATCCTTGGTGTCTTTACCAATATCTTTGGAGTCTTGTATTCCCTCTTTACTATTAAGAGAATCCACCGCACCTACATATTTCTCTAATGCCTGAAGAAATCCTTCTACTTGCTTCTCTACTGTGCTTAATTCGCTCTGGCTTCTGGCTTCATTGAGATCATATTCCAGCGACCGGCCAAATATGGAAACAACTATCCTTGTCGTGTCTTCTTCTTTAATTGTATTGTACCGCAAGGCGCCGACGTAGTTTCTGTCCCGGACATTGAGCCAATTGAAAAAATTGCCGCCTAAGCTGGCTGCTGCAGGAAGCATTCCCAAGAGCAGAGCCGGCTGGCCTGATGCCGCAGCTCCAAAGAAAGAAGCTCCAAATAAGGCAAATGCAGCCTGCATTCTGTTCATGCTCTGCTGTGCCATAGTTCCATACACTTCCCGGACTCGAGTATCTAAGTCTTGCTGTTTTTCTTGGAGCATGGATGCCAAGGTGAAGTGGAACTTTATAAATGTTTCTAATTTTAACTACTAAATAGTAGATAACTAAACGTGTGACTACAAATATTATAAAAACCAAATGATCCTAAAAATGTAGCCACATACTTTAAGGCAGCCTTATTTTCCCCCCCTTCTCTACAACTAGCTTATCCTTCACCAACTGGGAAACAAGTACAGGAGCATCTTTCCCTTTCGGCAATAGTTTTCCTAAATCTCGAACAGAAATCCCCTCCTTCTTTTGCACCGCTTTCAAGACGAGAGAACGATAATACCTATTTGATCCCACAAACTTGCTTTGCGTCGTCTTAAAGATGCGGGAAGCCATCTCTTCCATCTCTGGTTTTGAATATTTTTTGAAGGAAACACATTCTTTCGCAAACACACAGCTTTCGCATTTCGGCACCCTAGCCGTACAGATAGTTGCACCAAAGTCCATCAAAGCATTATGATAATCTCGGCTGTTTTCCAGAGAAACGTGCTTCGCTATCGTCTCTTGAAGCTTCTCTAGTTTTTTTTCTTCTCCCAAAAATATCCTAAAAAAGACTCTTCTGATATTTGTGTCAATAACTACTTCTGGCTTATTGTAGGCAAACGCCATGATAGCGGCAGCAGTATAGGGACCAATACCTGGTAATTCTTGCAACTCTATAATCATTTGAGGAAATTTTCCTTGGTGCTGATGCACAACAGTCTTTGCGCATTCCTGCAGCTTAATTGCTCTTCTATTATAACCTAACCCACTCCATAACTTGATAACTTCTCCAGGAGAAGCGTGGGCTAAATCCTGAACCGTAGGAAAACGATGCAAGAATGCTTCATATTTAGGGATAACTCTATCTACTTGTGTCTGCTGCAGCATCATTTCTGAAACAAGGATCTGATAGGGATCAGTTGTTTTTCTCCAGGGAAGGTCACGTTTTGCGGTGGAGTACCAGGATAATAATTTCTTTTCAAATTTCATAATAGTTTCTTCATCTCGAAAGCAAATACTTTTTCCGCTTCTTTGATTCTTGTTTCGTCAAGCATGATGTACCAACCTGTAATAATCTTCTATCCCAAAAAGGATGATGTTATTATAAAAAGCTTCTTTCCCTACGTTAAATTCTGTCGTCTTCAGCATGGAAAGGAATTCTTCTGACGTAAATTCCACGAGATGGAGAGGCAGGGGAAGAAGAGATAATCTTTCTCGGATTGCTTTTTGGGTGCGGTCATTATCAACGATAAGCAGAAGATCAATATCTGATGCTTTGTGGGCTTTGCCAGCTGCCTGCGAGCCAAAAAGGAGAAGAATGAAGAACTGATCCTTTATTTGTTGGATGTCCTTAGAGATTACATCAAATGTCTTTTTCTCTAAGAGCTTTGCTCTGCGATACGCTTCTGCGACAAAGATATCAGCACTAAAAGTTTTCTGGTTGAGTGAGCAAAGGTGGCTCTGCCCTACTCGCTCTGCCGACACGACTCCCTTTGCCGTAAGATCTTTTATAGTATAATATACTGTTTTATAATCGATAGATGTTCCTTTGGCTATCTCTCGAATAGTATATTTCTCTTTTTTGTGGTTCAAAAGGAACACGATTATCTGAATTTCAGTATTATGTGTTTTTACCATAATATTATGGAAAAATAGAATAATATAAAAAACTTTCCCATCCAAAACCTTATTAAATCACTCTTTCTTCCTCTGGGCATATGGACAAGGCAGTGGCATTATTATCAGGTGGCATAGACTCTCCTGTCGCCATTCATCTGATGAAGGACCGTCTAGAAATAACCGCCGTCCATTTCCATCAGCGAGAGCTTACCGATGAGAAGGAGATTGACAAAGTAAAGGATTTAGCTAGGATTCTAAAGATCAAAAAGACGTATCTCATCCCATTTACTACCGTATTAAAAGAGATCGTTGCCAAATGCAGCCATCAAAACTATTATATCCTGCAGAAGATCCTGATGATGAAGGCAGCAGAAATCATTGCCGAGAAGGAAAAGGCAAAATTCTTGATCACTGGAGAGAATCTGGCTCAAGTATCCAGCCAGACATTAAGCAATCTGGCAACGATAACTTCTTTCATCTCATTAGAGATATTTCGCCCCGTATTAGCCTTTGACAAGCAGGAGATCATCGATAAGGCTAAAGTGATCGGCACGTATGAAACCTCTTCCGGGCCAGAGATCTGTTCTCTTCTAGGTCCAAAGCATCCCGCAACGCGATCTGATAAGGAAAATATCCGGAAAGAGCTGGAAAAGATTGATTTTTCTTTGGTGGAGAAAAGTATAACCCAGGCAGAGATAGTGAAATAGGTAGGAAGATGGTATTCTTGACACTTCGCAACAATAAAGAGACCCTACCACAACAAATTTTTTAAAGACATACCCTTACCAAGGACTTCATGGCAGCAAATCTTTCGGATTATGGGTTCTCTGATAAGATAGTAGCTTCTCTGTCTCATATCCCTTATCTCCAGAACCGCTACATGTTAGCTCTTTTCATCCTTCTGAGCAGTTTTGTCATTGGCAAAGTCTTGCAATTGCTCTTCACCTTTTATCTGCATCGCATTGCTTCAAAAACTAAAACGGAACTTGATGATATTATCGCAAAATATCTGAAAATCCCTTTGTTTTATCTCGTCCTTGCTCTCGGCTTGAAGGTTGCACTGAGTGTCCTACCGTTCAATGGCGTCGTTTCTAGGATTGGAAGCTCTCTGATAGGAATAGCTGTCCTCTTCCTCCTTCTTCGAGCGTTTGATGTTGCAGTGCAAGGCTGGGGGATGACCTTCGCGAAAAGCACTCAAAGTACATTGGATGATATTTTGCTTCCTTTATTCCATAAGATCGGAAAAGTCTTTTTCGTCCTCATCGGCTTGATGTGGGTGCTTCATATCTGGGGAGTAGATATCACCCCATACCTTGCCGGTGTTGGCTTAAGCGGTATCGTTTTAGGCCTAGCACTGCAGGATTCTCTCAAAAACATCTTGGGAGGGATCAGCCTGATTATAGACAAGACCTATCAGCCGGGAGACAAGATCCGCCTAGAAAGCGGAGAAGTTGGTGTTATTCATGATGTTGGCTTGAGAAGCACCAAATTAGCAACGTATGATAATGAAATGATCTTTATCCCTAATGGCTATCTTGCCAACTCCAGAGTTCTCAATTTTACCCAGCCGAACAGCAAATTGAGGTCGAAGGTAGAGTTTGGCGTAGCTTATGGCAGCGATGTGGAGAAGGTGAAAAAAGTTGCTCTTACTGCAATCAGCAAGGTTTCTGGCTTAGCCCAAGAACCAAAGCCTTTTGTTCAATTCTATGAGATGGGAGATTTTGCCTTAAAGTTTAGGATATTTTTTTGGGTAGAAAAATGGAATGAGGAAGCCGAAAAAAAAGTATTATGCAATGAACTGATTTATGAAGCTCTGCAGAAGGCGAAGATCAACATTCCTTTCCCGACACAGACAATCTATTTAAACCAGACTTCAGAAAAAGGTAGAAGGAAAGTTTAAATAAAGCTGGTTCTTTTGTTTGAGCAGGATATGTCACTAACTTTATTCAACACGTTAACGAGGAAAAAGGAAGGCTTTGCACCGCTCCACAAAGATTCTGTCGGCTTATACACTTGCGGCCCTACCGTCTACCATTACGCCCACATAGGTAATCTTCGGGCGTATCTTTTTGAAGACACACTAAGAAGAACGCTGCTGTTCAATGGCTTTATCGTAAAACATGTCATGAACATCACGGACGTCGGTCATTTAACTTCTGATGCTGATGAAGGCGAAGATAAGATGCTCAAAGGTGCCAAACGAGAAAAGAAAACGCCTTGGGAGATTGCCGAATATTACACTGACGCATTCAAGCGAGATATGAAAAAACTGCATATCCTTGAACCGACGATCTGGTGCCGGGCTACCGATCATATCACCGAGCAGATTGCCATGATCCAAGAGCTGGAGAAGAAAGGATTTACCTACGTTGCCGGAGGAAATGTCTATTTTGACACATCAAAGCTCAAGGACTATGGGAAGCTGGCAAAGCTTGATTCTTCTAAAGAAGGGAAAGCCCGAGTAGAAAAAGATGACAATAAAAAACATCCTCACGATTTTGTCTTGTGGTTTACCAAGAGCAAATTTGAGGATCAGGCCATGAAATGGAAGAGTCCTTTTTCAAAAGACCAAGGTTATCCGGGCTGGCACATCGAATGTTCTGCCATGGCCAGCAAGTATCTAGGAAAGCAGTTTGACATCCATTGCGGCGGCATCGACCATATTCCCGTCCATCACACCAATGAGATTGCCCAAAGTGAAGCAGCTTTCGGCAAGAAGCCTTGGGTAAAATATTGGCTGCATAACGAGTTTCTGGTTATCGGCGACAAGGAAAAGATGGCCAAGTCGGGTGATAATTTTTTACGCCTGAAATCTATTGAAGATAAAGGCTTTGATCCTTTGGATTATAGGTATTTCTGCCTCACGGCACATTACCGGAAGCCCTTGATGTTCAGCTGGGAAGCGATGGAATCGGCTAAAAATTCCCGGAAGAAGCTTGTTGAAAAAGTTCTGGAG
>DATDXI010000054.1:0-10671 GCA_035289385.1 Candidatus Nanoarchaeia archaeon | reverse complement strand
CCGAAGCCAGGAGTAGTGGAAAAGATTGTCGTCTTCGACTTCCGCTCTCTTTATCCTACCATCATAACATCTCATAACATCGGGCCGGAAGGATTACGCTGCCTCTGCTGCCAGAAGGAGAAGAATAGTCAAGTTCCTGGTTTCCCAAACTATTGGTTCTGCCAGAGAGAAAAGAAGTTTATCCCTCAATTACTGGAAGAGCTGATCCAGAAACGGGCTGTTTTAAAGAAAGCGATGAAAGAGAATAAAAAAAATGACGCGGCCAGCAGTGCCAGCAATTTTTTGGAAGCAAAATCGTATGCCTTAAAGATCTTAGCAAACTCCTTTTATGGATATCTCGGCTATTTTGGAGCGAGATGGTATTGTTTTGAATGCGCCAGAAGCACGACAGCTTATGCCAGAAATTACATCCAAGAGACGATCAAGAAGGCACAGGAAAAAGGGTTTGAGGTCTGTTACTCGGATACGGACAGCTGCTTTATCCTGCTTGGAGATCATACGTTAACCTATGCCAAAGAATTCATGAATGAAATTAATTTTTCGTTGCCAGGACAGATGGAATTAGAGTATGAAGGATTTTTCCCCCGAGGAATTTTTGTAGCACTGAAAGGAAAAGATCCAGGAAAAGAAAAAGGGGCAAAGAAGAAGTATGCCTTGCTTCGCGAAGATGGCAGCATCAAAATTACTGGCTTTGAGATGGTCAGAAGAAACTGCAGTGAGATTGCCAAGAATGTTCAGGAGCAGGTGATTCGGCTTATTTTAGAAGAGAAAAAGAAAGAAGCGGTCAATTATGCGCGAGAGGTTGTCAAGGAGTTAAAGGAAGGAAAAATTCCTCTGAGCAGATTAATCATCAAGACAAAGATAACCCGAGAATTAGACAGCTATTCATCTATCGGACCGCATGTATCCGTAGGAAGGCGAATGAAAGAACGGGGGGATATCGTTGTTCCTGGAACAATCATCGAATATGTCATCGCCAAAGGTTCTGATCTCGTGCGAGACAGAGCAAAGCTTGTTGAGGAGACAAAAGAAGGCGATTATGATGCTGATTATTATCTTCATAACCAAATCATTCCTTCCGTTGCCGGAATTTTTGCGGTTGTTGGCTATTCAGAAGATGACGTTTTTGCAGAGAGCTCTCAGAAAGGTCTGGGTGCTTTTTTTAAGTGATGGTTTTAGTTTTAAGTTATGGTTTTAAGTGAGGTTTTGAGGTGAGAGTGAAAGGTGTCGAGGGAGAAAGATAACAAATAGAAAGGGATAGAGAAAACAATGGCCAGTGAAATACGGGATATAGGAGAATTGGTTTACCTACAGTATAACTTTGCCCACTCTGAGCGAGAGCCAACAAGCGCTGATCAACTGGTTATCTACACCGGAGTATATTACTATCGCTGGAGAGGTTCATCGATTGAGGAAGGTATTGATCTTTTGACACAACCTGATTCTCAGGTGGCAGCAACCGCAAAATTGTTCCGTGTTTCTTGGCAAAGACTCTCTGCACGGGTTGACCTCCATCGAGAACGACCTATGGCCACAGGGCATAAGATCATTGATTTTTTGAATGCAGAATATGAACGGTTGTAATTGGAGGGATAGACGCCATTATCATTTGGCGACCTTGCTTTTATCACAGATACTTTTATAAAAGTTTAAAGGCTTCTTCTCTGAAAGGATCTAGAACTATGAACGTCGGCGGCCAGGCAGTCATTGAAGGAGTCATGATGCGCAATAAGGAACGAGTAGCGATAGCCGTACGACTGCCCAATGGCCAGATCAAAGTCAAACGAGAGAAAAGTACTTCTTTCCCAAAGATCTTTAATGTCTTCTTTATCCGGGGAGTGATAGGTTTAGGATATACGTTATATGATGGCATCAAAGGCTTGTTATGGAGCAGCAACCAGCAGCTGCATAAAAAAGAGAAGTTAACAAAAAAAGAAATTATTCTTAGCATAACAGGATCATTCTTCTTTGCCATCCTACTCTTTGTAGCTGTTCCTTTCTTCGCTGCCTATCTCCTTTCCCAAGGCTTTTGGTTCAATGCGCTCGATGGCATATTTAGGGTAGCTTTATTTTTGGGGTATCTTCTCCTCATTTCAAGGATGGATGATGTCAAAAGATTATTCCAATATCATGGAGCAGAACATAAGGCAATCTATTGTTATGAATCAGGAAAAAAAATGACAGTACAGAATGTAAAAACGTTTTCCCGGTTTCATCCTCGATGCGGCACGTCATTCCTCTTCTTAGTATTGCTTATTTCCATTCTTGTCTTTTCATTGATCGATGGCTCATTGCTCGTCAAGTTTTTCGGAAGAATCCTTCTCCTTCCCGTCATTGCAGGAATCAGCTATGAATTGATCAAGCTTAGTGATAAATTTAGAAAGAATACGCTGGTAAAAGCGCTGATAGCTCCTGGATTGTGGCTGCAGAGGATAACGACAAAAGAGCCGACAGACAAGCAGCTGGAAGTTGGGATCAAAGCCTTGCAGAGTGTTGTGGATTAGATAGGAAATGCGAATTATATAAGAAATGTCCCTTATCTTCTTTTCTTTTATCCTGATTCTTTTAGGTATTTTGTAGTAAAGGCTTCTGCTAAGAAATGGTATTCTCGAGCAGGAGTATGGTCAATCTGCTTCTGCCCAAAGCTAACCCTCCGTGCATTGACGTGAGCATTCCATTGCTTAAACTGCTCAGCACCTTCCTTGATCGTTTCTCCAATATCTGTAAATCTTCCTTGTGCTGCCATAACTACAACAAGATATTCCATCGTCCCTTCTTCAAAAGGATTTGAGGCATAATCCCTTTGGCATTCTTCTCTAATGACATCTTCTGTCTTTTTCCGTTGATACATATCTCTAGCTTCTTGCATCAACCGCTCTTTAAAATCACGAATAAAGCGCTCTACTGATTCTTGGCCATCACGCTCATAAACAACATCAGCAAAAAGAAGGCCGATCGTAGATATTTTTTGGACATGGTAAGGACTATTCGATTCTTCCCGTGGAGGAAAAAAAGGATGTTCCATCTGCTGGATAAGCTGGCACAAATTTCCTTTTGGTGATCTTCTTTTATTCATGTTAGCCTCTTCAGGTTAGTCCATTCATCCTATTCTAAGGGCCCATCTATTGTATTCTAAGTGTCTATTTATTGTATTCTAGGGACCATATCTAATGAATCTTTTCCCATTCATAGTTGTAGCATTTACGTTGTAGCATCTACTATTTTAAAGTTTAAGCCTAAACAACAATCCTGCTTTCCATCCCCTCCTTCTCTATCCTTATGACGTTCTCCACAAAACTTTCGATCTTGCTTTCATGAGAGACGATGATTGTCTGCTTCAATTTCAGCCTTTCCAGCACGGCTCGAACCTTATCCAACTGCTCGGAACTAAAGCCATCAGTAGGCTCATCTAAGATCAACAAGTCTTTTGTCCTGATGCTATGAATGACATCATTGATGACCCTATTCAAAGCGAGACGATAGGCTAAAGCAGCAGATGTCTTCTCTCCACCGCTCAGATTGCTGAACTGGATCTCATAGCCATCCTGCTCGATCACTGGAGTAAAGGAATCATCTATCCTTGAGGTGGTATATTCACTATCGATCAAGATAGAAAACCATTCCTGAAACAGCTGGTTAAAGACATAATGGATATTCAGCAATACTTGTTTTTCAAGAGTATAAGTAAGGTTAAGGAAATATTCTTCCAGCCAGGCAGATAATTCTTGCAGACGCAAGAGGCGATTACGCTCCGTGGTCATTTTCTCCGATTCTTTCAAGAGCCTTTCTTTCTGCACCTTGACTGCATCGAAACGGACATTCAATTGAGCAAGCTCCACGGACCATTTTTTCTCTTCCTGAAGCGATGCTGCCATGATAGTCTTCTGTTCTGCTATCTTCTTGATGATGTCAATCCCCTGATACGTTGAGCGGAGGGCAGCAAGATCTGACTGCAGCGATGATTGTTTCTTTTCCAGCTGATTTATTTCTAAGGAAAGCTGCTGTTCCTGCTGAATAAAATCTTTTTGCTGCAAGAGAAATTGCTTGATCTTCTGAAAATTTTGTATTTTTTCGTCAAGAAGATGAAGATCCTCCTCTTTCCAGCGAGATGTTTCGCTCACCAGACTATTGTTCTCTGCCACAAGGTTCAGCTGCTGAGTTTCCAGCAATACTAGCCGTGATTTTTTCTCCAGCAGATGATTCCATTCGACGGTCGTTTGAAGAAGCTTCTTCTCCCTGAGCATCATCTCTTTGAGCTGGAGTGAGATCTTCTCCCGTTCTTGAATGATCTCTAGCCTTTTTACTTTAAAATCTTCCAGCAATTTGTTAGCAACAGTTATCTTCTGCTCTTCATGATCATGAATGTTCTGCTTATGCTCCGAAGATACTTGCTGGAAGCAGGTGGGACATTGATCTAATGATACCACTTGGCTGGTCATCTTTCTGGACTCTTCTAGGATAGTTTCGTTTCTGATGATCGCTTGATTTACTTTATCGAGCAGATCCTGAACTTGTTTCTCCCGAAGCTCTACGCCGCTTTTGTTTCTCAGCTCTTCAGTCAATACGAGGATAGCTTGTTTTTTTTCTTCTTCAGCTGCAACTTCTCTGCGGATCCGCTGGATCTCTTCAGATACTTTTCCGATCTCTTTCTGGAGACTGGTTATTCTCTCCTGAAGTTCTGTTTTTCTTCGGATCATCGCTGTCCGTTTTTCATCAGAATCTGTCAGCATCAAATTGATCGTGGAGAGGTCTCCATAATCAGAATATGCGCTTAATTCATAGGTCAGATGTTCCAGCTTGGCATGGATCATCTGGAAATATTGTTTCTTTTCATGGAGAAAGAGAGTAGATGTCTTGAGCTGGTATTCTCCTTCCTGGATGTGATGGTAGTGCTGTTCCAGCAGAGAAAGGTCTTGTTGTTGTTGCTGCACGTTCTTTTCAAGATTTTCTAACTTCGGACGAAGAGCGGAAGCTGCTTGTTGAAGATCATGCTCCTGTTGTTGTGCTGCTCGAAGCTCTTCACGGCAACGTTCCAGATGTTCTGTCGATCCTTTCAACACAGCTATGTCGACTCGCATACCACGCAAGACCAGCTGAATATTATCACGGATGACCTTATATTTATCAATGTTGAATATCTTTCGTAACGTATCCAATCTTGCTTCGGGGTCTTCCTGAAGGATATATCTCATCTCTTCCTGCGGACAATAGACCGTATAGCGAAAGACATAATTCTTGTTTTTGCTAAGAAGATCCTCAGGATATCCTAATAATGATAAGATCTCTGCTTTCAGCTCAACGGCAGTCAGCTCTTTCTTGCTGTTGTTGCTGATAACATAGCCAGATGCCTGCTTGATGGAATCCTTCTCTTTCTTCAGATTTCTTTTGATCTGGTACTGTTGACCCTGGAGAGTAAAGAGCAATTCTACGGAGCCATGAACAGCCCCTTTTTTGAGAAGAGCTTCTGCCGGCAAGTCCGGCCGAGATGTTCCAAATAAAGCAAATTCAACTGCCAGCAGCAAAGATGATTTCCCAGAGCCGATGTCTCCAGAGAGCAAGGTTGATCCTATTGGAAAACGGATCGTGCCTTTAGTATACGACCGAATATTCTCTAGGCGCAATTCCTGCAGAAGCATGATCTCTTGAAAGCCATGCCATTTATAGCGTTTATGTTAGTTGAATATAATGGTTATCAGCGTGATATTAATTATCATTGGATACTACATTGGATACTACATCCGATATTGTCAAAAAAATGAAAAATAAAGGAGGAGTGGTAAGATTACCCTAATCTATTATTTTTGATAAGTATTAATCACCGCCGCCGCCACAATCCCCACCACCACAATCTCCTCCGCCAAAATCACCACCCCAACCACCAGAACCTCCATCATAGTGGCCGCTATCATGATGGCCGCTATCTATAAGTAGAGGAAGAATACTTGAACTACTATCATCCGATGGATAATACCCATTACTATCTCTTGCTGTTGAAGGACTGCTTCTGGAGGTAGTTCCACTGCGAGCTCTCCTTTCTCGAGATTGATAATCTCTTCCTTGGTAGTCTGTTCCTCCAGATGAAGATCGTACTGAACTTACCACCAGGGCTCCTAAAGCCAGTGCTGCTAAACCACCAACACCCCAAGCTAGATAACTCGGCTCACCATTCTCATTGCAGCCGCCTAAAGCAGCAGCTAGTGGGGCGTAAGTAACTGCCTGATGATACATCCCCCGTACCATATCACTTAGTTCTTGTTTCATGTTTAATTCCCTCCTTACCATTTTATGAATAAAAGATACCTCTTAAAAATATATATTTAACCAACATATTTTACATAGTTAACAAAATATTTATATAGTTCAAGAATAATTAAAAAGGAGACAAAGGACAGAATGGAACAACGCAAAATCCAGTTAGTAGCCGGGATGACCTATACATTATCGCTTCCCAAGCCGTGGATCATAAAAAATTCTTTAAAAGAAGGCCAACTACTTCTCATTACAGAACAAGATAACGGTTCGTTAGTCCTTTCAAAAAGTATAAGCACCGCTTTGTCCAAAGAGAGTATAAGCTTAAATATCAACGAATATTCTAAAAACATAGAGCAGATTTTATTAAAGCTCTATTATCTTGGTTTTGAGACTATTGAATTATTTTCTAAAGAGCTGAATAAGGAAACAAAGAAAAAAATTCGGGCAACATTGCCTTCCTTGATCGGAGCAGAAATAATTCGTGAAGAAGAAAATAAGATTATCATTAGAATACTTTTAGACAAGACTAAAGTTGATGTAGAACAATCAATGTTTAGGATGAGCTTGATCATTGAGCAGATGATCCTTAATCTATTGGAGGAAATTGATGTCCAAGAGATGATTCTTAACGAAAATGAGACAGACCGTTTATATCACCTTATTACAAAGATGCTTTCTCTTTCTCTTAGCGATTCAAGTTTACTGCAAAGCTCAAAAATAAAAAACATTAATTTCATTATTCACTATATGCTCATTGTTAAAAGATTAGAAAGCATTGGCGACCATATTTACTGGTTAGCAAAATATATAGCTCATAATAAAAAAAGTTTAGAAGTACAGCATAAAAAAGCTGTAACCGATTTTCTACGACGTGAATTGAATCGTTCTATTAGGCATATCATGGCTGACTACCCGGCTATATTTTCATTACCTTCTACAGAAGAGATTAAAAGGGTGCATGATTATATTCATTTGATTAAAGATGAAAAAATTAAAGAGCATTTAAATCATTCAGTAAAACTAGTTTTAGACAACGAAGGAGAAATAGTCTTAATGTCCTTTTCAAACCAGTTAGCTAAAGAGAAAATAATCTAAGAATAAAATCTCCCTTAAATCAGAGAGAGCAACCCTGAAGACAGAGCTTCAGGGCCTCTCAACACCTCTTTTTCCTCAGCACTTGATCAGGATAAAGGAAAGATAGTATCTCTTAAACAATTATCCTTAATAAATAAGTATTGAAAAGAAGTATGAAAAAGAAATGGAGAAAAGAAGTATGGAAAACAAGAAGTGGTCTCACCAAGCTGCATTCTCCATCTCTTATTCTCTCTTATTCTCTCTTAGTCTCTCTTAGTCTCTCTTATTCCATCTTCTCCTGCTTGAAAAATTTATAGATCGGCTGCTGTTCCTTGATGTCAAGCTCCTTATTTGCTTGTCTCGCCAAGACATAAAAGAAATCACTCAAGCGATTGACATAACTGAGCATCGCCGGACTCAGCTGTAATGTATCACTCACATTCACTAAAACACGCTCTGCTCTTCTTGTTGTTGTTCTGCAAAGATGCAGGAAAGAGCTGGAAACGGTTCCTCCTGGTAAAATGAATTTCCGAGGCATGCCTAATTTTTCTTCCAGCTCATCGATAGCATCTTCCAACTCTTTGACATGAACTTCATTAACCCGAGGGATAGTATCAGCCTTCACCGCTGAACAAGATAAATCTGCTCCCAAGGTAAAGAGATCATGCTGCACTTTCGTCAATTGATTCCGCAGTTTTTCATCTTCAACAAAGCATAGTGTCAAGCCGATGATGGAATTCAGCTCATCAAAAACTCCCAGAGCTTCCACTCTAGGATCGCTTTTCCTGACGATGCCGCAGCCAAAAAAAGAGGTGTTCCCCTTATCACCTGTTTTTGTGTAAATTTTCATCGTATCCCTGTTGATGATCCATTTCTGTTACAATCCGTTTCTTGCGCAATCACTTTCTTCTCTTATTGTCCAATAGTCTCTTAAGTTTCAATAGTCTCTGAAGTGTCAATGACCTTTATTACCCTTCCCCAATGTTAATGACCTGATCTTCATAGCTTCCATCACGATAGATAGTGATGCCTTTACATTTTGCTTTCCAAGCCAGTATATATGCTTCTTCAATGTCCTTAATGGAAGCAGTTGACGGGAAATTTATCGTCTTGGAGATGGAATTATCAATGTGCTTTTGAAGTGTTGCCATCATCTTGATATGCCATTCTGGCTTGATATCTTGAGATGTAACAAAAATATCTCGGATATCGCGAGGGATATCTTTCCACATCTGGATATTTCCCGAGCGGGACACTTTTCTCATCAGTTCGGGGGTATAAATACCTCGTTCTTTGGCAACTTTTTCAAATTCTTTGTTCATATAGACTAAATCGCTATCGCTGCCATAAATAGAGCGTTGGTAGGATATAGCAAAGAATGGTTCACAGCCAGGGGAAGCGTCTGCTAAGATGCTGATCGTTCCCGTGGGGGAGATGGAAAGGCAAGTCATATTGCGCATCTTCTTCCCTGTCTTCTCATGGTCCGATCCCGGCCAGGCGGGGCAAGCTCCTCGTTTTGCTGCCAATTGCTCGGAAGCATCATAGGCTTTTTGGCGAATGAATGACATCACTTGGTCTGCCATCTCTAATCCTTGCTCGCTATCGTACTTTATCCTCAATGTAGCCAGCAGATCAGCAAAGCCCATCAAGCCCAGGCCAAACTTTCTCGTCATTTTTGTTGTCTCTTCGATGATCTTTTTAGGATAAGTATTCATGTCAATCGTATTATCTAAAAAATGAACCGCAGTAATTATTGTTTTTGCTAAATCATCCCATTTCACTTCTTTTTTTTCCTGATTGACAAATTTGTTGAGGTTTATCGATCCCAAAACACAGCCTTCATAGGGAAGAAGAGGCGCTTCACCACATTGGTTTGTCGTCTCAATATCACCAAGATTTTTTGCCGGATGTTTTCGGTTGATCTCATCGATGAAGACTAACCCTGGATCGCCAGTCTTCCAGGCATTTTGGGTGATAATGGAGAATACATCTCTTGCCCGAAGTTTTCCCACATGTTTCCCCGTTCTTGGATTAGTGAGATAATAATCCTTATCTGCTTCCACTGCCTTCATGAACCTATCGGTAATGCCTACGGAAATATTAAAATTCTTTAATGATTGCTTGTCCCGTTTTGCCTCAATAAATCGGATGATATCGGGATGATCAACACGAAGAACAGCCATATTTGCCCCCTTTCTTACTCCGCCCTGCTTGATCGCTTCTAAAGCAGAATCATAAACTCGTAGAAAATCAACCGAGCCGGAAGCAACGCCCATGTTGTCTTTGACGGAATCTCCTTTCGGGCGCAACCTGGAAAAAGAAAATCCCGTGCCGGAGCCACGCTGATGAATCAAGGCAGCATCTTTCAATGAGCCAAAAATTCCCTGCATCGTGTCTTCTATGGGCAAGACAAAACAAGCACTCAACTGCTGCACTTTCGTTCCGGCATTCATCAACGTAGGAGAATTAGGAAGAAATTGTAACGCTGCCATCATCTCATAGAATTCTTTAGTTGTTTTTTCAATATCTTCCTTAGAAGATTTATAATAACGGTCAGCGCTGGCAATATTTTTAGCAACACGCTGCAGCATCTGTTTCGGCGTTTCGATAACGCTGCCGTCCTTATCTTTCAGGAGATACCGCCGCTCCAGCACTTTCAAGGCCTGGTCGGTGAATAAGAGATTTTCTTCGATATCTTTATGGCCTACGATGAAAGCCCTTCTCTGACGCTCTTCGTGTTTTTTATGGCGGTAGAGGATATATGCTTTTGCTGCTTTGATCTGCGCTTCTTCCATCAGCGTCCGTTCAATGATACTGGCAGCATCTTCTGCGCTAATCAAGGAATCTTTAAATTGCTGCTCCAGTTTTGTCAACGCTTTTTTAGTAAGCTCTATGGCCAGATTCTTGTCATCGATATTCGCGGAGTGCAAGGCTTTAACGATCCCCTCGTAGAATTTTTCTATGCTAAAATCTGCAGTGATGCCATTTTTCTTGACAATTTTCTTGATTGCCGTGACAAAAGGAGCTACCGGAGATACACTAGGGTCAGGAGAAGCCATGACATTTCTAAGGAGCTGAAGTTTATTAAGATTTTGGTGGTTGTGGGAGAATGAGTCCTTAAGAGAATACTTCCTCTTTTTGTATTTTCAGCAGAAACTCTATTGTCTAACAAACTTTT
The DNA here is from genome assembly GCA_035289385.1 of Candidatus Nanoarchaeia archaeon. GTDB lineage: Archaea > Nanobdellota > Nanobdellia > Woesearchaeales > GW2011-AR9 > JACOZM01. The sequence continues at coordinate 167 of DATDXI010000054.1, read as the reverse complement.
CTACAGCATCAACGAGAACTTCGGTCTTACTTGTTCCTTTCTCAATACATTTAATAGAAAACTTCTTCCAAAGGTCATTCTCAATAAAAAAGCTTATTTGACGTTTTCCCATACTACAAATGTAGAAATCTTTATATATATTCTTTTACTACATTACTACAAAACTA
>DATDXI010000053.1:0-3474 GCA_035289385.1 Candidatus Nanoarchaeia archaeon | reverse complement strand
GTACATCTCCAGTACAGATAGATATGGCAGAAGATCGTCATAAATTTTCTCAACTCCTTGACAGCTTGAATATTGATCAACCTCCCTGGAAGGAGCTGAGTTCTCTGGAAGATGCCACTTCCTTTGCCCAGATGGTGGGTTATCCTGTCCTGATCAGGCCCAGTTATGTGCTCAGTGGAGCGGCGATGAATGTGGTATGGGACGACACTAGCTTACTGAAGTATCTTCAAGAGGCGGTGGAAGTTAACCCTTTACACCCTGTTGTCATCACCAAATTCATTGAGAATTCTAAAGAGATAGAGATTGATGCTGTTGCCAATAAAGGAGAGATTGTTATTTATGCTATCACCGAACACATTGAAAATGCCGGCATCCACTCTGGTGATGCTACGTTGATGCTTCCTGCTCAGAGGCTGTACATTGAAACAATCCGGCAGGTGAAGCGGATCAGCAAAAAGATAGCTAAAGCTCTCGGGATCACCGGCCCGTTTAATATTCAGTTCCTTGCCTATAAAAATCATGTGAAGGTCATCGAATGCAATCTTCGTGCTTCACGAAGTTTCCCTTTTTGCTCCAAGGTCTTTAACCATAATTTTGTGGATTATGCTACCCGGGCTATTCTTGGCCAAGATGTTCCAGCATTAGAAAAATCATCGTTGGATCTTGACTTTGTGGGGGTGAAGGCAGCACAATTTAGCTATTCCCGGCTGAAAGGAGCTGACCCAATATTAGGGGTAGAAATGGCCTCAACGGGAGAAGTTGCCTGCTTAGGATTAGAGGTGAATGATGCTTTCCTCAAGGCTTTCCTCTCTGCGGGATTCAAGATTCCAAAGAAGAACATCCTGTTGTCGACTGGCCCGATCGAGAGCAAGGCAGAATTCTTAGAAAGCGCCAGAAAATTATCCATTATGGGATATCACCTATTTTCCTCGACAGGTACTGCAGCATTCTTAAGGGAAAATAATATTCCTGTTCAGCCGCTTCATTGGCCTTTAGAACAAGAAAGCCCGAATATTATGGAGTATCTGAAAGGTGGAAAGATGGATATGATCATCAACATCCCTAAAAATAATTTATCTTCCGAATTGACCAATGGTTATCTTATTCGAAGGACCGCGGTTGATTTTGATATTCCCCTCATTACAGATATCAAGATTGCCAAGCAGATGGTCGATGCCTTAGAATATTACCATCAGCATGGTCTGGAGATCAAAGCTTGGGATGAGTATTAGTAATCGATGCTTTAGTCATAATGGCGATACTCTATCAAAAAACCAGAAAATAATATAAACTATCTGATATTTAATAGTATTATGGGGGTACTTTATCAAGCTACAAAAAATATATCATTCTCTTTGTTGCGGGGGTTATGTCCAACGGACTTAGGAGAGCTTCTAGATAAGGCAAAACGATTATCTGATGAGGGATGCCTTATTGAAAGGGTTGATGTGGTTCCCCAAGTTGTTGAGAGCAGCTATCAGAACAATATATTTTGGATTGTTCCAACGAGTATTGAATATTTCTTAACTTTTAGAATGCTTATTGAATATAGGCCCGATGTCGTTCTTCGCGAACCAGCAGGTGTTCATCTTCTAAGTTATGATATTGGTGATATTGCAGAGACGGAGGCAAGACTGATGAGAAAAGCAAATGATGCCGCTCTAAGGATTGGAAAGGAGGGATTCAATTCGAGAGTAGTTGAAGATTGGGAGCGTCCTGCGATGGAAAGGTATGATGATTATTTAAGGAAATAAGCTGGTGTTGTTCTCAGATATAATCCTTTATCCTCTTATGGATCTCTTCATGCACCAGCCATAAAACTAAGATAATTGCATCAATACTTGCGGCATAAGCATGGATGCCCCATTTCGGGCAGAAGTTTGGTGCAAAACTTAGCGGCCAGAAGAATGTTTTATACCCTCCATAAAGGCAATCGAGGAATAGGTGGAAAAACCAGCCGAAGGAGATGACAAACAGTATCTTTGCCCATTTTTTTTTCTGAGAGTTATAGAGGATTATTCCCATCCCTAAAAATAATAGTGGAAAGAATAACGAGTGAGTAAAAGCGCCATGAAGATCTGCAGAAGCTCCTGTCAAAAAATTATAGACCCAGCTGAGTGGTATGTCGATGTCTGGAAACAATCCGGCAATCCCTCCGATGATCAGCAGATATTTTGGAAATTGACGTTTGCCAAAGGCATAATGCCTAAACAGATCTAATACCACTATTGTTACAATAACATGAGTTACCGCTAAAGCCATGATTGGGGGATTATTATGTGGGATATAAAGGTTGTTATGGTCAAGCTGTGGCTATCAATGTTCTCTTTTGCGTGGGTGAGCGAAGCGAATTCCGGACTCTCCTTTCAGTTCTAGGAGAACTGTTGTGGACCTGCCGGGACTTTCACCAGATGACACGATTTCGACGAAGCGTAGCGAAGTCTCCACCTTTCAGATGCATGAAATAGGAAAACTATCCCATTTCAGCACCGAAAACAAATCTTTGTTGGTTTTCTTGTGGCGTGACATCTGTTTTGAACCCGGAGCTTCAACCTTGCGAAGGTTGCGTCATAGCCGTTGGACCACAGGCCCTTTCACGACTAAAAACAAGACTTTATTTTAAATCTATTGGGAGAATCACTTATGATACGGCTCATTCTTCATGATGGTACATGCGCGATACATCTGCTCCAGAAAAACAACTCTGGCCAACTCATTAGGAAAGGTCATCTTCGACAAAGAAATCCTCAACAGGCCTTTCTGCAAAACCTCTTTAGAAAACCCTTCTGCCGGACCAAGAATAAAGGTAATATTTTTTTCTTCCATCATCTTTTTCTGAAGGTATTTGCTAAATTCCACGGATGAAAACTCTTGCCCGTGCTCATCAAGAAGAATACAGTTTTGCAGATCATAAGGTAACGCTGAGCGTTCAATATATTCTACCGAAGCATATTTCTTTAAGCGAAGCAAGTACTCTTGAGCTTTTTCTCTGTAGAAAGGATCCTTTATTTTTCCTATTCCTATCACTCGGATCATGGTAGCAGCAAAAAATGGACCTGTCGGGAATCGAACCCGAATCACACCGCTGCCAGCGGTGTATAATAGCCGTTATACGACAGGCCCGTGGTTTGTTTCAGGGAAGGGGATATTATTTAAACCTTGCTGTGTCCAAAATCTTAATAAAGATAGGGATAATCCACTTGCTATGAAAGAGGTTATTCGAACAGAGATCCTATATGATTTGACGAATGCTCGACAGATTCTTCAGCAAGAAGATCCTCAGGATGTTACAGAGCTTAAAGAGCTTAGCGATCATGCTATCGATGACGTTGCTGCCCATAAGGACCTTGATCTAGTGGCCATAACTGTTCTAATCTATTCACTGTATAAGATAGGTCCCTGTATTTTGGGAAAGAATAGGTCGGAGTTACTGAAAGGATTAACGTTGGCTATCGAGTCCTTGCAGCAATATCA
>DATDXI010000052.1:0-15365 GCA_035289385.1 Candidatus Nanoarchaeia archaeon | reverse complement strand
TGGAATCGGCTTTGAGATTAGATTATCCTCCGGAAAAAGTGCAGATCATCGTTGTCAATGATGGGTCTACCGATCGTACAAAAGCTCTTGTTGAGGAAGTTATAAAGGGATATCCTCATCGTGATATTACTCTTATCAATCAAGAAAATAAGGGCAAAGGAAGTGCGATGAATAACGGGTTGAAGTTTGTGAAGGGAGAATTTTTTGCCAGCCTCGATGCCGATTCGTTTGTCTCGCCTGATGCTTTAAAGAAGATGATCGTTCATTTTGATGCCGATCCCCAATTGGCAGCGGTCTGCCCATTGTTAAAAGTAAAGAAGCCGGAAAATACTCTTCAGAAAGTGCAGTGGTATGAATATCTGATCAACATGTTCTACCGCCAGCTGAATGCCCACATAGATTGCATCCACGTGACTCCTGGACCGTTTAGCATCTATCGGACAAAGGTGGTGCAGGATTTAGGGGGCTATGATGAGAAGAATCTTACGGAAGACCTGGAGATAGCCATCCGCTTGCAGAAGCATCATTATAAGATCATCCAGCGCTTTGATGCCGTCGTGGAGACAGTAACACCACAAACATGGAGAAGCTTATTCCGCCAGAGAGTGAGATGGTATAAGGGCTCTATCGACAATGCTTTAGCTTATAAGAGCTTGATGTTCAATAAAAATTATGGGGATTTTGGTTTCTTGAGGATGCCCACGATCATCGCTTCAGGAGCTATTGCCATCATTTTGACGGTGGTTCTGCTGCAGCAAGTCCTGTCGAGGGCATGGTCATGGCTTTCCTCGCTGCAGGCGGTGAATTATGATCTTCTTACGCTGATCAAGGGGTTTACGTTCCAGTTTAATATCCTCAGCCTGCCTTTCTTTAAGGTGACGATCGCTGTTACGCTCATGGCGATCAGCTTCTTTATCATGATGTATTCATTTAAAGTTGTTGAAGAGAAGATCACCAACCATGGCAGAACTTGGGTTTCATTACTTTTATATCTGACCGTTTACTCGATTTTCATCAGCACAGTGTGGATTGCTATAGCTTTCCGCTATGCCAGCAGAAGGAAGGATTATTGGAAATGATCTTTTTGAATGCAGGGATATCTATGGTATGTGCATAGCATCATAAGGTCAAAATTCAATATTTAAAATCATCAACGAGCGTTGCAGGGGGTTGTCCCTTACGGGGGTGCAGCTCTATCAACAATATCTTCAAGAATTTTGAAGATGCTTGCACATACTATCTATGACTCATGGCCAGAACAATAAGCGTAAAAAAATATGCACTTGCCTTTATCTTGACGATTCTCGTCTTTGCCGGTGGGATCGTCATGGGGTTGTCTATCGACAATCTTCGGCTGGATGATGCTAAACAGAGTTCTCTCCTAGAAAAATCAAACTTGCTGAGTTTGCAGCTGCAGCAGAGGTATGTTACTTCAGGAATCGCCGGATGTGATTCTTTGAATAGGATTTTGGAAAATAATATTGCTGAGCTTACTCGGAAGATGGGCATCATCGTTGATTATGGGCGCAATACTATCATTAACCAGGAAGAGTTTGACCTGCAATTGCGGGACTACTTTTTGACGGAGATCCAGTATTTCCTGCTGTCTCAGGAAATCGATAATAAATGTTCCAAAGACAACATCAAGATCATCTATTTCTATGATGAGAATGAGCTGGATACGCAGGGTGATATCTTAGATTATCTGAAGAAGATGTTCGGGCAAAGGCTATTAGTATTTTCGTTGAATTCAGCATTCAATGATGAGCCGATGATCGATATCATGATGACGTCATATAACATCACGCAGTTTCCTTCCGTCGTTGTCAATAATCAAGTCTTTCATGGCCATACGGCAGTGAAAGAGCTACATTCTGCCATCTGTGAGGAGTTCAAGCTTATCGATGGAGAAGTGCCGGAAGAGTGCGGGAAGGAGTGAAGAGGAGTTCTTGGTGTAATTTAATCCTGTTAATCAGCTGATAGTTGGCAGTGCGTATTTAGTTCCATACCAAAAATAGTGGCAGGTCGTTGTGACCTGCTAGCAAGCGTAGCTTCGCTAGCTTGCACGTCACTCTGGCGAGACTTCATATCGAAAATGGAAGTATTAGTAACTGTTTTAAACTTAAAGTCTCGCAACTAATCCTATCTGACGAAGCTCTTTACAGATTTGACCTCTTGACCAAGCCACTATTTTCAACCGAACTAAATACGTCCAGTTGGCAAAAGAATTCATAACCTCTCAATCCTTCACCACAAACCCTTTCGCTTCCAGAATTTTCTTGACGGAAGCATCGATATGATCTTCAGAAATGTCTCCTGCCTCGACAGATGCTTTAATCACCTGGATCATGCGGTACACTTCATTAGGATCTTTATCAAAGTTTAAGATCAGATCATTGCCTGCCTTAAACAAAGCAATGTACATCTCATCGACCGTAGCATAATAATTTTTTAATCCTAACATATGAATCTCATCGGAGATGATCAGGCCGGGAAATTGTTGTCTCAGATGTTCAATGACCTCTACGGAAACGACAGAGGGAACGCCCTGTGAATCAACTTCTCCCGTTGTAATCAGATGGCTGACCATGATGGATGATACATCACCTTTCTCGATGAGATAATAGTAAGGATAAAGATCTTTCGCTTCAATCTCTGCTTCTGCAATATTCTTATGAGGATCTTTGCCAATTAATGTTTTTCCAGGATAATGCTTTGCTGTTGCCTTGATTCCTTGCGTTTGCAAACCTAGCGTATACGCTTGAGCTAGCTCTGCCACTTCTACCTCACTGCCGGGAAAGCTTCGGCATTTCCAGATCTCATCTCCTAAATCGACAACAGGAGCAAAATTGAGGTTAAAACCGAGGTCTTTCATCTCCTGGCCTTCCCTAAATCCTTTTTCAAACGCTTCTCCTACGGTGGCAATCTTATTATTGGGCAGGAAATCCCAGAAATTTTCAAAAGGATTGAAGCAGCCTTCTGCATCTGCGGTGATAAAAAAAGGGATGACCATCTCTTGCTGAAGTTCCGTAATCAGTGATCTGAAATAATTTTCTGTGGCCAATGCATACATGTATAATCCCCCCATCTGTAGGTTCTTCCAGGCTGGCATCAGGTCGGGAACCCAAAGCACGACGGTCATCTGCGCAATCTTTTGCTCTAAGGTTAATCTGTCAAGATCGACAACGCCATTCTCTACGAGAGGTTTAGGCTGGCTGGGGATGAACAGACCTTTGGCTTGCAACAGATTCAATGTTCCTAAGATCAAGACAACTGCCAGCAAGATGAAGAAGATCCCTTTAGATGAAAGGATAGGAGATGGTCTATTTTTTCTTCTCTTCATTTTCTTCTCTTTATTTTCTGGTTTATGTTCTTCATTTTCTGATCCAAAAGGGCAGCTGTTCGCATTCTACTTTCGCTTTGCTGTTCATCCAGATATTGCCCTTTCCATTGTTGTTATAATAAATCCAACTCAGCCATTCGCCTTGCTCATACAAGCCGACAGATTTCTGGTTGACACGCTTGACGGCTTCCCAGCAGCACATCTCTAAGCTCGCTGCCAGGTTAAATTCTCGCTCATATTCATAGAAGCAGGCTGGCTCGCCCGGTGTTATGGTCGCTTTTGCATCTCCCAGACTGGGAAAATTGAAGCCGAACAGATGAAGAATCAGAATTCCTGCAATAAGGATTAAAGATACATCTACGATAACCAACATCCTCTTTTTTAGGAACATGGAAATAGATAAAGAAAAATGATATTTAAATGTATCTTAGAGAAGTTGGTTTATTTTGGATAATGCTGTGTGGTAAGATTTTTTTACCTCGAAACATTTAAATCCCGTACCGCTAAAATTAAGATTATGGGGAAAATATCGATGGGTGCGGACTTTCTGGATGCTTTGCTGCAGGGTGGCTATGATCAGGATGTGGTGACGACCATTTACGGTCCATCCGGCAGCGGCAAGACCAATCTCTGCTTGATGGCTGCTGTAAAGGTAGCTTCTCAGGGGAAGAAAGTGCTGTTTATGGATACGGAAGGCGGCATTTCCGTAGAGCGCATCAAGCAGCTCTGCTCGAATTATAAAGAGATCCTGGAACGGGTTGTTTTTCTTAGCCCCATGAATTTTACGGAGCAGAAAGAATTGTTTGAGAAGCTGAAAGAAGAGGTCAATGAGCATATCGGCTTAATTGTGGTAGATAGCATCTCTATGCTTTATCGCTTGGAATTAGGAAAACCAGATGGTGTTTATGATGCCAACGCTTCTTTAGGAAGGCAGATGGCGTATTTAGTAGAGATATCCCGGCGGAAAAAAATTCCTGTATTGCTGACAAATCAAGTCTATGCTGATTTTGATGATAGGGATAACGTGAAGATGGTCGGTGGCGATTTATTGAAGTATGGCTCGAAATGCCTGATTGAATTGCAGAAGCTTCGCCAGGGAAGAGTATTGACGTTACGAAAACATCGAAGCCTGCCGGAAGGATTGGAACGGAAGTTTAAGATTGTTGGGGGGGGAGTTGAGGAGATATAATCTTTTTCTAGGCATTTAGTTATCACTTTTTAAGGGTAAAATTTATAAAACGGGCTTCGAAAGAAGGATCATGGGGCAATTATATCTTGTTGGAACAGTCCATACTGATCCTGACGGAGCGTATCGGCTGGATAGGGTTTTAGAAGCATTATCTCCTCGCAACATCTTTGTCGAGATATCTGCTGATAGAGCTAAAGATATTCTTGCCAGCAGTTTGGAAAAGAGATTGGCAGAGCATGAAGCTACTATGGATCGATGGACAAGTCAAGGTTTTGTTTTAGATGCTGATCAGCGGCAGCGATTATTGGAATTGGCTGCTTTCAAAAATAAAGATTATGGCTATGAGGTTGCACGACCATTTGATTATCAGAGCAGTCATCCTGATGTTCAAGTTCATTATGTTGATGTGTCTTCTGGCTCTCGGTTATTTCGCTGGCTGTTTACGTATGGGTTGCGGAGAGCTATGGGGATGCATGATAAAGGATTGACTCCTGAAGTAAAAGCAAGTGTGTTAAAAGGCTTAGAATCTCCCTTTGAAGAGCATGTTGCTAATGTTCGCTATGATGTTGAACGAGACTATCAGCGAGCAGAAGCTTTTGCAGAATATTTTCAGATAATCGGTGAAGATAAAGATTTTTTTGCGAGTGAAACGGCAACTATGCCTCGCCATGCGGTGAGGAGTTTCCGCAAAGTTATTGATCCTCGTAGGAATCAGGTTATTGCGGATGGCATCCGGAAGAAGCATGGTGATGGTGTTTCTGTGGGGATCATGGGAGTTTCTCATCTTTATTTGGTGGCGGATTTCCTTATCGATCTGCAGCCAAGTGTCAATCTGTTGAATGAAGTTCCTGTTCCGGACGTAGCTTAGTGGAAAATCTCGCTTTGCTCGGTCAGCATCGACTCGTTTTCTTGATGTGGTCTGTGGAATGCGGCTCCTTCCCGTAAGGAACGACCCCTTCCGCAGGTAGATGTTTAAGCAGAGAAACGCTCGTGATATTGATGCTGACTTCATTTTCCACTAAGCTTTTCAGACACAAAACCTTTATAAATTACCCCTCAAATGAAGGTAATAAAGCCAACTCTTGTCATTACGGTGATGAGAATAGCTACGTGAGGCAAAAAAAAACGTAGACTTAGAAAACTTCTAAGTTTCGTTTTTTTGAGCATGAAATTAAATCATGGTTTAATTTCACACAAAAGAAAACGTAGACAAGAATAATCTTATTCTTGGTTTATACGTGGAGATACACATGAGCACAAATGAAGAAGCAGAAAATCTATTGATTGATTCGAATGAATATTTGAAATCAGGAATCCATATTGGAACGAAATTCAAGACGAAATATATGGCTGATTTCATCTACAAGACCAGGCCAGATGGGTTAAGCGTTTTAAATTTGAAAAAAATTGATGAGCGTATCAGATTGGCGATCAATCTGCTCTGCAAATATAATCCTCAAGACATTTTAATCCTCAGCAGAAGAGAGAACGGCTGGAAAGCGTTGAAAAAATTGCATCAATTGACTGGCATAAGAGTGATCAACGGCAGATATCCTCCAGGTATTTTGACGAATCCAAACTTAACTACCTTTACTGAGCCAAAATTGATCATGGTCTGTGATCCTTGGACGGACAAGAATGCTGTTGATGACGCGGGCAGAGTTGGAGTTCCGGTTATCGCCTTATGTGATACGAACAACCAGTCAAACCTTTTGGATTTAGTTGTTCCTTGCAACAATAAAGGGAAGAAGTCTGTCGGCATTGTTTTCTACTTAGTTGCCAAAGAGTACATGAAGGCAAAAGGGATGCTGAATGCCGGGGAAGAAATGACTGCGGTATTAGATGATTTTGTGGAGGAATAGAGAATGAGTCTTTTAAACAGAGTAGATAGGGCTGTCTTGCTATTAAGATTAAATTATGAATTAGCGGGATTAAACACTTTTCCTGTTAGCAATCCTCAGGCTCATGCTCCGTATAGAGTGGGGGTCGCTCTTGATTGGCCTAATAAGCCCGATAGTGTTGTGGAGAGACAACAGGAACGTGTGCAGCATTTAGCAGATAGTCTGGGAAGAGTATATGGTTTAGAGGTATGTGTTCAAGGACCTACCTGGGCTGCTGGCGGGGCGAAAGTGATGTACGTCGGGTTTAATGCAAGAACAGCTTAATTTTTTATTTTTCTCTTCCACAATCTTTAAAAGAGATTTTCCTTTTCTTCTTCCCAAATGAAAAGAGTAGTCGTCATCGGCGGCGGAACGGGAAGTTTTGTCGTCTTACGAGGATTGAAGACACATGATGTGGACTTAGCTGCCATCGTTTCTATGGCTGATGACGGTGGCAGTACGGGAATTCTGCGTGATGAGTTAGGTGTTCTTCCTCCTGGAGATGTGCGGCAGTGCTTGGTAGCCTTATCGGATTCTGGCAGATTGATGAGGAGCCTGATGAATTACCGCTTTGAGAACGGCTCGTTAGGCGGGCATAGTTTTGGCAATATCTTATTATCAGCATTAGAAAAAGTGACGGGAAGTTTTGAAAAAGCGGTTGAAGAAGTTGGGAAAATTCTCAATATCAAAGGGAAAGTCATTCCGGTAACCATGAACCCTGTACGATTGAATATGGTTCTTGCTAACGGCAAATTATTGAAAGGAGAGTGTGAAATTTTGTTGTGTCAGGAGACGTTAGTCGGTTTCAAGACCATTTACCTGGAACCATTTCCTAAAGCGGATGCTCATGCCATCGATGAGATCATGAATGCAGACATGATCGTCTTTGGGCCAGGAGGATTATATACGAGCTTAATCCCCAATCTCTTGGTGGAAGGAGTAAGCAAGGCTATCCGGGATTCTAAAGCGAAAAAAGTGTTTGTCATGAACCTCATGAACAAGCGCGCTCAGACTCCTGGATTTAAGGCAAGCGATTATCTCCGTGAAATTAAACGATTTATGGGAAAAGATGTTTTTGACTATATCATCCTTAACGATCAAAAGCCGGCAAAAGATCTTCTGGAGAAATATGAAGCAGAAAGCGAATTCATTGTCAATGATTTGAAAGATCATCGTGTGGTGCAGGCAGATCTGTTGGATAATTCTGATCCCAATTATAGCAAGAGCGATGTTATCGCCCATACCCGAGCATTGATTCGGCATGATGCCAAGAAGCTTGCTGCTGTTATCATGAGGATAGTGGATGGAATATAAGTTTATCATCTTTGATCTTGATGACACCCTGATCGATACGTGGAACTGTTTTCTGCCGGTGGAATTGAAAGGGTCACTTCTGGCGATGATCAAAGAAGGGTTAGTGGTGAAGGATGTGGAGAAAGCGTTCCAGCTGTTGATGGACATTAATAGCAAGTCGAAAGATGGCACATCTGCGATCAAGAAGTTTTTACAGCAGATAGGCGCTGAGGAACGCTTTTTAGATGTTGCCATAAAGAGCTATTATCAATGTTCTCATTCTGATTTTAAGATCAAGCCGCTGTTGGGAGTAAAGGAGACACTTGATGTTTTGAAGAAAGAAGTTACTCTAGCCTTAGTGAGCAGGGGCATAGAGCGTGTGCAGCGATTAAAACTAGAGAACGCAGGCATTGATCCCAAAATGTTTTCGGAGATTATTTTCTCTCTTGATTATGATAAGACTGCTGCCTATGAAAAGCTGCTGAAGAAAGGGAAATGGTTGTCTCGAGAAGTTTTGGTCGTGGGAGATAAATATGATAGCGATCTTCTGCCGGCGAAGAAGCTGGGAATGGCAACGGCGTTCATGAACCATGGAAGAGGCAAGGTCTTTCCTCCCAAGAAAGGGGATGTGGATTTCACCATCAATAATTTAAAGGAGCTGCTCTTTCTTCTTGAAAAATGAAAGCAGTAATAGGTGAGTAGTAATATGGATACATCAATATGATAGTGGTACTATGAAAGCGGTAATTTTGGCGGCGGGGAAAGGGACAAGGATGCTTCCGTTAACGAAGAGTATCCCTAAAGTCCTAGTGAAGATCAACGGCAAGCCCTTCTTGTACTATGTCATTAAAACATTACAGAACGCTGGATTTGATGATGTTGTTCTGATTGTTGGCTATAAGCAGGAGAAAATTAAGGAATTTTTGTCCGAGTATCATTTTTCAGCAAAACTTATTGAACAGAAAGAGCAGTTAGGCACCGGACATGCTATCGCTCTGGCTAAAGGATTTGTGGGGAAAGATAATTTCTTAGTTTATTATGGGGACAGTCTCTTTTCTGTTGCTGATTTGCAGCTTTTTTGTATCGATGATGACCTGACTTATATGGCGGGAAAAGAAGTTAGCGATTGGAAGAAATATGGGATTCTTCAGGTGAAGGATGGTTATCTGCAGAAGACAGTGGAGAAGCCCTCTTCTTTTGTGGGGAATGTAGCCTGGCCGGGATTTTTTAAATCTACTCCTCTGTTGTTCAAGAAGCTGTCAAATATCGGTGTTTCACCACGAGGAGAGATCGAAGTTACTGATGCCATCAATCTTCTGGCCCAGGAAAAGAAGGTGAAAGTTCTTCCTCTTCAAGATTACTGGCTGGACTTAAGCTCTCCGGAAGATATCCCGAAGATCGAGAAGTTTCTGAAAGAGAAGTGGAAGGAATAGAAGCAAGATTTAGCGGGGCGGGATTAATGGGGTATAATCTAGTTTACACTGCTCAGCTATTAATCGTAATGCCCGCGATGCTCCTGCGGTATAATTGTCAATGGCAGTGTTTACTGCTACTTCTCGAGCGACTAATCTTTCTCTGGTATAACCAGCCATCCCAGCATCTACTTGCATGGGGGAAAGGGTTTCTATCGCTCCATCCGGCATGAATCTCTGTCTCTAGTCTTTAATCTCTTCTTCTAATCTAGTTCTTATTCCATTAAAGGTTTGTTGATCCATAGATTGTTTACTACTTATAGAGAGTATATAAATATTGTGAAAGAAAGCTTTAAATAATATTCTTCTTTAGAGTTATTTATGTTAACGAAAGAAAATATTATTCAAAAAATTGAACAAAATAAGAATAGAATACGTCTCTTTGGTGTCGAGAAAATGACATTAGTAGGGTCTTATGCTAGAAATGAGGCTCATAAGAAAAGTGATGTTGATCTGCTAGTTGTCTTTGCCGAAGGAAGAGGTCTGTTTGATGATTTTGTTCACTTATCTCAATTTTTAAGGGATCTTTTAGGAGCAGATGTTGACTTAGGTGAAGAAAACCTCATTAGGGATGAATTGAAGCCGTATCTTTTAGGTGGAGAAAAAGTTGAAGCGCGAATCTGAGCTGTATTTTCAGGATATAGTTAAAGCTGTTGATAGAATCAAAGGTTATGTTCATAGGATGAATTTTGATACATTTTCAAAGAATGAATTAGTGATGGATGCTGTCTTAAGAAATTTAGAAATTATAGGGGAGGCAGCAACTCAGCTACCTAAAGAAGCTAAAGATAAGGCTATGGAAATTCCCTGGAGAGATATTCAGGACTTTAGGATTGTTGCTGCCCATCATTACTGGAAGATCAACTTAAACCGAGTTTGGGATATCATTGAGAACAAATTAGACCCTCTTAAAAAGCAGATTCTCCAATTGAAAAATAAATAAGGTTCTTGTTAAAATAATTATTTTTCTCTTTAAATCGTTAAATATATAAAACAAAAGGTATTGATAAGTGCTTAGGAAGAACATCCCCTAAAAAGAGGTCATGATGAAATTTAAAGTCAAAGATATGGACATTGCTACGGGCGGTCCGTCTATAGCTATTCTTAACGAGAAAGATGCTCAGCTTCTTGACCTTCATTCCGGTGACAGGGTAGTAGTGCATGATGGAGGTAAAGAGATAACTTGTATCTTAGATATCTCTGAAAGCGATAAAGCTGTTCCTGTAGGAAAGATAGGACTATTTGAAGAAGTGTTAAAAAAAATGAACGTTAAAGGCGGCCATGATGTTCGTTTACGGTTGACGGGCAAGCCGGAATCGGTAAAACATATCCGCGACAAACTCTATGGCAAACGATTAGGGTATGATGAATTATTTCACATCATCGATGATATCACCAATGACCGCTTGACTGATATCGAAAAAACATATTTTGTCGCAGCAGGATTTACAAAGGGATTTAGTGCTGAAGAGATTGTCCATCTGACCAAAGCGATGGTCAATACCGGCAAGAAACTGAAGTTCAAGGGGATAACACTAGATAAGCACTGTGTCGGAGGAGTTCCCGGAAACAGGACGACGATGATTGTTATCCCCATCATTGCTGCAGCGGGGTTTACCATCCCTAAAACGAGTTCTCGCGCGATTACCTCTCCAGCGGGAACTGCTGATACGATGGAATGTTTAGCAAACGTTGAGCTGTCAGAAAAGAAAATAAAAGAAGTTGTCCGGAGAACTGGTGCTTGTATCGTTCATGGGGGCAGTATGCAGCTGGCTCCGGCAGATGACAAGATTATTGATGTAGAAAATCCCATATCCATCGATGCGGAAGGACAATTATTAGCTTCAGTCATGGCTAAAAAATATTCTGTTTCGGCAAGCCACGTGTTAATAGACGTGCCGATGGGCAAAAGCACCAAAGCAAACACTCCGGCAAAAGCGATGCGATTAAGGAAAATGTTTCAGTTGGTCGGCAGAAGGCTGGGGATGGATGTTAAAGTCATTGTCACGGATGGCTCGCATCCTATCGGTAGGGGCATCGGCCCATTATTAGAAGCGGAAGATGTCATGGCCGTGCTGCGAAATGACAGTTTAGCTCCTGATGATCTGCGAAAGAAGGCCGTGATGATGGCAGGTATCTTATTGGAGATGACGGGCAAATATCGTGATGGGGTAAAATCTGCGAGAGAGATTCTGGAGAGCGGAAAAGCCCATCAGAAGATGAAAGAGATCATTCAAGCTCAAGGGAGGTCAAAGCATACTGCTCTTGGGCAGCATCGTTATGCTCTTACGTCAACAGTAGCTGGAGTTGTTCGGGAGATTGATAATGACATCATCGCTAAAGTGGCAAGGATTGCCGGAGCTCCCAAAGATAAAGGTGCGGGGTTATATCTTCATAAGACGATCCATGAGCGTGTTCATCAAGGAGATATCTTATACACCATCTATGCTGAAAATGCATTTAAGTTAGGCTTGGCGAAAAATATGATAAAGAAGGGGAATGGGTATTTGATCTGGTGATTTTTTAATAACTTTATCTCAATCCTGTGCTGCCAAAGCCACCTTGACCCCGTTGGGTGTTCATATCTAATTCAGGAACTTCAATGATCTCTTTCTGTTCTACTGGTTGAATAAGCATTTGGGCAATCTTTTGGCCTTTCTCAATCGTGAATGGTTGTGTGGAGAGGTTATGCAGTAAAATAGTGATCTCTCCACGGTATCCTGCGTCGATAACACCTCCAATCGTGGTCATACCATGCTTTAAGGCAATTCCTGATTTATCCCAGATCAAGCCAACATATCCAGAGGGGATGGCCATCCTTATCCCAGTAGGAACGGTTTTTCTCTCCTGCGGAAGAATGGTTGTCGTCTCTAAAGCATAGAAATCCATGCCAGCATCATCCTTACAGGCATATTTTGGCAGGATGGCATCAGGATGGAGTTTCTGGATCTTTATCGTCATACCTTAAAACTTATAGAGATACTTCTTAAAATTTATTATTCTGGAGTCTTTAATGGGAATATTTTCCTCTGCTAATAGCCGTATCTTTTCTGGATGGTTCATCCTACCTTGATATCCTCCTAAAGAGCCGTCAGAATGAATAACCCTATGGCAGGGAATCTTTGGAGCAAAGGGATTCATCTTGCAGGCAGTTCCAATTGCTTGAAAGCCGTTCATGTTCAGCTGTTCTGCCAGAATTTTATAGGTGGTTACTTTTCCTCGAGGTATTTTTTGGAGGAGGGTATAGACACGGTCTTGGAAGGGAGTGGTCATGAGGTGGAAAGGGAAGAGTATACTCCTTACATTTTTTTGGATTATTATGTTATTGATTGCAGCTGTTCTGGAGAAAGAGCCTGCCCATATATGCTTACTTCATCAAGGGCACCATTATAGTTGCCATGGTATCCTAAGCCAAACACATTAGAAGTCGTCATCTTCATGCGGCCTATTTTGTGGGCTTGCTTTGTTCCGTCAATAGTGATGCTGATATCGCTGCCTTTCTTAACCACTATGACACTATGCCATTTTCCGTCATTAATTCCTTTGCCCGCGTCATAATACCACAGGACTCCCCCGTTTTTGTCTGCTTTTCCTAATGCAAACCCTAATTTATCCTGGCCGGTGTCACCAAAGCCCGTGGTGAGCGCCCATTTCGTATCAAATCCCCCCATCTGGAGAATGGCACGGGCATTTCCTTTCTTTTCCGTAAATTTGACGTACGTATGAATGGAAAAATCTTTTGCTGCGATATCCAGTGCCTTGGCTGTTCCCAGGCTTATAGAGTTTTTTCCGTCAAATTGAAAGGCTTTACCTTTCTTTCCTGCAGGAAAGAGTACTTTTGCAACGGTTCCATGGGTATTGCCTGCACTATCCTGAGCATTTCCTTCCCCAGACCATTTGGCGATAGGCTTAGGGAGTACTGATTTGCAGCTGAGTAAAGTGGGATTTGTTTTACAGAATTCGGCAAAAGCATCCGTGAGATCGATGGTAAGTTGGGCCAGCTGTCCCGCGCTTTTTCGCGGATCCCGCTCTACTATCTTTATGGCTGCCGTAGGTGTATTTGTATCTGGGGGGAAAGCGATGCTCTCCTCGGCTTCTGCTAAAGGCGAGCCATCCATAGCCATTCGTGGATCACTTCTGCAAAATTTCTGAAGCACGCTTCCCGAGGCTGAGAGAACCTGGAACTCAAAGCCTTTTTTATCATTCTCGGTGCAAGGCTTATAGTTATGGTAGCCACTGGCTGGTTTGCTTCGAAGAAGAGAAAGTTTTGTTGTTTCTGTAAAGATATTTCCTTTCGCTTGGTAGACGACCATCAGCCCCCGTTTTTTAGATTGAAATGCTTTGGTATCCACTACTGCCGCAGTAGAGATGGTGCCAACACCTGAAGAAACTACGGCACTTGTTTCACTCCCCGGATCAAAGGAATTGTACTCGTCCCAGTTGTCAAATATCTCTTTCACTTTCATGGCAGAGAAAGGGTCATATATTTCTAAGAGGATTGACCAGGTGGGAGGGATAAATGGAGAATCAGCATAATCACCCATAACACAGCGCTCGTAAACACTGGAGAACCTAACATCTTGAACATAACAATCCAATTTTGCTTCGTTAAAATACTCATTGCAAAGCTCTTCTTTTCCATCCCAGGGAGTGCCAGTAAGGCCAGAAATATACTCCTGGCATTCTTCTAGGTCATCAAAAGTATTTCTTCCTCCCAAATCATACAAAGCTGCTACCTCTTCATAAAAAGGGTGTTGGGAGATGTCATAGGTTTCCCAAAATCCAAATAAAGCATGACCTAACTCGTGAAGAGTGGCATCATCTACTACCTCATCAGTATTAGCGTTATACCAGGTGGGATGGTCAACCTCTATGTTTGGCTTTAAAGTGAGCATCCTTCCAGGGGGACCCATAGAAGCTCTACCCGTTTTTGAACCAAAGCCAAATATCTGTGGGATTTCATCATTATATAATTCTTGAACAACGTCTGCCCAAGATTCAAAATCATCTCTATCTTCATCGTCATAATAATCCTCATGCCAGAGATAAAAATTAAAGCGGTCCATGATGTCGGAGGGAAGCGCAACTCCGGCAGGTTCCAGAGTGTTTGAAAACTCAGCGAAGCCGACAGCAGCTCTCAGCTGTTTATCATAATCCTCCTGGATGATGAACTTTGCCATCTTTTCTAATTCTGCAGGTGTCCCGCTAACGTCATCACCAAAACGAATAACGACATCTATGGTGTTTCTTAAGCCGCTTAAGCGCAAAGGAACAAGATGATTTTCTGCGCACCATGAGCAGGTAATGCAGGGCATTCCGCTTAACCCGCCGCAGTCAACGCCAGCTTCATTTGGCCCCTGCAGGAAATCGTTCCAGTCGCAGGCATCGCCATAACGGTCATAGGTGGTAAGACCAGAATGTCCACCGACTACAGAAGCATCAAACTGATAACAAGTATAGATGGTGTTAGGACCGGGAACACCATACTCTGTATAACAAATTTTTTTCCTGTCATAATACTCCTCCACCTCATACTTAACTAGCACACTTTCATCGAAAACTTTTTTATACGAGGGCAGATTACAGAGAAGATCTTCTCCCAGTGCTACGCACAGATCGCTATTCTCCTGGCCGGGATTGGGAATGCTGGGGCAGTTATCCTTATAGTCAACTACACCATCATTATCGGTATCTCCCAATTCTAGTGGGGGTATATCTCCATCAATATATAATGGCTGTTTGTTTCCTTCAGCAGTAAATGGCTTGATGGCCTTTCCGCAATCCCCAAGAAGAAGCTGGTCTTCCGGAACAGACTGGAAAAAGTTTCCTTTTCCATCCTGACATAAGGTTGGCTTATTTGCTGCAGGAAGCGGCGTTGGAAAAACAGAGATTCCTGAACTAAAAAAATCATTAGAGATTATAATAGAGTTTGGGCTGTGGGCATCATAGCGAATAGCCCTCATTTCATTTCCTGAAAAAAAGTTATTTTTTATAGTTGCCTGAGAATATAATCCAATACCTTCCGCCGTATTCTCTTGGAGATTGTTGTTCTCTATAATAGTCCGTGCTGAACTGGGGAGAATCTTAATTCCAGTTCCAAAATTCACTATATCACAATTTTTGATAGTAACATCAGCTGCTCCATTCACCGTTACACCATAATATGCTCCAGAACCACCAATCGTCAA
>DATDXI010000051.1:0-7504 GCA_035289385.1 Candidatus Nanoarchaeia archaeon | reverse complement strand
TTAAACATCCAAATTCACAACTTCTAAAGCATGCTTCTCGATAAACTCTTTTCTCGGCTGCACTTCATCTCCCATCAAGACGGTAAACATCTGGTCTGCAGCAACGGCATCTTCTACCGTCACTTTCTTCAACAGCCTTACTGCCGGATCCATCGTTGTTTCCCATAATTGTTTTGGGTTCATTTCTCCTAAACCTTTATAGCGCTGGATACCAACGTTATCGCCCATCTCTGCCACGGCGTGTTCCTTCTCTTTATCAGAATACACATAACGAATATCTTTTCCACGCTGCAAGCGATAGAGAGGAGGCATGGCAATATAAGTATGCCCACGTTCCACTAACGGCTTCATATACCTGTAAAAGAACGTCAACAATAATGTCATGATATGGCTGCCATCGACATCGGCATCCGTCATGATGATCACTTTATCATACCTCAATTTTGAAACATCAAAATCTTCTCCCACTCCTGTGCCTAAAGCCGTGATCATAGCGATGATCTCTTTATTTTCCATGATCTTATGTAATCTTGATTTCTCGACGTTCAAAATCTTTCCCCGGAGAGGAAGGATAGCTTGAAATTCCCGGTTACGGCCTTGCTTTGCCGAGCCGCCTGCGGAATCTCCTTCCACAACATAAATCTCACACTTCTTCGGATCCCTGTTAGAACAGTCCGCTAATTTTCCCGGCAAGCCCGCTCCATCTAAAGCGCCTTTCCTTCTCGTTAAATCACGAGCTTTCCTAGCTGCTTCTCTAGCACGAGCTGCATCTAAGCACTTTTCAATAATATTTTTGATGATGGCAGGACGCTCTTCAAAAAAGGTCTTGAGCTCATCGTGGACAATCGAAGAGACGATCCCAAACACATCGCTGTTTCCCAGTTTTGTCTTTGTCTGCCCTTCAAATAACGGCTCTGGAACTTTTACGGAAATTACTGCCGTCAATCCTTCCTTAACGTCTTCTCCCGTAAGCTGTAGGTCATTCTTCTTTGCTTCTTTCCCAAAAGCATTGAGAATTCTCGTTAGCGAGGTTTTAAACCCGGAGAGGTGCGTTCCACCTTCTATCGTATTGATGTTATTGACAAACGAAAAGACATTTTCTTGATAGCCTACATTATATCGCAAGGCGATCTCAACAACCACATCCTGTTTTGTTTTCTCGAAATAAATGACTTCATGCAAGGGCTGCTTATTTTGGTCGACGAAGCTGACGAATTCTCTGATTCCGCCTTGATATTCAAAATGATCCTGCTTTCCACCCCGCTCATCAAAAAAGTCAATTTGTATACCTCTATTCAAGAAAGCCAATTCTCGAAGCCTTCGTGCTAAGATATCATAATGGTACTCTGTTTCCAAAAAAATGTCTTTGTCCGGAGTAAATGTTACGATGGTTCCTCTTTCTGTTGCTTCTCCAATCACTTCTAAAGGCCCTAGGGGCTTGCCTCTGCTATAAGATTGCTGGAAAACTTTTCCAGAGCGCCGTACTTCTACGATCAGTTTTTCTGATAAAGCATTGACCACACTTACTCCTACTCCGTGCAGTCCTCCAGATACTTTATAGGTGTCCTTATCGAATTTTCCCCCAGCATGAAGTTTTGTCAAAGCAACTTCTACTCCGGAGACATTATATTTTGGATGCATATCTGTCGGTATTCCCCTTCCATCATCTTTGACGGTAATAGAATTATCCGCATGGATGGTAACAATAATCTTCTTACAGAATCCTGCCATCGCCTCATCGATAGAGTTGTCAACGATCTCAAAGACCAGATGATGTAGTCCTCTCAGGCTGGTATCTCCAATATACATGCCCGGCCGCTTTCTAACAGCTTCAAGGCCTTCTAGGACCGTAATCTGAGAAGCTCCATAAGCTCCTTTATCTTCCGGTTTCTGTTCTGTTCCTGTGCTTTGTGGTGGGTCCATGCTTCTTGAAAATGCCTTTTCCCAAGGCCTCTTTTTTAAGGGTTGGAAAATTCATTTTGTCGTCGATAAAATGCTATAAAATAGAGGATTGGAACGTTTATAAACTTGTCGGTTTTTGAGAGGAGAAATAAGTTATTTTTGGCTGATGATGGTGCCTTCGCCGCAGTTCTGTCTACGAGACCACTACCGTAACACTTAAATACTTCTTTCTTCTCCTTAGAAACATGGCAGACCTTCAAAAAGTCATGGGAAATATCCAAGATGAGTTAAAGGGTGTCGGTTTTCCTTCTCGAGACTGGGGTGTTGTTAATATCATCATCAATAGGACTTTCGACAATCCTACTTCTAGTGGGGAAGATCAGCCATTAGTCACCTCGGCAAATGAGAATCGTGTCCTTGCGGAAATTGCAAAATACCTTGCAAAAAAAGTAGGTACTGTTATTAAAGAATTGAAACCTTCAGAGCCAGTTGTCGTTCATGTTGAAGATAAAGGCACAATATGGACAAGGCGTGCCTGGAAGTTTGCTCGAAAAAGAAGGATTGAAGTACGGCTTTCTTGGAGCCATCTGGTGGAAGTGGCAAAGAAAAAGAGTCTTTTCTCCCAGATTATTTTTGTGACACTAACACAAGCTTGATGATTTTAGTAAAAGCTGTTCTCTACCTCTCCTTAATTTTATTTCTAATCCTTGAACTTCCTTAACAATACCTTTATAAATAAATCACTAATTTTTTAATCTATGGCCCTAGGATTAGAGCGGAAAAGACTGCATCTTCCAACAGCATTAGATATAGGTCTTGATCGCTTCCAACATATTCAACGAGTTTCAGCGCTTGATGATTTAAAGGGTGGTCGGCGAAACATTCTCGTTCTCACCGATGAAGGCTGGGAGTATTATCCTGGAGCCCAAATAGAACCGTATCGGAGAGCCATACTATTTCCTGTTCCTGGTACTGTTTCTATCCGTTTTTCTCAGATGTGGCAAGAGACCTATGGCGAGGTATCCAGCAGAGTTCTGTTAAGACCACAACAACGCGTGGTTCCATCAGACCAAGCGCTAGCTGTTGGTTATGATCTGTATTATGAATGGGGTACCGGCTTCCGTAGGCAATATTTGATGGATTAAGATCAAATAATGAGAAAGAAACAGCTCTAAACCTCATCTACTCTCCAATGCGGTTTGACTTCCAAATCACTAGATTCTTTTCTTCGCAGATAGCCTTCCCAGGCGATCATCGCTCCGTTGTCTCGTACTAAAGCCATTGGAACATTGTAAAACCTTGCTCCTCGCTCTTGACACATGATGGTAAGCATCTCACAAAAGCGTTTATTGGCTCCCACTCCTCCCACTAACAGCAGCTCCTTCTTCTCCGTATGAGCCATCGCTCTCTCCACAACTTCCGTGAGCATGGCAAAACAGTTTTCTTGAAGAGAAAAACATAAGTCTTCTGGTGAAACACCTTTTCCTGAAAGCTGTCGTAACTTTGTCAAGATGCCGGAAAAAGAAACGTCCATCCCTTTGACGGTATAAGGCAGCTCAACAAATGTTCCTTTCTTCGCTAGCTCCTCGATCCTTGGCCCGCCGGGAAAGCCTAAACCAAGATCTCTAGCAAACTTATCAAGCATATTCCCTAAGCCGATATCCAGCGTTTCTCCAACGACACGATATTTTCCTCCTTCATAGGCGATGATCTGCGTATTGACGCCGGAAACGTACAGATAACAAGGATCCTGAAGCTTGTGCAGCATTTTTCCGATGCTTAAATGGGCGCAGCAGTGGTTCACTCCAATGAGCTTCTTCTTGTACGTAACAGCAAGATCTTTGGCAAAGTTATATCCTGTCCACAATGCTGGATCTAAGCCTGGACCGGCAGAATAGGCAATCATATCTACATCCTTCATTTTCATTTTTGCGGACTGCAATGCCTTTTCCAATATTTTTGCAGCAACAGCCTGATGATGCTCTGCAATCTTATTTGGGATCATCCCTATCGAATCAGAGGTGTAACTATCAAGCTCATTAGCTACTACTTTTCCTTTGTCATCAACGATTCCCACGCCAAAGGTATGCGCTGTGGATTCAATGCCTAAGATGATCATAAAGCGTGAAGGCTGTCGTTTATTTAAAAAATATTTGTCAGAAAATGCAGAGAATGCCTTTCTTCTAAAAGAGAATTCTTGTCCATAACGTTTAAAATAACCTTTCCCTTCGTAAAGGCATGGATGATTCTCTTGCTGCAGCTGTCCTTTCTCTTCAGAAAGGAGAATTGATCATCATTATCGATGAAGAGAGGGAAGGTGAAGCAGACTTAGTTTTTGCTGCGGAACATAGCAGCCCTGAAAAAATAGCTTTCATGCTGAACCATACTTCCGGTATTATTACTGTTCCTCTCACCAAAGAAAGAGCTCAGGAGCTGGATCTTCCGTTGATGGTCAAAAAAAACAGCGAAAAATTCTGCACGAATTTTACTGTCTCTGTTGATGCGCTGCACCAAGAGATGACTACGGGAGTATCCAGCAAAGACCGTAACCTGACTATTCATACCCTGCTCTATGGCCAGATGCATCAATTAGTGAAGCCCGGCCATATGTTCCCATTGATTGGAAAATCTATTCAAGAGCGGCAAGGCCACACCGAAACTTCTTTGGAGATGTGTAAGCTGGCTGGACTTCAGCCAATGGCAGTGATATGTGAATTAATGAACAGGGATGGCACGATGATGAATAAAGAAGATGCCTTGATGTTTGCTACTAAACATCAATTAAAGGTTGTAACAATCGGGCAGATCATCAACCAAAATAAAAGGAAGATAGAGAAAAATTAATCATCTTCCTCATCATCCTCCCAATCCAGATCATTCACAGGATCGTCATCATCATCGTCGTCATCGTCGTCACCACCTAAGGCCAGCCAAGCTGCATTTCCCCGTAAGGGTGCTGGTGAAGGCTGGCTTGCTGCTTCTGGAACTGGTGGTGTTTTCTTTACCGTTGATGGAGTAGATACCAACGCTCGAGCAGAAATTTTTGCTGTTGAACGAGAAACTCCTACTGTCCGTGCTTTCTTTGGAGATCTTTCTCTACCACTTTCTTTTCCAGAACGTTTTCCAGAAGCTTCTTTCTGGATTGCAGGTCTTTCCTTTCTTGCAGGTATTTTTGTTCTTTCACCAGAACCACTGCCGGAGCGATCTTTTAGAGCAGGAGTATCCGCTTCCAATAGATAGTCCACAGGATCATGAAGATGTATCCCAATATAGTCTTGCACCGTTCTTGTTAAATCAACACCAAAGTTTGCCGTAACACTCTTCACTATCCTCTCTGCCGTCTCCAGTGGAAGATACGAGAACATAACCTTTAATCCACTATCCAACATTTGATGTTCCAGAGCTTGCATCCCTTTCCATCCTTGCAGGAGCAGTGCTGAAGAATATCCCCGAAGATAAAGGTCAATTTTTGCATGATAAAGTTTATCAGCAGGATATCTTGCTTTCAAGAAGAGGACTCTATTGGTGCCATTCCCTTCGTTTGTGGTGTTGAGAACTTTTTTGGTATCTTTATCTTCATATTCTTCCAACGCTCTTTTTACAAATTCTTCTACGGATATTCCTTCTTTTAGCTTATATCTTGGGATTCGCTGCGATCCTCCCACGGCAGTAATAATCCCTT
Source organism: Candidatus Nanoarchaeia archaeon (assembly GCA_035289385.1). Taxonomy (GTDB): domain Archaea; phylum Nanobdellota; class Nanobdellia; order Woesearchaeales; family GW2011-AR9; genus JACOZM01. The sequence goes on along the minus strand of DATDXI010000051.1, from coordinate 1,920 downwards.
CTTTAAATAAGGTAAAGAGCACTGCTTTTGCTTGGAAGGTGTGCAACCCTAGCAAACTGGATATATGGTGATGAGTGAAATACTCTCCTTCTAAAGCTGTTGCTGGCTGCTCTTTCCTTTCTGATTCTTGGCTAAACGAAAGGGTTACCTTATATTCTCTTTGCAGCTCTTTAACAAGATCATCTCTTCTTGAAGAAGGCATATTTTGATACAACAGAGCAGCAATTTCATCCAATGCTTGATGTTCAGCAGCTCTTCTCCTTTCCGGATCAACATGGGGGTAAGCACGCAATTTCAACTCTATCTTTGCTGCATATTCCGTATCTCCCTGATACCGAGATTGTAAGAACATCAGCCTCCTTACTTTTTTTCCTTCAGAAGTAACTTCCCTTGTTGTGGTAAAAGAAGCTTCTCGCTCTACCAATGCTTGTGAAAGGTCTTTTATATCTTTGCCAGACCTGACTCTCCACATGCGTTTCCCGTCTCCAAAAACTATGACCTCTAAATATTGCTCTTCCAGTTCAGGAGTCATGAATGCAGATATTTTAGGAGCCGGCAATCCTAATGCTGCAGCCAATTCATTTGGAAAATAACTATCTTTCAACACTCCCAATTCCGCAACGAACTCTTCTCTTGTTTTTCCTGGCTTCAGTCGATATCTTGCTCCTCCCCTCCCTCCTGTTCCTCTTTTCCCTATAGTAGTAAGGTATTTGTCTCTGAGTCCAGCATCTAATATCCTGCAAAATCTTGCCAGGGGGATACCCACTTCCTCTCGAATGGTTCCCAAAGGCACTGCTTCCCCTTTTAGTCCTTCGATTCTTTCAGAATATCTTGCCACATAGGCTTCTAATTCATCTAAAGATATTCCCTCTCTTAAGCAATAGAGCCTTTTTCCACGTTTTTTGGAAATATCATCGACGATCTGACCTACTTTCTCCGCATCAAGAAGGGCTTCGCTGACTCTATCAGGACTAAGGCCAGTTTGAGCCGTTACATCCAGATGTACGACAAGCCGTCCTTTATATCGTTCCACTTCAGAACGTACTCTTTCAACCCGATATCCATCCCCATCTTTGACGATACAGCGAGCGCTGATCAGGCTTCCAACAATTCTTTGTTCTTCTTGATTAGGAAAGATCTCGTCAAGCTGATGGTACTTCACTACTTCTGGTTGATTTGTCATTGTTCCCTGCACAACGCCCATAAAACACACTCATTCATGACACGAACCACAACTTCAGAAGAAAACTTTACTTACTGCTTGCTGCCTGTCTTTCTAAATCTCTTTTCTTAGCGATGGCAGAACTCTTTCCAGAACAGATGCAGGCATTCACGATCTCATCAGCTAATGCATCCTCTACTTTCAATTTCTTGTTGAATGATTTTAAGTATGCTCCTTGAGTTATGTTTCGCAGAGCAAGATCAACTCTCCGCTGCGGAGAAATATCTACTGCTTTAGGATATCTTGCCCCACCATATTCAATAGCAATAACTTCTTCCCGTGGTGCAGAATTTTCTACCGCTTTTACTAAGATAGCTAAAGGGTTTTTCTTCAGCTTTGCTTCTGCTGTTGTCAATGCTTTCTCTACGATCGTCAATGCTGTATTTTTCTTTCCCGTATTATGGCCGGAACTTAAGAAATGTTTTTTTCCCTTATGCCCGGAGTTCATTAGCTTTGTAGCAAGCCTCTCGACGATGAAGGTGTTAGACTTATGGAACCTGTTTCCTGCATATCGTGCTCCTGTTTTAGGGATGATTTTTGGGTCAAGCGTGATGTACGTCTGCAGTCCTAAGTCATCTACTTTTACCCCTTCTGCCGTCCACCTGTTAAAGAACTTGATATCGCTCATCGTCTTGCTTTCTCCAACTTCCCTCGTAATAATGCATTTAAGCTTTGATCGTTAACCTTGATAACTCTCC
>DATDXI010000050.1:0-13843 GCA_035289385.1 Candidatus Nanoarchaeia archaeon | reverse complement strand
ATTAGATAGTAGTATTTTATGAGGAGGAAGAGGCACTTCAACCAAGATGTGAAATCAAGGAGATGACAGCAGATATTTAGCATCAACAGAATTTTTTGACAAGAAATTTCACGCAAGAGGCACCTCCTACCGCAAATCTTTTAAATAAACTGCAGAATAAACTATTTTAGGATAAGATTTATAAAGAACCTGCGGGGCTGTAGTGTAGCTTGGAAGGGAGAGGTATCTCTCTGGGCAACTATCACTAATGGTTTGGGTGAGCTTTGGCGATGACCGAAAAACAAAAAAACCATTGAACCCCGGTTCGAATCCGGGCAGCCCCAGGTTCCTTTCAAAAGGATGACATACACATGACCACAACAAAAAGATTCGGCGCGCGATATGGACGAAGGACAAAAGCAAAATTTGCCCAGATTGAAGTTGAGCAGCGCAGCAAGCATAAGTGCCCGTACTGCTTGAAAGTAGGGGGCATCAAGCGCCTTGCTGCAGGATTGTGGAATTGCCAGAAATGCGATAAAAAATTTGCTGGAAAAGCATATACAACGGTGTAAACAATGTACTACCTCTGTTTTGATTGTGGAAAGAAAGTTGAAGATGAATATATTAAGACGAGAGTCCGCTGCCCGTACTGCGGGGGAAAAGTATTGTATAAGGACCGCAGGACAGTTGTGAAGATTAAAGCAAAATGAGTTCTCCAGATATTGAGCAGTTGAACGTGTTACAGCATAACTTGCAGAATATCGCTCAGCAAAAACAGCAGTTGGAAGCTCAGTTGCAGGAATTGAATTCTGCCTTTGAAGGATTGACATCAACAGAAAAGGCGTATAAGATCGTGGGAAGGATCATGATTGCTTCCTCAAAAGAAGATCTGCAGCAAGATGTCAGCAACAAAAAAGAGATCGCTGAACTGCGCCTGAAAGCGATGTCGAAGCAGGAAGAACATCTGAAGAAGAAGTTTTCTGAAGTTCAGGAAGAAGTGATGGAAAGCCTGCAGAAGAAAGCAACTGCGCAAAAAAAAGAGTAAAGAGTATGGCTTTATTGAATCACCGTATTTGTTTAGCTAATTTAAGTTTCACTTCATCTTCTTCGCCGTGAGTTCAGGCAATTTTGTAAACTGGTAGGATTAGCATCACCTACATATTTAGCAAATAAAAATCGCTTCGTTTCTTGTCTGACAAAGCTATTAGCTGAACTCACTTTTTGGCGATGAAGAAGATGAAGCCTATTAAAGCTAAACAAATACGAATCCCTTAATCATGTTTCTTGATTTTAAACTTTGAGCTCATAAATAAAGCATTGGGAACATAGAGAATATCCCCGTGCTCTGTTTTTATTTCTGTCTCTAAATAGCCAATGTTCTCAATGATGCCAGTAATCTCTCTGATGTCTATCTTCCTGCCTTCCTTTAAGTGGTCATGCCTCTGGATGAAAAGCCAGCCTATAAAATTAGGGATAACATCTTTTAAGCCGACGAGAAACGTAAGAATGATAAGCATTAATACGGCCCCTACTGCCAGATATAAAACCATCGACTTGATGCCCAGTTGGTCAAGGAAGATGACAATGGTGAAAAGATAGATCAGATAAGAGAAGATAGTGCTGATCCACCGCTCTAGGTCTGTCGTGATGTTCACTCGAGACATGGTCTTGTTTAATTCCAGCTCTTTCAGCACCTTCTCCAGAATCCTTTTGACCAAAATGCCTAAGCCAAAACCGATGAAAAGGATGATAACTGCTATGATGATGTCATAGATGTACGTGCTGATGGCAGTAAAAACGGCAAGGACCATGAGAGATAAAGCTGCTGGTTGATTTATAAATATGCCGGAAGAAACTGGGCTTGGGAGTCAAGGGAAATAGTGTTGGAAAAAAGAAAGCATTAAAAATACCTTTATTCAGCATAGATATATGGTTGATTATTCTCAGAAGATCAAAGAATTTGAAGATGAATTAAAGAAAACAAAATATAACAAAGCTACACAGGGGCATATTGGCTTAGTCAAAGCAAAAATTGCCCAGCTGCGGGAAAAGCAGGAATCGAGAGTAGCAAAGAAAACGGGAAAATCAGAGCACGGCTATACGGTAAGAAAGTCAGGAGATGCCACCGTGTTGTTGTTGGGGTTTCCCTCAGCAGGAAAATCGACCCTTCTAAACAAGCTAACGGGAGCAAATTCTGAAGTTGCCGCCTATGCCTTTACAACCTTGTCTGTCATTCCAGGGATGTTAGAGTATAAACAGGCAAGAATACAGATTTTAGACGTTCCGGGAATAGTTTCCGGAGCAGCATCCGGAAAAGGGAGAGGAAGGGAAGTCTTAACAGTCATCCAAAACGCGGATTTAGTGCTTGTCGTTGTTGATGTCAACTATCCCGAGCATTATCCCGCGATCTTACGAGAAGTGTGGGAAGCAAGAATACGGCTAAACAAATGGAAGCCTGAAGTATTCATCAAGAAAAGAGGCCAAGGAGGTATCCATATCGGAAAGACCGTTCCTTTAGAAGTTGATGATGAAACATTGATGAAAGTATTGCGGGAATTTAAGATGGTCAATGCTGATGTCTTGATCAGAAGCCCTATCGACATCGATGATTTCATTGACTGCATTGAAGGAAACAAAAAGTATGTTCCTGCCATTGTCTGTATTACCAAAGCAGATATGGCCAGCGCTGCAACGATTTCAACAGTTAAGAAAGAGCTAAATGCAGACATTATCGTTTCTGCAGAACAAGATTTAAACATCGAAGCATTAAAGGAGCTTATTTTTCAGAAGCTTGACTTTATCCGGGTTTATATGAAAGAGCCCAGAAAAGATGCTGATATGCAAGTTCCTTTAATCATTGCCAGAGGATCAACCATCGGCAGCGTATGCGAAAAACTCCATCGTGATTTTGTGAAACGGTTGAAGTTTGCCCGAGTTTGGGGCAGCAGCGCAAAATTTCCCGGACAGCGCTTGATGCACAGCCATATTCTCCTGGATAAAGATGTTTTAGAGATACATCTGAGATAAGTTTAAGCTGCGTGATCTACTAGATATTATTTTATCACCTAAATGTTTATATTGCTCAATAATATCTTCCAAGAATGGCTTCAGACGTTCACGTCAGGATAGATCGGCGCCTGGTAGCCCAGTCTAATCTTCTTTTTGACCTCATCCATGAAGCAGAAAGATATTTAGGATTTAGAAAGGATGATGACGGTAAAATCCGCTTGACGAAAATAGTTACGACCGAGGGGGATTATACAACCATTGGCTTGTTTGGAAGTATCGGCTGGGGTGAAACAAGGGAAAGTGCAGTAGTATTTTATGATCGTTTTGCTGATGATTATAAGATGATGAGAAATGGGGATTGACTTTTCTGATGGAAAGCATCTCAGAGATTCAATCCTCAGAAACTAATCTGTTGATATCCATCCAATATTGCCACCTCTCCGGACGACAGTCAACGATCTTTTCTTTTCCAGGGAAAAATGGGTATTTCCGGCAGGTGTCGGGACGATGGTCATAGATGGAACAGGTGAAGATCGTTTCTCCGTTGGTGTCCAGCTGTTTCTGGAGAAACATGCAGACAAAATTCTTCTGTCGTAAGGTGTCTTTTACTGAAGAGCCTTCTTTTCTGGGATCAGGAGCGAGAAAATGTTCTCTTTTCCAGCCAGTCTCTTCGATACGAGCAATATCTCTCTCTGTAACTTTGACGATAGGCCGACAGCATTGGCCGCATTTAGTGCATTTGAAATTCTTTCTTGTTAGGGATTGCTCGTTGGTTGGAGGATAGGTCATCAGAGAAAGAACTTTTTCCTCTATAAAAAGAATTCTCTATATTTGTTCTAAACATTTTTAAAATAGCCACTCTAGAATATAGATATGTGCGGCATCATCGGCATATTTAATGATTTGGACTCCCTCAAGAAAGTGAAGTTAGGATTAACGCTTCTTAAAAATAGGGGGAAAGATGCGCAGAACTATCTTCAGCTTCCCTCAGGAACTTTAGGACATGCACTGCATGCTATCATCAGCCATGTTCCTCAGCCGATTACGGGAAAAGGTACATTAGTAGTGAACTGTGAGATCTATAATTGGAAGCAGCTGAAAGAAAAATATTCCTTGTCTGGAGATAATGATGCAGAAGTGTTGCTAGGGATGCTGGACAAATTTGGCATAGAAAAGATTGAAGAATTAGATGGAGTCTATGCCTTTGCATATCATCACAAAGAAAAAGTTATTCTGGCGAGAGATATCTTGGGAGAAAAACCGTTATGGTTCTTTTACAACCAAGATGGCTTTGCTTTTGCTTCAGAAAAGAAAGCCCTTGAGGATTTAGGGTATAGAGATATTCAAGAATTAAATCCGCGAACGATCTTGACGTATGATACTGAGAAAAAGAACTTCATGGAGAAAAAAAGAGATTTTTTTTCTTATTTACCAGAACATCGGGAGAATTATGAAACAATAAAGAAGAAAACAGAAATCCTGCTGGCTCAGGCTATTGAAAAAAGGATTCCTGAAAAGAAGTTTGGCCTGTTATTTTCAGGAGGGATAGATTCATCATATCTTGCACATTTCTTCAAGAAGAAAGGGATACCTTTCACCTGTTATACTGCTGTTTTAGATACAGAGAGTAAAGAGCCCGTGGATTTAGTTTCGGCAAAACAAGCTGCGCAAGAATTGGGACTGCAATTAAAGGTTAAGAAAATAACCCTTGCTGATGTCCCTACATACCTTCAGAAGATCGTTCCCTTGATTGAAGATTCAAATGTGGTGAAAGTTGGTGTTGCTTTGACGTTTTACGTAGCTTGTGAGGTGGCAAAGCAGGATGGCTGCAAGGTTGTTTTCTCTGGTCTTGGAAGTGAAGAGATTTTCGCCGGCTATGAGCGACATAAGAATTCCTCAAATATTAACCAAGAATGCCTCTCTGGATTATTGAAGATGTATGAACGAGATCTATATCGTGACGATGTCATCACGATGGATAATAGTTTGGAACTTCGGCTGCCATTTCTGGATAAAGAGCTTGTTGATTACTGCTTGAAAATACCGGAGAAGTTTAAAATTAAAAAAGATATGGGAAAATATATTCTTCGCGACATCGCTCAAGGAAGAGGGTTGAGTGAGAGTATTGCCTTCCGAAAGAAAACTGCCGCTCAGTATGGTAGCAAGTTTGATTACGCCATTGAAAAATTGGCTAAGAAGAAAGGAAAAAGCAAATCTGAATACCTTAGGACATTTTATCCTAGCCATAATGTGAAATTAGGAGTTCTCTTCTCTGGGGGAAAAGATTCCTGCTCGGCTGCCTGGATCATGCAGCAGCAGAATTACGAGCTAGGCTGCTTGATCACGTTACGGTCGAAAGAAAAAGACTCCTATATGTTCCAGGAATTTGAGCCACTCGTGAAATTACAGGCAGAAGCGATGGGCTTGCCGCTGCTTATCCAAGATACGGAAGGAGAAAAAGAGGAAGAGCTTGCGGACTTGGAAAAAGCGATGAAGAAAGCTAAGAAAGAGTATAGTATCCAAGGTATTGTTACGGGAGCACTATTTTCAACCTATCAGCGAGATAGGATAGAGAAGATCTGCGACAAGCTGGGATTAAAGATATTCTCTCCCTTATGGCATAAGTCACAGGAACAGCATCTGCGGGAAGTTGTTAGGAATGGGTTTGAGGCTATCATTGTTAAAATTGCTGCGGAAGGATTGGATAAAAAATGGCTGGGAAAAGTCATTGATAATAAAGTGCTTCATGATCTCCTGAAGTTGAATGAGAAGGTCGGCTTAAACATTGCGGGTGAAGGTGGGGAGTATGAGAGTTTTGTTCTTGATGGGCCGTTGTTTAAGAAAAAGATAGCTATAGAAGATTATGAAATAAAAGAGGATGGATATTCTGCAAAGATGATCATTACGAAAGGGAGATTGGAAGAAAAAGGCTAAACTCCTGCTCACAATGGTAAGGTTTGTTCTATATCTTTTTTTCCTAATGCCAAATATGCTAAAGCCATTTGATTAAATACATTTTCTGCGGGCACATATCCTGCTTTTACATCTTTGAATTGCTCGTGAAATGGATTCCCTCCAACATCCGGGTGTAGAAGATGTATTTCTGTCACTCTTCCATTTTGTGCTTTAACTGCAACAAATTCCAATCCAGAAGCTTCATCGACAAGATTAGCAAAGTATGTTCTATTTCCGTTGAATGACGTAGCAATATCCGTCTGTCCCATAGGCATATTTCTACCAAATGACCCCATTCCTCCTACCAAATCCTTATGGACCACAGAGTAGCCATACTCTAATCTCGTACCGCTTCTAGGGACAAGGTCTCTTCTGAAGTGAGATACAGGACATTCCTGATCCGTCTGAAGCTCATGACTCCCTCGATCGATATACTGTCCGCTAACTATAGACATTCCCCTCCCCGTTAAAACAGATTCGACGAGTTGGAGAAGATTTTGATATTCCATACAGGATTTGTTTTTAGAGAGGTTTATAAATTTTGTTTAATTGTGATATACCTGTCGATAGACTACTAATTTCTCTCCCCGTAACAACACTGTCTGAGGAATATTAGTATTTAAGGATGGCAATCTGGTCAAAGTTGATGCAGAGAAAGGGACCGTGAAGTACATATTTAGTTCGATAAAGAAAAATAGCGGCATTGACCTGCAAGAGCTCGCTTCTTGCTCGCTCAGGTCAACGGAAAATTCAGCGAGACTTTCAGTAATAGGTTATGAAGAAAACATCTGTTTAGGGTTAAAGTCTCGCAACAAATCCTGTCTTACGAAGCTCAGTTACTTGCAAGCAAACGAAGCAAATGAGTTTGCTTGTTTGCATGTCACTAGATTTTACCTCTTGACCTTGCCACTATTTCCAACTGAACTAAATACGTACTTTTTCATAAAGTTTATAAATGTTCAATAAATTACAACGATTGTTATTAAAATGACACCATTTAAACCAGGGATAGAAAGAATACTGCGGATATTTTATGAGAACAAGGATAAAAAGCTGCATCTGAGAGAACTTGCTAGAAGATCTAACCTCTACGGGCAGAGCATTACACGATATTTGAAAGACCTAAAGAGAGATAATATCCTCAACGTGGAAAAAGAAGGGAATATGAAGAAGTATTATTTATGCCATAATAAAAAGGTGTATGTGTCCTTGAGTTTTTTTGATGTAGAGAGATTTGAAAAGCTTCCCCCGCTACGCAAAAAGGCCATCCAGTATTATCTTGATACATTGGAAGAGAAGCCCGTGTTTGCCATTCTTTTTGGCTCTTCTGCCAAGGATACGTATCGGGAGCGATCAGATATCGATATCTTGCTGATAACCAACCATAAAATAAAAACAGTTGACGCAGAAAAAGAAGCTGCAGCCCTCACCACGATGAAAGTTAGCACTTTTCAGATAGATCTTCCAGAATTTAAAGCAGAAATAAAGCTGAAAGAAGATCCTACGGTTCAATCTGCCCTATTTTCAGGTTATCCTATTTACAATAATGGAACATACTATGAGGAATTATACCATGAAAGAGTATGATCTCCATCAACTTCTAGAAAGTAAAGAAAAGCTGAATAGTGTTATCAGATCTCTTCAGGAAAAAGAGATTTTCCAGAAGCAAAAAGTAGATTCAGAAGAAATAAAAGGGCACCTCATGAAAGCCAGACATAATTTACGGTTTGTCTCCGAAAACATCAAGCTGCAATTCTATGATTGGGCAGTGACCGGATGCTATTATGCCAGCTATCATGCTGCGTTATCATTGATCCTGACAAAAGGATATGCTTCCAAGAATCATCTGGCAACATTATGCATTTTGATCAAAGAGTTTTATAAAACAGAATTAAATGAGGATGATCTGGAAGCTTTCTCCGAAATGCTGGACTATCAGGATGTTTTATTTTATGTAGAATCAAAAAATAAAAGAGAAGATGCCACCTATTCCACCAAAATAGTATTTAATCAAAAAGAAGTTGATCAGCTAAAGCTAAAAGCTGTTTTATTTGTCCATAAGATTGAAGGAATTTTAGACAAGGGGATACATCCATGAAAACTGTCATGTGCTTTGGAACGTTTGATGTCTTGCACCTTGGTCATATAGATTATTTTACTCAGGCAAAGCACTATGGGGATCATCTTATCGTTGTCATCGCGCGAGACAAGACGAAAGCTGACCAGAAGAAGAAAACGATCTTTAATGAGCAGGAACGGTTAGAACTGGTCAGGCAGCTGACAATGGTTGATGAAGCTGTTCTGGGCTATCCTGATGATCATCTGAGGATTATCCTTGAAAAAAAGCCAAACGTCCTCTGTTTGGGGTATGATCAGCAGGTTGTGGAGAAAGATTTGAAAGAGAAGATGCAGGCAGCAGGGTTAAACGTGACCATCTACCGCATGAATGCTTATAAGCCATTGGAAAACAAAAGCTCCCTGATCAAAAGAAAAATTTTAAAGAGCCAATAAATTTAAAAAGGCTTTTTGTTTCTCTTAAATATAGTTCTTGAACTAGGGGGTGATATCAAATGGGATTATGCAAAAATTGGTGTGAAAAATACGGCAATTATGGATACTTGGTATTCAGGCTGTTGTTCGGGCTATTGTTCTTTATGCACGGATACGCTAAATTTGCCGGAGGGACGCCTGCTGGACTGATGCTTGTAGCAGGAGTTGTAGAACTTGTCGTGGGAGCTGCAGTATTCTTAGGGTTCTTTACTAGGTTAGGTGCAGTTCTAGGAGCAATACAAATGCTGGTAGCATTCTTCATGGTCCACGTGCCACAAGGATGGAATCCATTGGCAAATGGTGGTGAACCAGCTTTGCTCTTCTTTGCGGCATTCTTAGCTCTGGCTGCTTACGGAAACGGTGCATGGAGCTTAGAAACAGTTGCATTGCACAAAGAGACGTTCTAGATTTTTTTCTTTTTTTATTTTTGTTTACTTATATATGAGATCCAGTTCGATTATTGAGGGATTTCAGAATATTTGATGCATCTCTTTGATCTACTTCTTTTTGGAGAATACCACTGGACAAGTAGCAGTAGTTATCTTCCGTGAGAGATAGAAGATCGATAGAAGAACAATGATAACCCCAATGATACCAAGCTCTTGGCCCTGAAAGGGGAGAATAGTGATGATCCCTCCTAAACTAAAGATACCTAGTAGACTGACGGCACAGCTAGGACAAGCGGGAGCTAATAGGGTCAGAACAACGCTTAGCGATCCTGCATGAATAGCTGAAGTAACCTGCCTCTTTATGAGGAAAATAGTAAAAGAGATGGATATCCCTGCTAGTAAGGAAATGACCAACAGAGAGAAAAAGCTGCTGCCGGCCATACTTGCCCAGGATCCAGTGATAAGAGATACGAGCAACAAAAATGAGAAATCAGCAGCAAGCAGCCGATAATTTCTGGCGACAGCATTGAGAGAGAAAAGGAGAATGGCAACAGATATAGTTAGTACATAATATGCTCTGTTCTGATACACTTCTCGAAAAGCAGCAAGCAATGATAAGGAATACTCTTTGAGGAAATGCTTCATGAAACAAAGAAGAAACTATAAATATTTAAAATATCTGTTCTATCAATCGTTATCTACTCTCGGAGCGAGGATGAAACTTAACAAGAGCCTATCGGTGATCTTATACTCTAATTTCATAGGATAATCAGTGTTAAAGTACATCACCACCTTATCATGCAGCTTCCCGCCGGCGGCCATCTTCTTTAGGTATTCTAAGGAATATTTTGCCTTAAATTTAACCCCATCTTCTGCTTTGATGGAGGTATTCTCATCATTTTTAATCTCAATAAATGCTTTAGACAGATCTCCTTCCGCTTTTACTGATAATGAGCTATTTTCTCCTAAAAAGGTGACTGATTCCGCAACGACAGAAACATCATCGATCGCTTCTGATAACATGGTAGAATTCATGTTCACCACGACAGGAAACGTCAGCTGAGGAACTTTCTGTTCTTTATCATCGCCTTCTAACGTAGGGATGGAAAATGATCTGGTAGTGGCGCTCTTTAACTGAATCTTTAACTTGGCGTCATCACCTGTTTCTAGAGAGAGGATGTCATCACTCTTTGCCCGGCGTAAGATCTGCTTCAGATTATTTAAGTTGATGGTCAATTCTTCTGGCTTTTTCACCTCATATTGGGTAAAAGAGCTGCTTAAGAGCTTGAAGATGACCATGGCTACATTAGCAGGATCCATGGCTACAAGCTCTAAGCCATCAGCCGTAACTTTGAATTTTGCTTCGGTAACAAGCTCGGAGATGATAGCAATACTCTCTTTAAAATATCGTGGTTCTGCTAAAACTAGTTTCATACGAAGTGACCCCCTAAAATGTCCAGGAGTAGGCAGTTTATAAAATTTGTTGTTATGAAGTGGTCATTAGAAAAATAGGGTTAAAATGAGTTAAATCCAGTCTTCACACCGTCACTCGCTTGCCGTCTTTCATGACATGAGTGTTCGGAAAGCCTAGTCCACTGGCAAGGTCAGCGATCATTTTCGCTTTAGCCGGCTCGGCATGGATAGGGATAATATGTTGCGGCTTGATAATCTCTAAAAGGTCTCGATGGTCTTCCAACGCCCCATGGCCAGAAACGTGTACATCCTTAAATAAGCGCACGCCTGATTTCTTCAGGAGAGCATCAAGCTTCTCCCTATTCTTGATGTTAACGTCAACGGGAATGACTTGACAGCTGAAGATGACGATATCCCCCGTATCCAACTGGAAATCAAGCTCTTTCCTGGCAATACGAGATAAGATAGCTTTGGGCTCCCCTTGATGGCCGGTACAGACGATGACATATTTTTCTTTGCCTTCTTTTTTTATCTTCCGCAGAATTTTTTCCACTTTATCCCGATGGGTGACAATGGCAACTTCCTTCTGATAGGTAACTAAGCCGACGTTTTCTCCCGCTTTCACATATTTTTCTAATGACCTACCTAAGAATACTACTTTCCTGTTCAGCTCCTTGCCCAGCTGCACGATACTTTTTAGCCGAGCAAGGTGAGAAGAGAAGGTGGTAACAATAATTGATTTAGCCTGGCTATTGACACCTAACATGACATCCCGCAACAATTCTCTGGCTACGGATTCAGACGGACATTTCCTCTGGGCATGGGCATATAAACAATTCATGATCAATAGATGGATCCCTTCCTGTCCTAAAGCATTGAGACGGTCATAATCTGGCTTCTTTCCTAAGACGGGTTGTGAATCTAACTTGAAATCATTGGCATACATGACCTTGCCATAAGGGGTATGGACAACAACGATAGCTGTATGAGGGATGGAATGAGTGATGTTGATGAATTCAATCGTTATTTTTTCTGATATCTTATATTGAGAGCCAAGATGTAAGGGGATCATTCTGGTAGATAAGTCGATGTGTTCATCATGAAGGATACTTTTGAGAATCTCGATAGCATACGGTGTGCTGATGACAGGAACGTCAGGAAATAAAGGAGCGGCAAAGGGCACAGCGCCGATATGGTCTAAATGACCATGAGAACAGACGATCGCTTTCACTTGGCTTTTCCAATCAGCAATATGCCCATAATCAGGTACGGCGTTAGCTTTCAGAAGCTCGTTATAGTTTTTTGTTTGAATATCTTCAAAATCTTCAGTGAACTTGATGTAATCTGCCATGCTCAAGCCCATATCGAGGATAATGACTTCATCATCAATCTTAATGGCAACAGAATTGCCTTCTGTCTTTGAAAAGCCGGAGATGGAACAGACGTCGATGGGCATGGGGAGAGAATGGGCAAGGGATTTATATATTTTTGTGCGTGATACTGCCTCGACCTGGCAAATACACCACGTTTCTTCATAACACCAACGTTTCGAAAGCTATAAAAAGTCTGCACTCTTCTTTATAGTATGGCTTTGATTACTAAATATTACCGGCTGGTTACTAATTCAGGAAGGCTTCTTACTAAATTGCAGGCAGAGATGGAACTCCATTTTGCTCGATTAGAAGCGCAAGAGGAAGTTCTTGAGGATATTAAGATAACACAAAAAGCCGGTCTTGAAGCAGCATTGCAGAATGAAGTACTGGAAGTGGCAGCTTCAAAAGCAAATAACTTTAGTGTTTTATATTTTAAGCAAGTAGTGGGGGGAGGCTTCTTTAGTAAGAAAGAAGTTGATATGGTTGCCAAAGGAACTCTTTCAAAATTACAAAGATTTGAAACATATATCCGCAGACATAATTGTTCTCTCAATAATGGGAAAGTGGTGACCAAGGGGAATCTGGCGTTTGAACTTCATTTTACGAGTGGTAAAGATAATGATAAAAAAAGATGGGAAACTCTCCTTAAGTCGATAAAAGAGTCTTGCCCTAAGGTTAAAATATTGAGTGAAGATCTCCTAAATTGGGGCAGAAAGAGCCAGGCTTAATTTTTGATGGAAAGTGGAAGTATAGTCATTCGAAAATTTCAGGGAATATTCTTGGTCCCGTTGAAGATGTCCTTATCGTGCGTGATCTGTTGCTGCACTCTACTCTTTGTAAGGTTGTTACAGAAGCAGTAGTCTTCTCTTGACAAAAATTCTTCAAATATTCTTTAATCGGCCGTAACGCTTTCCCTCTATGGCTAATCTTCTCTTTCTCTGCAAAAGTCATCGCTGAATGCACTTTAGTAGAGCCATCTGGGAGAAAAATAGAACTTAAAGGAACCCCTGGTTTTAGGGAAGCTTGGATGTCTTCAGTTAATGTGCCTTGCACTTCTCCCTCCCCAACAGCAAGAACGTTTCCATCTTTATCAGCTAAACAGATGCAAGAGATAAACTTGGCTCTTCTGTTCTTTTCTTTTTCCATCCGCTTTAAAAAAAAGTTGAGCCATTCCTCATCAGAAGCCTTTTCGCCAAGACCCCAGCGTCGTGTTTTTATTCCAAGTTCTCCTTGCAAGGCTTCCACTTCAATTCCAGAATCATCTGCTAACGTCATCAGTTTACTCTTTTTCGAATAGAACTTTGCTTTCTTTTCTGCATTCTCCGCAAAGGTTTTGCCATCTTCGATGAAGAGAGAATCGTCAATCTGAAGATAATCCAAGGAAATAAGCTCTACCGGCAAGGAAGAAAGAACCGTCTTTATCCCCTGATACTTTCCTTGGTTCTTGGTGGCGATGAGAAGTTTTGTCATGGTAAAGGTAAAATGTGGGTGGCAGGGTTCGAACCTGCGTAGGCACTTCGCATAAGGGTAGTCTACCCTTATCAACCTCAAAATCTTCCATTGAATAAAAAAATGTGGGTGGCAGGGTTCGAACCTGCGTAGGCACTAAGCCAATAGATGGCTCACTGGTATTTCATCGATCTCTTGTGAAGACCTCATTACTCAAACGACTTGAGTTTAGACTCATTTAGCACCTGAATGCCAAACGAACTATCCCGTTTGACCACTCCGGCACACCCACATCAAAAAGAAAAAGAGATGGGCTTTTTATAAAGTTAACGGACAATTATCGCTCTGGGAAAAAAACAATGATAAAGTGAAGAAAACATAAAGAAGAAAATCTGATGAAGGGATATACTATCAAGTAAAACAAGAAAAAATCAATTCATATCCTTTAACTGCCGCTCGATCTCTTTCAGCTGAGCTTCCAATGCGTCTAACTCACTTGCTGCCGATGTTTTTGGTGTTGAAAAAGGAGCAGCAACCGCAATAGGCTGGCTGCGTTGAATAGGAGCAGCTTTAGCTTCTGACGGCATACGCAGTTCTCCAAAATCACCATCTAGAGCTTCGTCGTGCTCTTCATGCTCTTCTACGTGATAATCCATAACTGAAGCTGGGCGCTGCTCAACACGAAGTTCCTGCCTTCGCTCTGGTTTCTGAGGATCGATGGCATCA
>DATDXI010000049.1:0-5016 GCA_035289385.1 Candidatus Nanoarchaeia archaeon | reverse complement strand
GCAACCTGAGGTAGGCAGTATTTTTACTTAAGACTTTCTACTAAGCCTGTGGTCGGCCTTCAACAGCAGTTAAATAAGAGAGGACATTAAGAAAAAAGGATTATCACCCTTAAAATAGCCATCCATAGAAGTAACTACTTTAAAATACTAAAATCTGCGAAAGGTTTAAATATTGGTGCCTATTTTAAAGTGGTAAACATCTATCACCTCTTTTTCCCCAGCAAGTTTCTTCGGAGACTTGCAGGGGTTTTTATAATCACATAAGACCAGTTCTTGCTAAACTAATCTTTATCTAAACAGAAGAACAAAACATCATTTACTTCCTCTTCACCACCCACATCACCACTATCCCTAAAATGACACCCAAAAGCAAATACCCCCATTTCTCATCGATGCTGCTGTTCAAGAAGCTGTTATCCATCCGTAGAAACATCTTCTCTTCCGGGAAATAAAACCCTAAGTCCGACATCTCTAAGGCATATTCCAGATAAACAAGGGCAGTAAATTTATCTTCTAAAGCTAAAGAATTCGCGTACTGGTAATACGAATATCCTAAGATAGGGAAGGTATTTTCCTGACTGTTCTCAAAGATGATCCGCTCCACTGCTTTCTTCTTGCTTTCCAGAAAGCGATCCAAATCCTCTTCCGTTATCCCTAATGTTCCTAATATAGCATTAGCATCAGCTTTCGCCTGTGATGCGGTAATCAAGCACAGCTCAAATTCCTGATCCATGAAAGCGCGCTGCGCCTGCTCCATTTTTTCTTTGATTCTTCCTAAATTCATCTCCCCGATGAACAGGGAAACATACTGATAACGCTCTTCGCTTTCTGAAATTTTATCACTGCAAGACTTTTGCAGAGTCTCTTTATTGAGCGCATATTCCTTCCCATCCATCAAAAAGAATTGCTTCCAGGAAACGGCAGAATAATAGCGCTCTTCCGCATAAGCTAACGTTCTAGCGCTATCCTGTTCTTCACCACTGCTGGCATTAAAGGACACATTCCATTTTTTTACCTGCTCCTTAGCATCATTCAGCCGCTCTTTCACCACCATGAATGTCTGTAGATCGCTTATCGTCGTTATCTCCACAGCATCAACTTCTTGCTCAAGGGCACTTATTTTTCGGTCTAAAGCTTGGAATAGCCGAAGATATGTAGATGAGGAGATATTTTTTTCATGATAATATATTCTTTTCAATTCAATGTTGTTCGTGAAACAAAAGCTTGCTGCAGAATAATAATCACCATCTCTGCTGGCATTCTGAGAACTCTCCCTGCTTTTGGCAGCATTATCTTGTAATGTTTTATTGAAAGGGATGCCACTTCCTCCAATTTCAGTGATGATATTCTTATTCCGTTTACATAATACGTCTGCAAGGTCCTGCATGATCATAGAATATTGCGGATTTTCAGTGAGCTCTACATCCTTGCCGTTAAAATCTATTCCCGTAAGATGAAGCATCACCTCATCAAGATCAACCACTTCAACCATCTCGATGCTCAGATTATTTTTAGCATAACCTTGTAAGTCCAACGACATATTGCTTTCATTGAGATTATCTTCAGCCGTTCCCACGGCAACTAAAACTTTTGTCAATCCAGCTTTTGATGCCGCTTCTAACTTCCCTTTAACTCCGCCAACTGGTCCGACAACACCACCAGAATTGATCGTAGCAGAGATCGTCATCTTTTCATCATAATCTAAGTCTAACATAGCAATGGTTGTCAAGGCAGCTATCGCTGCACCAGCAGAAGGACCACCGATAATGTTGGAGGTTGCTTTGATGGTGAAGATAAAATCATATCTATCACAGTCTAATTTGAAATGATTGCAGGCAATATCTTTAGCGAACCTTGTAGATATTTGTGTGTCTAATTTTGTCAAGGGCACGGTTTCCAGAAAGACCCGACCAGAACCTTCCTTTAACTCCAGAAACAGATCTGCATCACTTCCTTGATATTCCCCTTCAACTTCCTGCACAGCTAACAGCTTGAGATGATACACTTTCGGAGATTGAGCTAACGCTAAAGCAGAAAGCAACACTAATATTATTATAAAAAATACACCTCTTCTCATAAGCCCCTCACTAAATAAAAGAAAGAAGAACTATTCTTATAAATGTTTCTTTAGCAAGCATAACCAGCAGCAAAAATAGCACTTCCCAAAAATAAGCCCACCACACTTTATCTCTGCAGCCTTTTCAACACTTCATATGCCTTCAGGACATACTGTTCATCTACATAAATCAGCAATTCAGGAGTTGCCGTAAGAAGCTCCGTGATAACAATATCATTCACCGCTAACTCTTTTGCAACGGTAGAAATTATCCCTATTTCATCTATTGCAACATCAGGAAAAATCATGCTGATCTCTGAAAGGTTCTTGTATTTTTTCTTCAGGTGAAATTTATGGAGTATCTCCTTTAATGTTCCTTCTTTTTCTTCATCAAGAAACACTTTGATGCTCGACGATCCTACCACAATCTTTAACGTATCACCTTTATCATAATTGGTATGGGCAATCAGCTTATCTAAAGTGCGAACAAGCTCTTTTTCCTTATCAAAATCAAAGATGATCACTCGATCTTTAACATTTATTTTAATATCTTTAAAAATAGCCTTGTTCTTCTCTTGAATCTTCTTAAATTCGAATCTCCTCAGCATAGCCACAACTGCTTCTCCTTGGTTCCCCTTAGCCATGCCTTCCTTTACCAATCGCCTCGCCAGAGACCTCCGATTGATCAAGCCGTTTTGATAGCATGTTTCCACTTCAGGATTTCTGCTGAGGTAGCGACGGAAGTCTTGTTCTATTTGTGACATTTTTATCTAGAAAGTGCCTAATAGTTATAAATTATTCTAAAGATGACATTAAGATTAAGTAACTCCTAGTCGTATCTCCACCGATGATGAAGTCAATAACCCAGAGTGATTGTCGGTGGCCTTCTCAGCCCAGAATTAACTGCTGAAGACCTAGAGAAGAAAACTTTTTTTGGGGTAGGATTTGGCACAGGAAAACAACGCTTACCAATAGATCTCCTTCCAATTTACCTCCTAGGATATTTTATTCCAGATTACACCTTGTTTATTGTGGATGAATTTCTCCGCATGAACCAGAAATGTCAAGAGCAGATATGTTCAGAAAAAAATGAGGATATAGAAGAAGGTATAGGACGGCTCTTAGATACTTTGGATAGTTTCAGAAAACTCTATCAGTTTTGCCCAGAAATTCTTTATAGCTCAAAACTTATGCAGACGGCACAATACCCCTCAGTGTTTGACCAAGTTAAAAGAAACTTGGAAAAAAAAGGATTAGAAAGTGCGGCTGCAAGGATAGTTCCAGAACATCGTAAAGCAGCTGCTAGAGATTATCCCACTCATGAATTTTCTTGTGTACAGCATTTAGCTGAGCAAGGATTTGAACAGAAAATCGGACCTACCAGCGAAAAAGCATATGATGAGATTATGCAGGCATTGGAAATTCCAATAACATTTAGATATATGCTAGATTCATTTGCTCTTGCAACTCCACATACAGATAGAGTTGTTCCCTATATACCCGGTTCTAGAGGCCCTAATAACGGACAACGGTTGTATGTTGATGATAATATCAAGAGAGTCAAAGGAGTCCTCTATGGCAGTTGTCCTGATGCACTAAGGTATATGGCTAGAATTGCTTCTGCCAGCGGAATTCTCCTTGGACAACGATTTCTTGCAAAGGAAGAGCTCGATGCTCTTACGGGAAGAAAATTGACAAAAGAAACTGTGGGGATGGTCATAGAAAATATCTATAATCCCTTGATGGAAGGAAGAACATGCAAGGACTAAAAATAGGAGTTTTAGGAGGTATCGGTCCGGAAGCTACAGGATATTTTTATACTCAATTTATCAAAAGATTACAAGATAAGAGGATTATCAACAGCAATGCTGATTTTCCTCAAATAATTATCAATAGTATTCCTGCTCCAGAATTAATTTTTGACAGGATAACAGAGAATGATCTAGAACCTTACTTAATAGGATTAAAAGATCTTGAAAAACATAGCCCTGAGATTATAGTGATGGTTTGTAATACTATCCATCTTTATTATGATTTTTTAACAGAAAGAACCAACACTACAATTATTGACTTGAGGAAGATTGTGGAGAGACATTTAAAGAAAAATAACATTAAACGTGTAACTGTTGTCGCAACCTCCAGCTCATTATCGTTAGGTTTATATCATTTTCCAGAGATTACTTATCATAATCCTTCTCCAGAAGAGCAGAAAGAATTTAGCCAATTAATTTTCAAATTTAATCAAGGGATTGATAAAGAAGAGCAAATCCAAAGAGTTAAAAAGATTGTCCAAGAACATCTAAAGGAAGAATCCCAGGCAGTTTTACTGGGGTGTACAGAATTTGCAGTGATGCTAAATGATCTTGATATCCCAAAGATAAATACCATTGACCTATTAATAGATTATCTCATTGATTATATTCTAGAATCAAGGAATAAAAAGAGGTTCACAGCAACTTAATCCTTTTCGCTTCAGTGTATCGAAGATGAACTTTCTTCTTTGTCTTAACGTGCTGTAATGAAATATTCTTAGCCAACCCCGTTACTACATACTCTTCACCGTGATAAGTAACGGCATCATTCTTCTTATAATCCACCCCTCTAAATAAGACCGTCACCCGATAGACTTCCTTCCCTTTCAGCTGGGTATGCAATGAAGCAGTCGTTAATAATTGGCCGCCGAATTTCTGCTGAAGTTTTTTTCCCAGAGATTTTGTAAACTGATTATCGATAACATAATAATCCCAGCCATTCTTTTCCTTAGAGATTTTTGTTATAGGCATCTTTACGCGCTTGATTTCCTGCGTCACAAAGTCTATCACTTCCTGTGAAACTTCTCTCAGCTGCAGAATAGCTTCATAATACAACGGATGCTTCCCTTCCAATGAGCGTACCATAATGAGAGAATCATTCAAGTCTTTTTTAATCTTTGGTTAATTTGTATGTATTAAGTTCGGTCA
>DATDXI010000048.1:0-8653 GCA_035289385.1 Candidatus Nanoarchaeia archaeon | reverse complement strand
ATAGACACCGTAGGAGATGGAAAAGGTCTTGATGCGATAAAGAAATACGTTCTTAGCCAAGGTCAAGACACGAACCAGCTAACTCTCCACGAGTTTTAACGAAGATACCCCGCAGCTCTGCTGCGGTTGGGAGTTTCATTTTTATACACATAAATGTGTATTTTTAGCTTCATGATGATCTTCTTACTCTCCGTCAAAAGTTTTATATAACATTCTCTCGTTCTTCTGGTCATGAAACAAGTTATTCTTGTCCGCGCGGACTTGCAGCTGCCGAAAGGGAAGCTTGCTGCTCAGGCTGCCCATGCATCCGTTGAAGCAGTATTGCGTTCGGACAAGAAAATAGTTAGTGCTTGGAGAGATGAAGGCATGGCTAAAATTGTTCTCAAAGTGAAAGATGAAAGAGAGCTGCTGAAATATCTGCAGTTAGCTAAAGATGAGGGGATCATCGCTGCTTTAATCACTGATGCTGGCAAGACGGTCATCGCTCCGGGAACGAGGACATGCCTGGGCTTAGGGCCGGATGAGGAAGAAAAACTGGACTCGTTGACTGGCGAGCTGAAATTGTTGTAGTTGTAGGAGAAGAAGTGATCAGGGCATATTTTTTCTAAAACACATTCAAAAGCTTTATAAATGACCTTTATTCTCAAACAAAATTATGAAGATCCCGAAGTCAAAAAAGCGATACTGCAAGACCTGTAAGAAGCATACGGAACAGAAGATTGCCCAGAACAAGAAGAGAGCAGCCAGCTCTTTGAGTCGAGGATCAAAATATCGTGCTCGGCTAAGGGGAGTGGCAAGAGGGATAGGAAATTTAGGGAGATATTCTAAGCCTGCTGTTACTAAATTCAAGCGTACCGGAGCAAAAGGTACCAAGAAGACTGATTTACGCTATACCTGCACGGTTTGTAAAAAATCTTCCAATCAATCATTCGGGATCAGAGCGAAGAGAGTGGAGTTTGTCTAAAATGGAACAGAGAGTTACGAGAAGTAAATTTATCAAGGTACGCTGCGCCAAGTGCAAGAATGAGCAGACTATCTTCGGGAATTCCAGCAGTGTCATCAAGTGTTTAGTTTGCAATAAAGAATTAGCATATCCTACCGGCGGGAAATCAAAAATATCTGGCAGAGTTCTGGAAGTATTGGAATAAGAATTCTATTGTTTTTTTTAAGTCGAGCGAGGTATTCCATTTAGTTTTATCTTCTCTGTTGATATCGCTTCAACTTTCCAAAAACATTTATAAATAACCCTCAGAACAATAAGCTTATGTTCTATAAACGCCAGGGATTGCCGGAAGTTGATGAGATTGTCCTCTGTAAGGTTACTCAGATCTTTCCAAACTCTGTCTTTGTTGATATAGTAGAATTCAACCATTCCGGGATGGTCCATATCTCCGAAGTGTCTCCAGGTAGGATTCGAAACTTAAGGGATTTTGTCAGCATCGGGCGGCAGATCGTCTGTAAAGTTTTAAAGATTGATCGGGAGAGAGGGCATATAGATCTGTCGTTAAGAAGAGTAAATTCTACTCAAAGGATGGAAAAGCTTGATGAGATCAAGCATGAATTGAAAGCGGAAGGATTAATCAGCAATCTGGCCAAAAAATTAAAGCAGCCTACGGAAAAACTGTATCTAGAGATAACGGAGAAAGTGTTTAAGAGTTATTCTCACCTTTACCTCAGCTTTAAGGATGTTGTTTCTGAAGAAGTTGATTTGGAGAAGCTGGGATTGCGAAAAGAGCTGGCTGTTGAGCTGACTACGGCTATCTTAGATAAATTTAAGCCGGATAAGATATTTCTTCGCGGTGAGATCAAGATGCAGACGTTTGCTGCTGATGGTGTGGAGAAGATCAGAACTGTTTTATTGAATGTTAAGAATGTTTCACCGACAATACGTCTCGTCTATCTCGGAGCAGGGCGATTCAAATTTGTTATCGAAGATGTCGATTACAAGCCAGCAGAAAAAAATCTGCTGAAAGTGACAGAGATCATTGAAGCATTTAATGATAAAGTGTCAACAGCCTCTTTTGAGAGGGAAAAAACGGAAGGATGATTATTTTCTGCCATAGTAGAGGTTAGCAAGACATGACCCGCCATATTTATCAATGTGTATCCTGCCGGAAATACACTCTTTCAGAAACTTGTTCTCCTTGCGGCACAGCAACTGTCCGCCCGCTTCCTCCAAAGTATTCTCCTCAAGAGAAATATGCCGATTATCGTAGGAAGATAAAATTACCTGAATTGAAAGAAAAAGGGCTGTATTGAGAAGAAGAAGAATTTTCTTTATCTACCTATATTTCTAGATATATGGCTAAAAGATATATAACTCAAAAGTGTTTTTTTACCGTACATCTAGATTTAAGAGAGAGCCGCTGACTTCTAAGCCTTTAGCCACTCCTTCCATATCCAGCAGGTTTTCTGCCTGCTCATCAATCACGATCTTTCCGACAAAGGAATAGAAATTAAGGCCTTCTTGCTCCAATGTATAGGTTAACTTATCTGCTACGTTCAGAAGTCCACTGCCTTCAGGGATAGTGAGGTCGACTAACTCTACTTCATCGATGGCCAAATAACTATAATCGGCATCATCTAAGACCAAACTGATCTTCTCCCTAGCAGAAAAGGTGATTCCATTCACTTTAATCTTTTGCGCCTTTCCTGTCAAGGCAACATCTGCCCCATCAAACTGTAATTTTCCAGAGAAGCCTTCCAAGACTAAATTGATCGTTTCCGGATCACTGAGCTCTAAGAAATTTTCGTTGATCTTTATCGGTGTTTTAGGGTTCTTCACATGCGCTTCAAGGTGCTCTATCGTCGCTTCTTTGTTGACGAGAGGAGTATTATCAAATTGAAGAGAGATGTCTACTTCTCTTGACCGCAGCTTCTGAACAGTTTCAGGGTTCTCTTCGACGAATAAGTCATCTTCCGTTACTGATTCGTTTCCGCTGTCAAATAAGCCTACGGTTGATCCCGTTAAGCCAAACTGCTTATTGCTGTCGTTCATGACCAATAAGAAGAAAATTCCTCCTACTACCAGTGTGATTAAAACAATATAAAAGCGGGTATTATTATGCTGGCTTGGTGCAGGATGCATCATGGAGACACCTCTTTGATCATTCCTACTCGTAAACATCAGCGTTTAATAAACTTTTTGGTAGTCTACTTGCACTCCTCTTCTATCCCTTGCTTCATCGAGAAGATGTTGCTTCTTACTGCCTCTTCTTGCTGGCATTCCTTGTCAGATCAATATAATCCTCAATCAGCTTCATTATTTTTTGCGGATTGTCAATATCTTTTATCTCTAACTGATGCTCTCCGGATGCTCCCTGGACATATACCGTGCCGTAATTGAAGAGGCGCTGCCAGGCGCTTTGCCGGATGTTGATGTCTGGAACAAAGCTTAAGGGATGGAAATGGATTGTTCTTTTATGCTGCCGGAAGATGCCTTTGGTAATGATCACTTTTTCGGGGGTTATCAAATATCGTATAAGGTACCGAGAGAATTCAGCTGAAACG
Organism: Candidatus Nanoarchaeia archaeon; assembly: GCA_035289385.1. GTDB lineage: Archaea > Nanobdellota > Nanobdellia > Woesearchaeales > GW2011-AR9 > JACOZM01. The sequence continues at coordinate 5,143 of DATDXI010000048.1, read as the reverse complement.
AACACTATCAAACTGACCCCTAAAACTATTTTTTGAAGCAAAGGAGGAACAGATACTCCTTTGAAGAAAGCATAGACCATCACTAGCAGCAAGAACACACTGCAAGAATACTCTATAGTAAATGCTTTCCTCGTTTTTTTAAGAAGGGTTGCCTCATCGCTCATATCTCTTGAATCCTCTAAAGATTTATATATTTTTGGATGGTGACGTTGTCATGCCAGAATTACCTGAAGTGGAAACAGTTGTGCGGCAGTTAAAGCAGAAGGTGGTGGGGAGAACTGTCCAGCGGTTTACTTCTCAAGATAAACTTGTCATCCATCAAAGTATGAAAAAGCTTGTCCCGGGAGAAATTACGAACGTAGAACGAAAAGGGAAATATCTTCTCTTTCACATCGGCAGCCAGATTATATTGGCGCATCTCCGCATGACAGGGCATTTTTCGTTGGATGTTAAGGGAGGAAAGTATCTTGCAGGAACGTTCCATTTTACTGATGGAGGTCGTTTAAACTTCCATGACATCCGGCGCTTTGGAAGGGTAAAGTTAGTGTCAGACATAGGCAAAGAACTGCAACATATAGGGCCAGACCCTCTAGAAATAGATAGCTCTCTTTTTGTGAGGCGATTGCAGCAGCATCCTCAAGCTAATATCAAAAGCAAACTTTTAGATCAATCCTGCATCTCGGGAATAGGCAATATCTATACCCAGGAAGCGTTGTATCATGCTCATGTTCATCCACATCAAAAGATAGGTGATGTTCCTGCTAAAACCTTGAAAAATATCTTTACTCAACTCCAGCGTATTTTACGATTAGCTATAGATAACAATGGAACGACGGTGCATAATTATACTACTATCGATGGCAAGGGCGATTTCCAGCAATTTTTAGCAGTGTATGGCAAAGAGAACTGTCCCAGAGGTCATGCTATCTCCAGGATGGTCATTCAAGGCAGAGGAACGTATTATTGTGGGAAGTGTCAGCGGTAAATTTTTATAAGATTGTCTTTTTATAAGATTGTCATTTCCAAAGATAGAGAGGTGCCTTATGAAATTAAAGATATTTGTTGTATTGCTGCTATTGGTAGTAACTGTTATGGGTTTAGGATGTAGTGGAAAAATTATCGATGATGGTATATCAACACCATTGCCCGCTAATGATGTTGTCAATGAAGGTAGTAGTGATAATTCTAATGTTGTTGTTGAAGATAATGCTGGTGAAGTTCAGGATGAACCTTCAGCAGATACAGAAGTGGCAGCCGAACCTCGTACTGTTCAAGCTGCAGAGCCAGCAGATGCTGCTCCAACGAATACAGCTACCACTCATACGTTCAAAGTAGTGGGGGGATACTTTTATTATAAGATAAATGGAGAAAACAATCCTTCATTGCGGGTGAAGCAAGGAGATACGGTCAAGATAGAATTTTCCAGCGAGGAAGGGCTTCATGACTGGGTTATTGACGAATTCAGCGCTGCCACAAAGAAAGTAAATCCAGGAACACTAACTTCTGTCGAATTCGTTGCCGACAAGAAAGGAACGTTTGAATATTACTGCAGTGTGGGAAGCCATAGAAACATGGGGATGAAAGGGAATTTGGTCGTGGAATAAATTTCTTATTTTTTCCTATTTTTTTCTACCCCGCAGCTATGAATTAAGAGAAAGTCATAGGTTACTTTTTTCTCATCTCTTTCACTTTTCCAAAGCCAAACGCTTCTCCTTTAGAAACAACATAAACTGAAAAAGCAGAGATATCTTTCAAAAATGGGCTCAGTAATTTTTCCTGAAGGATGTCTGACCCCTCAAGCAGCGGATTGAAGCTGGGAACAACGATAAGCTCTTTTCTCTTCCATGTTCCTTTTAAGAAGCATTTGTACTTTTCCCATTTGCTTCCTTCCCTGATGGTGATGGCAGGATGTTCATGACCGATGACAATTCTTTTCGCTGTTGTCTTGACGATCTCATCACCGTGAGCTATGAGAATATCTCCCCTACGATATTCTGACACAACCTGAATCCCGCGCTTTTCTGCAATAGGCTTGATGATGGGGTCATGATTGCCTTTGATAATGATTATTTCTTCTACCTGAGGTAAGAAAACATCCATAAATTTCAGCACGTCTCTCCATTCGCCTGAAGATATCCTGCCAAATTCATGTTTCAGATCACCGTTGATCACCATCTTTTTCGGCTTTACTGTTTTGATGATCTTTTCTAGTTGAGTAGCGATTTCCTGCAGCTGAAAGCGTGGAGCGAGAACACCTTGCTGATGCAAAGCTTGCTCATAGCCCAGATGCAGGTCATTGATGACCAGAAGCTTTTCTCGTTGAATGAACAATGCCGGGCCGATGATGGTTATTCCTGGGGAAATTTCCATAGTATTATCTCTTATTGCAGTCCCGCTTCATAAATTTTCTTAGCTAATTTTTCCAGAAGTTCAACGTCTGTAGAATTCTTGAAGAGCAATTCTCCATAACCATGAACGATAACTTCTATTCCATCAACACTGATCACGAGAAGGATAGGTGTATCTACCTTAACCGTGAACTGCTTTTTGATAGCATCTAAGTTTAGCTTGCCTTTCTGCACCAATTTTGCGGAATAGGATGCTTTAGTTTTGCATTTCGCTAAGGTATACTTGACCATCTCCTCTCCATTTTATTGAATATATAAAAAGGTGACTGAAAAACATAAATTATATGAATGGTCTGATATTTCGTTCTCCAATGAAAAAAGAGGCAGAAAGATCAAAAAATACTAAAATAATCAAAAATAAAGATATTCTTCCATTACAAGATAAAGATATAGTCAGAACGAAGGAGGAAGATACTATCAGAAAGAGGGAAGAAGATGATCTCATGGTCATATTCCTCTCTACTGCCGATAGCATAAGAAAAGCTGAACCCCTTACTGCTTCCGCTGAAACTGTTCGAAAGGCTCTTGAAGAAAACACTGATAACCCTTCCGACAACAACCTCTCTTCTGATTCTCCTATTAAAGAAAATAAAGATCTTCTGCTGGGAGATTTTTATCGGAGATTGGCTGAAGAGAAAAGTTATGCTTTAGGAGGAATCCTTTCTCCAACAGTTGATTATCTTCAGTTATGGGGCTATTCTTCTGAAGAAAAGCGTGGCTCTGTCTATCCTGCTGGCGCTCATTTCAGAAACACTCTTGACTATTGCCAATCCTCTGGAGAAGAGCGTGTTGGCGCATTGACGGAGCAGCATGCCCAATCTATTCTGGAGCGCATGCTGAAGATGAAGCAGTTTGGCGATGATCCTTCCTGGCTGACGCCTGATGAGAAGGAGCGTTATGAAAATTGGGAACATTTTTCCTGCAACAAGGCATTACGAAACCTCTGGAAAGCTACTTCTACGATGAGGTATGACCAATTTTTACCTTTACTGATGGATGATGTTCGTGAAGTTGCTTGATTCTAAGCCCGACCTACCCCTGACATGTACCGAATGATTTATATACTAAAAATGATTTATTCAGAACATTATAGTAGAGGTGATAGTACCATGGTAAAAAAGAGTAAGTCTGGATCATTCATAAGGAAGCCGGAAATAGAGCTTCATCGGATTGCCCATTATACCTTCTTTGTAGGCTTGTTGATAGCTATCGTAACAGGAATGTTCCGGGATTTATTGCCACCGGAAGTTTTGGTGACGACGTTAGTATTCCTCGGCTTTGTCGTAGGATTGTTTAATCTGACAGCGAAAGAAACGACTCCTTTTTTGATTGCCGCTATTGCTTTAATGCTTGCAGGCATCGTTAATCTGGGCTTGATTCCAGGTGTGGGATTATATTTAAGGTCAATCTTATCCAACATGGTCGTCTTTGTCGTGCCTGGCGCGATCATTGTCGGGATGAAAGCGATCTGGAAATTGGCATCAAGTTAATTTTTTTCATTTTTTTTCAATTCTCTTTTTTTCTTCTTTTTTTTACCACTCATCTTTTTTGTATTAATTCTATACCTGTAGAGATTCTCTACAAATTGAGTTTTGTTCTTTTTTAGTAGTGCAGAAAACTTATAAACTAATATGCTTTCTACTTTAAAAAACAATTAGGTGACTCCCATCATTCACAAAGATTATGACTGCCCGCATTGTAAGTTTAGGTTTGAAGCATTTCTTTTCATGGGGTTGAAGGGCGTCTATTGCCCCTACTGCCATAACCATGTCAATCTTTAAAAAGAGTTGAGTTCTTCCAGAAGATATGAATGATATCCTGACTATTATTGGCATTACCTTTCTTCCTTTCTTAGAGTTGCGGGCTTCCATCCCTTACGGGCTGTTTCAAACAGGCATGTCAGCGCTAAGTGTTTTTTCTATCGCTGTCATCAGCAACATTTTACTGGGAGTCATCTTGTATTGGTTTCTGAATAATCTTGTCCATCTCTTTTTAAGAAACGAATGGCTCAATAAGATATATCAACGAAAGGTTATGAAGCTTCAGCAGGCTATCCAAGTGTATATCCAAAAATATGGAATTATGGGCTTAGCTCTCTTTATCGGCATTCCCTTACCAGGCTCAGGAGTCTATTCGGCAGCTTTGGGAGCCTATGTCTTAGGGTTTAAATTCAAAGATTATCTGGTGGCTACCATCCTCGGCGTCCTCATAGCCGGGATCATCGTGATGCTGGTCTCGACGGCAGGCAATGAAGCGTGGATGTTTCTGATAAAGAGAGTTTGATAAAGACTAAGACGATCATAAATCTGTTTTCGCCTATTGTTCATATCTTCTTCCAAAATTCGTTATCTTCATTTTTAGCTTCATTTTATTCATCGATGAATGTTTCGATAGCTCTATCGATAGATTTAAAAACCAGAAAATAGTTCTAGGCTTCAATGCGTGGGAAAGGAGATCGCCTTAGTGCTACTATTCAGAATCTTCTAGTGGAAGCTTCCGAGCCTTTAGAGACGAAAGAAATTGAGACAGCGCTTCCCAAAGAGACCCGCATCAAAATTCTCTATCGCTTGAATCTGTTACGTGGAGACGGGCTGATCAAAGGCAAAGCAGTCGGCTCAGGAAAAGGCTGTTGGATCTGGTGGAGCATATCAACAAGAGATAGCACAAGAGATAGCACCAGAGATAATGTCCGAGATAGCACCAGTGATAACACAAGTGATAACACAAGAGATAAA
>DATDXI010000047.1:0-4125 GCA_035289385.1 Candidatus Nanoarchaeia archaeon | reverse complement strand
ATAATGTCATCTCTACGAATCACACCGTAAGATGCATGGAGCAGTATACTACTGCATTTACCTCTTCCTCAACCTGTACCACGGCAAGTTATGGTGATAATGATGATATGGTCTTTGAAGTGGTCGATAATAGCAAAGGTGGCCTCGTACCGAATACTACCGGCGGAAATCCTTTCTATGCCAATGGAACAAATCCTGATACTGTTTCATTAAGCGTGAATCAGTCCGCTGTAGTCAGCTGGGCTGTTAACGCTACTGGTGTTCAAAATACCACTCATGAATTCTTTGTCTATACCAATATGACTTCCGACATGTCTGTTGCGAATGAGACAGCTCATTGGAACGTGACTATCACTGCTTCTGATGATGTGACGGTGACGATTGCTGCGCCTTCCAATGGTTCATTTTCAACGAACACAGGCTTAGATGTCAATTATACTGTTAGCGGAAGCGGAATAAGCTCCTGCTGGTATAGCAACGACTCTTACCTGAGCAATACCACGTTAGCCAGCTGTACGACAAACATCACTTCTCTCACTTGGTCGGAAGGCCAGCATAACGTGACGGTCTATGCTAATGACACTTCTGGAAATGAAGGCAGTGCCGCAGTTTCTTTTACGATAGATACGACTAATCCTTCTCTGGCTATCTCTGTCCCTTCAAATGCTTCGTTCAGCTCTGATCCTGCTTTGGATGTAGGGTATGTAGCATCGGATACTAATCTTTTATCCTGTTGGTACAGCAACGATACTTATCTGATCAATACTTCCTTAACAAACTGCACGACGAACATAACATCTGTCACTTGGTCGGAAGGCCAGCATAATGTTACAGTCTGGGCAAATGATTCAGCAGGAAACATCAATAGCAGCAGAGTACTGTTTACTATTGATTCTACAAATCCCATGATCAGCATAGTTTCTCCAAGTAACAATACAGCTAGCAGCCATACTGGCTTGAATGTCAATTATTCTGCTGCTGACACTCATTTGGCATCATGCTGGTATGCCAATGATTCTCTGACTGCCAATACTACATTAACAGGCTGCGCCAACATCACTTCAGTAATTTGGAGCGAACAGCAGCATAACGTGACGGTCTGGGCGAATGATTCTGCTGGCAATATTAACAGCAGCCGGGTGGTATTTACTATTGACACTGCTAGTTTAACAATAACCTTTGTTACTCCTACCAATGATTCATCTAGCTCTAATTCTGGACTGAATATTAATTTTACCGTCTCTGGACAGAATATCAACCGTTGCTGGTACAGTAACGATACGTATCTGAGCAACACGAGTTTGGCGAGCTGCACGTCTAACATCACTTCTGCCACCTGGTCGGAAGGTCAGCATAACGTTACGGTATGGGCAAATAATACCGTTGGAGCAACAAGCTCTAATCGGATATCATTTACGATCGATGGAACTACTCCCAATACTACCTTGAATACTCCGGAGAACAATGCTGTTGACAATAGTATAGGAGGCATACAAAGTACTTTATTCAACTGCTCGTTACGTGATAATATTCAGCTAGCGAATGTCAGCTTGTATCTGACAAATGCTAGCAATAGCAGTTTTGCCCTTAATCAAACAACTTCTTTAAGTGAAACATCATCTTCCGCTTCCTGGAACCTCAGCTTAAGCAATGGCAATTACACGTGGAACTGCTTTGTCGTGGACAGTGCCAGAAACACCAACTGGTCATCCAGCAATTATTCTCTGATGGTCAATGCATCTAGTGACACCGATGACGATGGCTTGCCGGATGGGACGGATACTGTCCTTTACAATGAATCAAATGTGAGCAAGTCTGGATTGACTAGATTGAACATTACTATAGGGGGAAACAGAACGAATGCTACATTTAGAGGTGTGCAGAAAATGTCATTCTATGACCAAGATACATTGCTGATCAATTTCACCCATAACTTCAGCCGATCAACATTTGACCTGAGGAATGTTTCTATCATCAAGGCAGATAACTCTCTTGTCGTCAATTTTTCCGGCCAGCTGAATATCAATAAGACCTTGTACATGACTGACAACAATTTTGTCAGCATCTGCGTCAAGGATGCAGAGATAGGGTCAGTAAGTGAGATCAGCTCCAGCTGTGATGGAAATAATGAGACAGACTTCACTTCCTGCATCGGCGTCTCTACAGGAGTGACGGTCAATGGGATAACATGCTATGATGAGGGATCGACGTTCCGCTTTGAAAATCTCCAGCACAGCGGCATCCTTGGAACGACAGCATCTTCCAGCTCATCTTCATCTTCGTCCTCTTCTTCTAGCGGAGGAAGCAGCAGTGGATGGAGCAGTTCCTGTGGAGATGGGGTATGTTCACCAGCCTATAAGGAAGTCTGCGCTCCTGATGAGAATACAAATATAAACTATGGTGAATGCTTTAAGGATTGCGGGCAGTGTGCCGTGAAAGTAGAGGAAGAGCCTCAAGGCAGGGCTACGGTCTTTGAAATAGTGGAGGATGATTCTTCTGCAGGCAACGAGAGGAAGGAAAGCAGAGCAGGGAATATTTTTGCGAAAGCGATATCGACGGGGAAAGAGGCAGGGGTTAAAGCGCCGTTGGGATTGTTCGTTTTGGTTATCATCAGCTTTGTTACTGTTATCCTTGTTAAAAGGCGTAATCCTCCTGATGTCATTCACTTCAAAGAATATCGTTTATCCAAAGGGAAAGATCAGCTGATAAAAAGTTCTGTTGTTCAAAAAAACTTTGCTCTCCAAAAAGAAAGTGTTTCAAAAGCTAGTGTTTTGAAAGAAAGTGTCTTCAGAAGAAGTTTCCCCGAGCCAAACCCACCAAAACCAATATAAACCTCTCTTTATTTTAAACATCATGGCTACAACTATCATCTCTTTGGGTGGAAGCCTGATCAATCCCGGAGAGATAGACCTCATTTTTCTCAAAAAGCTGAAAGATCTCGTTTTAGATTACATCAAAAAGAACCGCCTTATCTTAGTCTGCGGCGGTGGTTATCCTGCCCGACAATATCAGAAGGCAGTAGAGCATTTTGCAGGCACCGATGAAGACAAAGATTGGGTTGGCATCATGGCTACGAGATTGAATGCCGAGCTTGTTCGCGTGATCTTCAGAGATGTTGCTTATGAAAAAGTGGTTTGGAATATGGATGAAAAAATAACCACAAAAAAAAATCTGATCATCGGCGCAGGGTACCTTCCGGGCTATACTACTGATCATGACACTACTCTCCTGGCAAAGAAATTCAAGGCAGACTTGATCGTCAATGTATCCAATGTTGATTACGTCTATGATAAAGATCCCCGCAAGCATAAGGATGCGAAGAAGATAGAAACAATATCTTGGGATGCGTTTCGGAAACTAATCGGTGACTTTAAGCCGGGGATGCATGTGCCTTTTGATCCGGTAGCCAGCAGGTATGCCCAAAATGAAGGGATGAAGGTTGCTATCGTCAACGGCAAGGATTTAGATAATCTGCGGAAGCTGATAGAAGGAAAACCGTTTAAAGGGACAATGATTGGGTGATATTACAGATGCCTTCTCAGAGTGTGCGCTGTCCTAAATCTCGTTCTCTGGAAAGGCTGGTGTAGATATCACATCTTCTTGATGATGAGCCCTTCATTTGCCAGGGGATAAACTTTAACTGACTGCCCTTGGCGAATCTTTAAATGCTCGGCTAACTCGGAAGGTATCCCTACCACTAAACTTCTTCCGCTAATGGTCACTTTTCTCTCAAAGCCGAAAGTATATTCTTTCAACTCCTGCGTCCTTAATTTCATCTGTTTGGCCTGATTTTCGGTAAAGAATATTTTTTCACAGCCATTGCAGCGAAAAGCACTAACATTATGGAGCAGGTGTTCTTCCTCATATTCATATTTTGGTAAGAGAACTTCCTGCATCTCTTGGTCACATTTTACACAATAAGGGGTGTTTTCTTTCATTGCCATTTTTTCCTCCGAATAAGATAAGTGGTTATTACCCGGATAACATCTTCCCTATCCGTGTAAATGACCATCATCGTCTTGTCTTTGCATACTAATCTCTTACCGTATCTTGGCTCACCATTGACCAATTGCTTTATTTCCAACTGACCATGCTCTAAGCAGGCTTTGATTTCCTCTTCACTGA
>DATDXI010000046.1:0-9460 GCA_035289385.1 Candidatus Nanoarchaeia archaeon | reverse complement strand
TGATGCAGAACATATTGATAAACATAAAATTAAAGACAACGAAGGAAGGGCGTTTGATTTCTTTAGGCAATGCCAGCAGACGGTTTTCTTTGATAACAGTAAAGATGCCAGAATTGTTTATCTTCAATATCTTTTCAAATAAAGTGCAGTAATTATCAAGCTCCTCACGCTGCTTTCCTTTCTCTCATCGCTTGGATGTAACGTCCTCGGAAATGCGATGATGTTCTTCCCGGGCCGAGGTTATGAGATAATTCAGAAGCTCTATCGAACATCTCTTGTGTTGGCTCTCGTAACGTACAAAGCGCTTCTCTGCCCGTTCTCCAGTCCTCTGCCTCAACCCATTTCTTCGTCCTGTATTTGGCATAATCTTGCCGATCTGTTCCTAAATTGACCATCAGCCAAGGATCACGTCCCAATGGCTTCCATTTTTCCTTTGAGCTTGAATTAAAATGTTTATAAAGAAGGTACGGCTGCTTCGAGTTTTCATCATAAACGATCCTTGCGCTGATATCTTCACCACCTTTCGATGTAGCTGTGCCATCAAAGACGATGGAAACTGTTCGTCGCTCTGGATTTCCTGCAAACTCTAAAGAATAGCCTCTGAACACCATGCCGTCAGCAAACAGGCGTTCTTCAAAAGCTTGGATCAACGCCCAGGCATAATCTTTCGTATCTTTATCTCGAAGAATAACTCCTTTAGTGATATAGCCGTCTGCCATCCCCTTCGTCGTATATCTTGTGACAAAGCCTTTTCTGCCGAGAAGCCTTTCATCAATCTCGGCCAGAGTCAATTCACCTCTTTCATGCTCAAGAACTTCTCTGATGACGCTCTTGGGAGCATACCTCAATAAGAAAGCTTCTACCGCAAAACGTTTTCCTTTTCCCGAAAAGTCAAAGGGCAAGGGCACTCGAGGCATCCTTCCATCATAACTTCCTCCTACAAGATGGACTTTTCCTGTCCTGATCAGCTTGTCTAAACCCGTAAGCGCTACCGCTCTGGCATAATCCATCACTTCCATCTTCGTGGAAAATTGCCCTCTCGCTGCAGGTGACAATTGATTCAAGAACCGCGCTTCATGCTCTGAGCCATAACCCCAATGCTGGCCTCTCACTAACGTCTTGTCAGAGAAGGTCGTTCCGCCGCGAAATTCCATTTCTTTCAGGCTGAAGGGGTTGTAGATAGTAACTTCATATGGCTGCTGTTCCGTTCTCCATCGTCTTGATTCTACAGTAGCGCTGAGCAACAGATGTTTGGAAAGGGTTAAAAGATTTCCTTGAGCATTTCTCTCAGATAAAGCAATCTGATTGATGATCTTTTGTGATCCTGTTTTTGCCGTAGCCATCGCCCGAAGCGTATCTAGGCTAAAATCCTCTTCTTTGGCATAATGCGCCAACATCGGCGTTTCAGAGGGATCAACTCTTTCTGACTTCACTTCTCGTACGACGGCAGTTAAGATTTGCTCTAAGCTTTCTTGGCTTTCCACTCCCACAAAAGCAAGAGCAAACTGGCTGGGAGGAGCGATCATCCTATTATCGATAACAAGTCCTAAATGCTGGGGATGAAGCCCTTTCAATCGGTCCATAATCTCTCAAAATTGCTTCTTTTTATAAAATTATCTACTGTTTAGAAATGACAAAAACACTTATAAACAGATCCGTCTCTTAGTAGATGATGTATATCCTCAAAGAGCTTCCGGAAGATTTTGTCGTGAAGGAGATCAGCCATGAAGAGATGAAAGACTTTGGAAAGTTTAGCTATTATCTTCTTTGGAAAAGGAATAGGAACACTTTAGATGTCATCAAAGAATTAGCGAAGAGATTGCACCTCTCAGAGAAGGATATCGGTATTGCAGGGAATAAGGACAAGCAGGCTATTACAGAACAGATGATCTCTATCCCCTCTCGTTGCTCGAAAGAACAAGTTCTGGCTATCCAGCTGGAGCAGATATCTTTAACCTTTTGTGGCTATGGTGATAAGCCTATTTCTTTAGGTGATCTAGCTGGGAATTCTTTTGAAATCATCGTACGGGATCTTTCTTTAGATAATCCTTTACATCATATTCCAACTATCACCTTCATCCCTAACTATTTTGACGAGCAGAGATTCAGCAAGAAAAACGCAGAGATAGGAAGATGCATCATCAAGAAAGATTTCTCTCCGGCTGTCCAGCTCATCAATGAAGTGGCAGTGAAAGAGCACCTTTCCCATTATCCTACTGATTGCGTCGGCGCGTTGAAGAAACTACCTCTTCGCTTATTGAGGATGTATGTTAACGCGTATCAAAGTTTCCTCTGGAATCAAGCGGTGGCAGTGTTATTTAGGAATGACCTGAAGAAAGAAGTAGCTTATTCTCTCGGCACATTCGTCTTTCCTCATCAGAAGCATGATATAAAAGTACCTTTACCAGGTTTTGACAGCAAGTTGATGTGCAAGGAAGTAGAAGAAGTGATGAAGAAGGAAGGCATCAGTTGCCGTGACTTTATCATCAAGCAGATCCCTGAACTAAGCTTGGAAGGGGAGTGGCGTGAAACATGCGTGGACGTCATGGATTTTTCTGCCACGATGAGCGATGATGAATTGCATGAAGGGAAGAAAAAAGTAAGGTTGACATTTACTCTGCCCAAAGGAAGTTATGCTACGATAGTCGTGAAGAGCTTGTTTGGCTAGATCTTCTTTTTATGAAGGCATTGTTCACAGACACCATAAACATCCAGCTGAAAATGACAGATCTTTTTCTTGGGTAAGAAATCTGCTGTCTTTAGGTGAAGATGCTCTTTATGGCTGCAGATCTCACAGGTGAAATGGGCATGGCTAGTTTTGTTGAGCGAGTAGATTTTTCTACCATCGCAGATGAAGGCATGAAGCTTTCCTAACTCTTCTTCCTTGTTGAGAAAGCGATAGATGGTCGCTAAGCCGATGTTGCTCTTTTGCGCTTTTTGATAAAGCTCTTCTGCATTAAAGAAGCCTGTCATCTCTTGCAACAGTTGATGCAATACCTGTTTCTGTTTTGTCAGTCTCATTATATTTAGAAGAGAGTTGTTCTGCTTTATATCATTTATGATGGTTAGGGCTCTTTAGGGAGTCTCACCTCATTAAAACAGGACTTCATTTCTCCTGAACTAAAGTACGTATTTAGTTCGGTTGAAAATTATGGCAAGGTCAAGAGGTAAAATCCATTAAGGACTTCGTAAGATAAGTCTAGTTGCCTGACTTTTAGCTTAAAATCAATAGTAAATCATTGCTTTACACATAAAGTCAGGATGGATTTTACGACCTGCCATTATTTTCTTTTTATCCGAACTAAATACGTACGAACTAAAGGAAGATTTATATCCTCCCCGCTCTTTTCTTTTTCTATGGGGAAGAGGTATAAAGTTATCTTAAGTTTGGCTTCATTAGGTTTAGCCGTCGTCTTATTGTCGCTAACTATCGGAAAAGAGCTCATTTCCGGGGAAGATCCCAGCTTAGGATCATTCGCTATCGTCAATTTCGCGGGCTACCTATTCTTTTTGCTCTTGCCCGTGGAAACTCTTGTCCCCTACTATCAATCGCTAGGCTACTCTCCTCTGGTGCTGATCATCATCGCTGTCGGCACAGCCATAGTTGCCCAGCCGGTCAATTATGCCATAGGATATCTGATGAGTGGAGGGATAACTCATGACCTCATTGGGCAGAAGCGTTATGAGAACATGACCAAGTATCTTCAGGAATATGGTAATGTCGTCATCTTTCTCTTTAACCTCACACCACTAGCTTCTTCCGTGCTGTCTGCCGTTGCGGGGATGTTGAAATATAGGTTTAAGGATTTGATGCTGTATTCTCTTCTGGGCTTGCTGCTTAAATATTTCTTGATGATTGTCCTGGCAAAATGGCTTTTTTTCTAGGCGGTTGATGTAGATATGGGAAGTACGTATTTAGTTCCCTAATAGAAAATAGTGACGGGTCGTAAAATCTAGCCTGACTCTCTGAATAGAAGTGATGATTATCTGTTCAATTAAGCAAATAGTCAGGCAAGTAACCTTATCTTACGAAGCTCTTAATAGATTTTACCTTTTGACCTTGTCACTATTTTTGATCGAACTAAATACGTACTATGGGAACATACATTTAAAAATTCCACAATCTTTCCTAGGCGTATGAAGAGGAAGAGAAAAGCCCCTACCCTTGAACAGAAAAATGGTTTTTTAGAAAGGAATAAGGCGCTATTAGAAAAGATTGAGCGCTACAACGACCATCTTATCCCTGTAGCCTTAATTCTGCTCTTGTTCGTCATCATCTTTGAATTATTTATTCACATTGAAAATCATGCCCTGGAAGTTGCCATTAAAGTAGCTGATTATATGGTCATAGCTATCTTTATCATTGACCTCATTTTTCTGGCTCTACATTCTAGGACAACGAGATATTTCTTTAGGCATTACTGGCTGGATATTCTTGCTGTCTTTCCCTTCGGCTTGATTTTTACGACACTCGAACGTTTTTATCGTGTTGTTTTAGCTACAGAGCAGATAGTAGTAACTCAATCCATTGCCCATGAGGTTCTGGAAGCCCGCCGAGAGATCCAGCTTGCTGCCCGGAGTGAGGAAGAGCTGGCTAAGATAGGGAAGTTAGGCCGGATCATGAGGTCCATTTCCCGATCATTGAGGTTTGTCACCAAATCAAAATTCTTTACTTCCTTTGAAGAGAAGAGAAATGCAGCCAGAAAGAAATTTTATAAGCCCCTTAAATCTAAACAATAACTTTTTATACCACTTCTCCTAAATCTCCAACATGACCTTCCACGTCAAAATACCTTTCTCCAAGAAATGGCATCTTGCCATCAAGATGATCCCTCTGTTGATAGGTATCCTTCTTTTAAAGATAGCGCTCCATACGTTAGGCTGGGAAGTGATCATGTTGAATGCCCTGTTTACCAGCTTGATTGCGGCAACTATCTTTTTGATAGGGTTTCTTATTTCAGGAGTCATTGCAGATTATAAAGAGAGCGAGAAGCTTCCTGGAGAGTTGGCAGCCAGTTTGGAAGCTATGTATGATGAAGCCTATTTACTTCATAAAAAAAAGAACAATGAGGTCACTGCTGGTTTCATGTCACATTACAAAAACTTCTTGTCCGCCATCCAAGACTGGTTCTACCGCAGAGAAAGGACGAGAAGCCTTCTTGAAAAAGTGCAAGCGATGAATGATCATTTTTCTGAATTTGAACCATTGATGCAGGCGAATTTTCTTTCTCGGATGAAGACTGAGCAGAATAATATCCGGAAGATGATCCTCCGCATAGACCATATCCGTGATGTCTCTTTTATCTCCTCTGCCTATGCTATCGTTGAAGCTTTATGTTTCTTTGTTATTGTTGGCTTATTGCTGATGCAAGGTGATCCTTTTTACGAATCATTATTCTTCACATTAGTAGTATCATTCCTTGTAATCTATATGGTTCTTCTCATCAAAGACCTGGATAATCCTTTTGATTACTCTACCCATGGTGAAAGCGGGACGGAAGTATCACTGAAGGCTATCCATGACCTTACGGAGAGAATTCTGGGAAAGAAAGGATAGATTTAATATAGTAACGGCTGGGATCTTGTTCAAAAAGTGTTTGTTTATAGGATAGCATCGAATCATTTATATATCCCTAATACAAGGTAAGCTTATGAAGAATTATGTTAAAATAATCCTCCTCAGTTTCTTAGTATTAATAGTAATTGGTGGGAGTAAAGTAATCTATGATGCGTTTATCTGGCCTCATTATCCGTTAGGAGATTCCTGCCAGGTAGATACTGATTGTGTCTGTCGTTCCAATGCCTTAGATGGCTGCGGTGAGACTGGAGATTTCTGGAAGTGTGTTGAGAATAGATGTGATGTTGCCAATGTTTATTCTCTTCGATAGCAGGTTCCCTATTTTTGCTGAAGTGCCCAGCTATGTAGCACGCAATGAAGATATCGCTTCTCTACTTCCCAGATGTTTAAATACCTTATCCTTTTACCAAATTTTCGATGAATAAGGTATCAGCTCTTCTGCTCTTGTTTCTGGCTAGCTGTTCAGCTGCTGTCTCTAGAAGATATCTCCCTGCAGTTCCAGGATTGACCCTTCAGGAAGTTGAAGAGCGGCATCGTATTGTCTATAGAGATCTGCCGAATGGACGAGCAACCTGTAACGGATTTGCCGTAGACAGTCTTACTGTTTATACTGCCGAGCATTGCGCACAAGGGGCTTCTCCTTTTTTAGGAGATGGAACTTCTTTAGAAACAATACTATCTCTCCCCGAGAGGGACTTGGTCATCTTAAGCCCAGAAGTTCCTTTGGCAGGTCTGCGGAAAGCTCCTCTCTATGAAGGACAACTGCATCTGGGAGATACCATCACCTTAGTCGTATATGCTTCGGACAAGGGAAAGATGGAGTTGGTAGAAGAGTTTCCTCAGCAGGCGGAACCAACTCCTTCTGGATTATTGCAGATTTCCGGGCCGATAATAAATTTTTGGGAAAATCTGATGATGCTTAACAAGTCCTGTGAGCCGTATCATTTACGTAACGTTTACACTATCGCTGCCCCTGGACGACGCGGATTCAGTGGAGGGCCAGTTTTTGTAGCGATAGGTGAAAGGTATTACTTGGCGGGGTTTGCTGTAGCTATCGAACGTCCTGGAGAAACCCAATGTACAAAAACGCTTATGGAGAGAAATGCCGTTACTTTTTCTCCCATCTATGATCTTTCATTGCCTCATCTGGTGCAGAGATAAGTCAGAAGTGCTAGGTGATATGTTTTATGGTTTTCCAGTATATTTTTTTCTAAGCTCGGTTCCTTGTTCCAGAGATACCAATTAATCTTAAACACAATTGCCCATAATAACCTTTAAGAGTGCTTCTCATTTCTTCCCTGTATGAAGTCATTCCCTTTCGGCCGATTGTGGCTTTCTCCTATGGAAAGCGTTTCGGATCTTGGATTTAGAACTCTTTGTTATCACCATGGTGCTTCGTTGACGTTCACAGAAATGATCCAAGCATCAGCTTTGGTGCAAGGAAATAAAGCTACGTTAAGCTTGGTAGATAGCTATACTCCTTCCGTCAAGACCGGGATTCAACTTCTGGTGAGCAAAAAAGAGATTCTTCAAAAAGCCCTGGCCATGATCAGGGAAGGGATAGAGAAAAAAGATGGACGATTTTCCAATCTTTCCGTCATCGACTTAAATTTTGGCTGCCCTTCTCCAGAGATCATCAATAGGGGTCATGGTCCCGCGCTGCTCAAACGAACGGCGAAGATGAAAGAATTATTAACAACCTTGCGAAAGGAATCTCCCCTTCCCTGCGGGATAAAAATAAGGATGGGTTTAAACAAAGTAGAAAAAGATCAGAAAGTCTATCTGCGAGTAATTGAGATTGCTAATGAAGTTGGCTTAGATTATGTGACGGTTCACGCTAAGACTGCTGCAGATGCCTCTACTGCCGCCATAGATTGGAAGGCATTACAAGAGATTATTGCTAAAGCAAGAATTCCTATTGTCGGAAATGGATTAGTGGTTGACGGGCCAAGTGCAAAGCGAATGCTAGATGTAGGATGCAGCGCAGTAATGCTAGCTCGAGCCACAGTTGGCAATCCTTGGATTTTTGAAGATATTGGTGCATATTTGATAACTGGAAAAAAACTTCAAGGCGAGAAAACAGCAGCTGATTATGAGGGGGCTTGGAATATGTACACCGCAATTGCCAGCAAGCATGGAACTAAAAAAAAATTCTACAACTATCATCAAAATATATTTAAGTTGCGCATGCAGGGTGATAGAGGATATCATTCTCCATCAAGGATTCTGAAGTGGGTATGATAACGAGGAAGCATGACACGGGAGTGCTCAACTCTCTTTCAATGGTCTTATTTTCTTAATTAATGCATCTTGGTAGACTTTGAATGCTTTGCGATTTTCTTTCTTGTAAATATAAGGTGTTCCAATATCTTCTTTACATTTAGGACAACGTAATGTAGGGACAGCATTCAAAGGCTTAGATTCAAGATTAGTCAAATTCTTAGGGGAAAAAATTCTATCAAAATACACTCTTCTTAAATTCCCTGGACCATCTTTTTGATAAGTGAGAATTTTTTCATTGCAAACTCTACAAAATAAATGTAGTAATCTTGAATGCGTCCCTCTCACTATTTTGTATTTATCTTTCTTGAATTCAAATTCCATATTTAATAAAATAAGAAAATTGTTTATTAATCTTTTGATTGAGCATTCTGGGTATTAATGTACTTAATTCATGTTATGTTGCTTTGGGTTTATCCCAAAGTCTGAACTGCTGTGAGGAAGTTAATTTGGAGTCTCGTCGTTTAGTAGTTTAGGGCAGTTTTCTGTTAAAGTCGTAGAAATATTTAAATAGTTATATAAGTTTATACACCTATGCCCGAGCTATTAATGAAACCAAAAGACATATTACACTATCCACAATTAGATACTGTGCTAATGGTAGAAAAGTTTATTTATAATAATAGCGGAGAATTTAAGAAAAAATCTCTCTGGGAACATTTACCTAAACAAATGATGTACCAAACATTCTGCGTTATAATTGATTATCTAACCCAATCAGGAAAAATTGCTATAGATAGTGAGGGAAAAATAGCTTGGGTTTGGGATCCAGAAGGAGTTAAAAGATATTTAGCGAGAAAAGATCTTTCATGGAACTAAATTCAGAAGTAAAGTTTGGAGATGAAGCTCTTAAGAAAGCTTATCATGAATTAGAAGAAGGTAAATTTGAGGATAAACAGCTTAAAGAGTGGTTGGACAGAGCCGCAGCTGATTTGAAAAAGAATGCTTTTTCAGGAATTCAGATTCCCAAACGGCTTATCCCAAAAGGGTACCATGATAAATTTGGTCCGCTGACTAATTTATGGAAGTATAACTTACCAAATGCTTGGAGATTGATTTACACTATCAAAAGAGATAAAGTTATTGTTCTGAGCGTTGTTTTAGAATGGCTTGATCATAAAGAATATGAGAGAAGGTTTGGGTATTGATCCTGTTAAATCATCAGTGACTTCGCTCTTTTCTCTGTTTAATAAATTTTGTGTAGGAAAACTGCCCTCGTTAAAACGTTCTAGTGGACTCCAAATTTATTCAACATAACGATGTTAACTTCCCTCCGCTTCATGCGGAGGTGCGACCGAAGGAAGCAAGTTCGTGAACCACTGGCAAGAAAGAGGTGCTGCCGATAGTCGTTCGTGTTCGTTGGCCGCCCCGACGCAGACCGACGAGGGATGGCTCCTACGGAGTGTCGGGTAGGACAAGCTTTTTGACTATCAAATTACAGAAGCGAGGAGGAACGACTATTTGGTTTTACGTCAAGGAGAAAAGTTGTCCGTCTGCGGTCGGGGGCGGCGTTGTTGATTAGAGGTAGAAAATGGGCCTGAGTTCTGTCCATAGTGTAGTCACTGTTAAATAGATAAAGCTTTAAATAGTGGGGGTGTTTTC
>DATDXI010000045.1:0-6380 GCA_035289385.1 Candidatus Nanoarchaeia archaeon | reverse complement strand
GCTTGGTCAAGAGGGAAAATTCATTAAGAACTTTGTAAAACAAGGCTAGTTGCGAGACCATTTGCTTAAACTTATGGTTTTTCAGATTATTTCTACTTAAAGTCTCGCTGAATTTTCCGACCTGCCACTATTTTTGTTGTAAAACTTAATACATACGTTAATTTAACGGCGCTTTCAAACGCATAAAGTCCACGTAATTCAAAAAAGCTTGCCCACAATAGCGCTCTTCTCCATTTGCATTTTCCATCAATTTTGGGGAAGAAGGAACAACCATCCGCCCAACATGAAAGCCAGCCAACCGAGAAAAAGGAGTGTCATACTTTCCCTCAATCAGATGTATTGCTCCATTCATCAAAAACTGGTCAAGATGCATCTTACTTACTGAACTAATATTCTCACTTTCTTTTTTTTCTACACAATACGTTCCTAAAACCCCTTGAATTTCTGGTGGCCCCTCTAAACGATAACTTACCCTTAAACTATGCTGATCCTCACTCGGCACTGAAGAAGAAGATGAAGAAGAAGAAGAAGAAGAAGCGGTGGTAACCATATTCCTGCTAGTTGGAACAGGAAGCCTTTCCTGCTGAACTGGTGCACAAGCCACCCATAAGGCTGCTACCAAGAGTGATAATTTGCTCATTTATCTTTTCTAGGGGCTTTTTTTATAAAATTTACCTTCCTAATTGAAATACCTCAAAAGCTTTTTAAATCAACTGTAAAATCATAAATTCATGTTAACTCCCGCAGCAAAAGCAGAACTGGAAAACCAGCATTATCGTATTGTCGGCAGCCATTCCGCGGTCAAGACCTGCGGCTGGACAAAAAACATGATCCGGGGAACGGGAGGCTGTTATAAGCTCAAATTCTATGGCATCATGTCTCACCAATGCATGCAGATGACCACTTCTATCAGCTGCGCCAATCGCTGTACCTTCTGCTGGCGTGGATATAAAGCTCCTGTATCAAAAGAATGGAAATGGGAGGTTGATGATCCCCAGAAAATATTTGAAAAAAGCGTGGAAGCGCATCATTCCCTGCTCGTCGGATTTAATGGTTCAGCATCAGCAAATAAAGCATTGTATGCCGGCTCAAAGCATATCAAGCATGTTGCCTTGTCATTGACAGGAGAACCGATCATCTATCCCAAGATGAATGAGCTGCTGCGGAGATTCAACAAAGAAGGGATTTCAACTTTTATCGTAACCAATGGCCAGTATCCTGAACAGATTCAGGATTTAGCGCCAGTCACACAACTCTACGTCAGTATGGATGCTCCCAATAAGGAGCTGATGAAACAAGTAGATTTACCTTTGTTTTCAGACTTCTGGGAACGATTCTTGGCATCACTTGATGCTTTAGCGCAACGGAAAGATCGAACATGCGTAAGGTTAACCATCATCAAAGGCATCAATGATGTTGGCTTTGAAGAATATGCTGAATTGATCAATAGGTCAAATACGGATTTTATTGAAGTGAAAGCTTACATGCATGTCGGGGAATCAAAAGAACGATTACAAAGAGAGAATATGCCTCTCCATGAGGAAGTCGTCAACTTCTCTAAAGCATTGGCAAAACGGCTGGACAATTATGAACTTGTTTCTGAACATATCCCATCACGAGTAGTGATGTTCGCCAAAAAGAAATTTAAAGTTAACGGAACATGGAAGACGTGGATCGATTTTAAGAGATGGCATGAGTTAGTGAACTCCGGAGAAAAGTTTGCTGTTGATGATTATCTAAAAAACACACCTCAAGTAGGAATTTCTGGAAAAGGTACACTGGACAGCTTACCGAAAGAAAAGCAGAAAATATTCACTGATGAAAAGACGGCAGAATTAAGCTTTTATGAGTGAATCAGGGGATTATGATTGGGGTTATGAGATTCTATAAATTCTATAAATTCTAGTTATCAGAAACAATCCCTGCCTACTAAACAATCCCTCCTCTTCCTGTCCGTGGATGGAGAGGATGCCCTTCATGCTGCCAAAGATATAACAGATTATGTTCTTGGATATATCTTGTAGTTAAAACATCGTTAGGATCTTTTCCTTCTTCTAAGGCACGAGCTGCCTGAGCCATGACAAAGTTGATGAAGAGAACTTGTGAACAGCCAGCTAACGGCTTCAACCGTTCAACAGCGCGATCATCGGCATTTGTCAGAACAAGATGGTCGATTGCCGGATCCTGCAGAACGCTTAAGGCCGTTGCTTCCAGATTGCTTCGGGAAGCATAAACCAGCACTTTTCTGGGTCTTCCCGGAATATTTACACGAAGATTGGCAGCAGGATTTCCTCTGATTGCACTAATGTTACTTCTTACCGTTCCTGCTGAACGAATAACATCATCAACAACAACAACATCCATCCCATCAATCCCCCTGCTGAGTTCAAGACCATAAGAGGAAGCTAACACTAATTCCTCAATATTTGTACCATCGGCAGCCCTAACTTTATTCAAGATCGCTTTTGAAGCATTTGGTAAACCAATAGTACCATGAACGGCATTGACGAAATATTCTATTCCCGCATCTGGACCCATAAACACCAAATTTCGTCCACCATCCGAAAGATCTAATCCAAAATTCTTCTCTCCAAACTGAAGGAGCATGGCAGAAAGGACGGGAGCAAGGTCAACATGAGCAAATTTCAATTGATATCTCATCGTCGAGCCACTGGCAACAGCAGCACGAGACATAGGCTCATAATGATCATTGATTGTGCTTATCCAACGATAGACATCCGTAGGAGAATGGTTATGGGGAGTAACAATAGCATCAACACCGGAATTCAACAACATGATCAGATGCTGTGCTAATAATGGCGCCTGCCCATCATATCTCTTCCTATCTTTTTCTCCCTGCATCCGCGTATGCCCAACGTCATGGACACCACGCTCTTGAGCACTATAATTTAAGGTATACGCTAAAACAACGACAGCTTCAGCACCTTGATATTTCGCAGTAAAAGCTATCTGCCCCAGCTTCGTTGCTAA
The DNA here is from genome assembly GCA_035289385.1 of Candidatus Nanoarchaeia archaeon. Classification (GTDB taxonomy): domain Archaea; phylum Nanobdellota; class Nanobdellia; order Woesearchaeales; family GW2011-AR9; genus JACOZM01. The sequence goes on along the minus strand of DATDXI010000045.1, from coordinate 3,389 downwards.
ATCCTGAGGGGTATAATCTCCCGTCAGATTATGGACCAAATAGACTACTTTCCCCCGTAAGCCGTAACCATATTGAGGCTGGTCATCAGCAGAAGCATAGCCTGCTCTAAAACGGTCAAAAGACTGAAGTTTAAATGTCGGCGTCACTTCGCCATCAGACCATTCTCTCACCGTCAACAGTAAATCCGGTGAAGAGCCGCTTAAGCCGACGTGCTGAGCTACCCGTCGAGCGTCTAAAGCATAGCCACGGTCAGCAACCACAACTCTATCTTCTAATGGAACTGGACCATCGCCCAAACGGTAATGAGAAAGATGGGGCATCAAGGCAAGGGACATGTTCTGCTCAACAGCAGAAGTCCTATTTATCTTTTTCTGCTTTTTCAGGTATATATTTAAGATACAGTATACCACAAATATCCCCCAAAAACCTTATAAAAGCCCCCTTGTACTTTCCTTCTATGGCTAAAAAGGACATGAATGAAGAAGAATTACAGCAGAAATACCACCATTTCAAGCAGATCCAGGAACATCTGGAACAGCTCTCCCAGCAAGCTGAACTGATGAATGAGCGAAATGCTGAATTGGCAGTAACTAAGGAATCACTGGAAGAGATTAAAACAACAAAAGAGAAGACAGAGATTCTTGCACCTCTGGCAGATGGCATCTTCATGAAAGTAGAATTGCGAGATCGAGAGAACTTGTTAGTCAATATTGGAGCTGATACGGTTGTTGTTAAAACCGTTGATGAGGTCATTGGGCTTATCGAAGAGCAAAAAAAGGAATTATCTCTGAAGATTGTGCAGTTGGAATCGATCATGCAGGAGATGCAAGGTCAGGCGCTAGCCATCTATCAGCAAGTTGAACAACACTTGGAGAAATGATCATGTTTGCCAAGCTTAAAGAAAAACTGAAAGAGAGACTCTCTATTTTTTCTAGGAAAACGGTTGAAGAAGCTGAAGAAAAGACAGCAGAAATAGTTGCTCCAAAAACCGTTGTGGCTAATACTCCTAAAGCATCACCTCGAAAACCCTCTGCAGAAGACCTTCTCCTGGAATCGATTAAGGAAGATCAGAAAGAAATAAAAAAAGATACCGAGAAGAAGGTTGAAAAGCCTGTTCAGGAAGTAAAGAAGAAAGAAGAAAGAAGGAAGCAAGAGAAAAGAGAGGAGAGGAAAATAGTACCTTCCAAAGAATACCCTCTTCCAAAAAAAGAAGAAAGACAGGAAAAAGAACAGAAGAAAAAGGAAACTACGGTCCTTTCCAAAAAAGAGGACGAAGATTCACTTCAAGAATCAGCTCCTAACCGTGATGACGAAGGTCTTATCAACGAAGCATTGGAAGAAAAGGCTGCTCTTGAAGAAGAAAAAGAACCTGCCAAAAAAGAACAGCAACCACACATCGAAGAACAGGAAGAACAGAAAGAACCGGAAAAAAAATCATTCTTCTCCAAGATAAAACAGGCTTTTACCACAAAAACTATCTCTGCAGAAAAATTCAATGAACTCTTTTGGGACTTAGAGGTTACCTTGCTAGAGAATAACGTTTCCGTTGAAGTGATTGAAAAAATAAAAGAAGACTTGAAAAAAGAACTTGTTGACAAGCCTTTGCCTAGAGATGTTGAAAGCAAGATCGAAGAGACGTTACGGCAAACCTTGTCTGAAATCCTTGATGTTGCTAGCATCGATCTCCTATCCAAAATCAAGGACAAAAAACCTTTTGTCATCGCTTTCTTTGGCATCAATGGTGCGGGAAAAACAACATCTATTGCCAAAGTAACAAAATATCTCCAGAGCAAAGGAAAAACTGTCGTTCTTGCTGCTTGCGATACCTTTAGAGCCGCCGCTATCCAGCAATTGGAAGAGCACGCCCAGAAATTGGGAGTAAAAATCATCAAGCAGGATTATGGTTCAGATGCAGCTGCTGTTGCCTTTGATGCTGTTCGTTATGCGGAGAAGAATAAGATTGATGTCGTTTTGATTGATACGGCAGGAAGGCTGCACAGCAACACGAATCTTATGGCAGAATTAAAAAAGCTGATCAAAGTGGCGAAACCAGACCTAAAGATTTTCGTCGGTGAATCTATCACCGGAAATGACTGTATCGAACAAGCTAGAACTTTTAATGAGGTAGTGGAACAGGATGGGGTGATCTTAACTAAGGCCGATGTTGATGAGAAAGGAGGAGCGCCATTATCTATTTCTTACGTTATTAAAAAGCCGATCTTATTTCTAGGAGTAGGGCAGAGATATGAAGACCTTGAGCCATTTAACAAGGAAAAGATGCTTCAGCGATTAGGATTCTAAGGGATAGGCTAAGGATAAGTTGATGCATCAAGACCATATGGTAGAATAATGATATTCTGCTACCATTATGCATTTAAAGAGCATCCTTCTTTTCCGGCAGATGGGATTGCTGGCACTGTTAGGAGAACCTTACTTAGCCGGACATTCTTTAGATGAAGGGATAGAAGCGATTGAACAACTATTTCTTCAGGGATTACAAGAGCATGGTCAGCCTATCTGTTCAACGTTAGATATCCTTGGAGAAGAAGCAAAAACAAAAGAAGATGCAGAAAGAAACATTCTCCACTATCAAAATGCCTTGGAAGCATTAGGTAGATTACGCGTTGCCCATCTCCCAACTGCCAATGAGCATGGAATTCGCTCCCCCTTTACCGCTTCGCTAAAACTTTCCGCAATAAGCACGAGCGAAAGGTATAACGGGCAATTAAGCATTGATCAACAGGCATTACAACAACACCTCAAATTAGTTTTGGATATTGCAGACCTCAATGATATCCCCTTAACGGTGGACATGGAAGATCATCTCTGGACAGAAGTCACCTTAGAACTGGCAGCAGATTTTTGGAGCCATGGAAGAAATGTAGACATTGTACTCCAATCCTATCTTCATCGTACCTTAAATGTTGGTAGGGACTTTGATAAGTACATTGACCAAGCATATCCCCTTCCTCGGGAAGAGACCACTATCCGTGCTTGCCGTGGGATTTATCGTGAGCCAAAGGATGTTGCCGTCTCCAGCGTTAAGGAAGCAAAAGTGAGATTGTATTATCTTGTAGACCGTCTTCTCCAGGCAAAGTACCATGTGGGCATTGCCACACATGATCCCAAGCTTGTTGAAAAAATTAGGAAAGATATTCTTGAAAAGAGAAATGTTCCAAAAACACAATATGAATTACAGGGATTAAAAGGAGTGTATAGTTTTGCTGACAGTATCATGCCTCCAGCCTTAGCTGCCGGAGAAACGGTAAGGATGTATATGCCTATGGAGATGGAACGAGGAGCCGGAGAACCATATATGAACCGGCGCGTCATGGCCAATCCGGGAATTGCTGCTCGCTTTCTGAGTGATAGGATGAAAAAGGCTGGA
>DATDXI010000044.1:0-4224 GCA_035289385.1 Candidatus Nanoarchaeia archaeon | reverse complement strand
GCTGAACTCTGCCTTTTGTTCACGTAAATAAATATCGGATAATTGTTTCTGCGTCTCTCCTTCAAAAAAGATGGAAAAGTTTTCTAGGATGATTTTGTTTTCCTGCCACGGGACAGATTCTAATTGCCCTTTGATAATATCAGAGATGGGATAAGAGACAGCTATCAGCGAAACGATTAAGAGAGCAAGAATAATCCCTCCAGTAATGATAAATATATTTTTTAGTCTTGATGGCTTTTGATCTGCAGGATGGAGGGTATCTTTACTACCTTCCTCTCTTGCTAGCTCTTGAAGGTCGTCTAGAATATCCATTCACATATTCCCTATAATCTTCTTTCCAAAATCAGAACAGCTTACTAAGGTAGCCCCTTCCATCTGCCTCTCTAAATCATACGTGACAAACTTCTGCTGGATCGTTTTTTCTAACGCCTTGACCACTACCTTCGCTGCTTCTTTCCACCCTAGATGCTCGAGCATCATCGCTCCTGAAAGAATTACGCTCCCGGGATTGACTTTATCCTGTCCGGCATATTTTGGAGCAGTGCCATGCGTTGCTTCAAAGATGGCCATTCCCGTTTCATAATTGATATTTGCTCCCGGTGCTATCCCTAAACCTCCCACTTGAGCAGCACAGGCATCAGAAAGATAATCTCCATTAAGATTTGTCGTAGCTAAAACATCATATTCTTCTGGACGAAGTAATAATTGTTGGAACATTGAGTCAGCAATCCTGTCATTCAGGATGATCTTTCCGCTCTTATCCCCTGAAGAAATTTCTTCAACAACTTCTGAAAATTCTTTTCCTACTTCATACCCCCATTCCTTAAATGCTCCTTCTGTAAATTTCATGATGTTGCCTTTATGGACAAGAGTAACGATTTTTCTGTTGTTGGCAAGGGCATATTTGATAGCTGCTTGAACTAATCGTTTGCTTCCAGTAATAGAGATGGGCTTTATTCCTATTCCTGAATCTAAAGCGATGCATTTTCCCATCTCTTGCGCCATAAAATCAAGCACTTTCTTTGCCTCAGAAGATCCTTGCTTCCACTCAATCCCTGCATAAACATCTTCTGTATTTTCCCGAAAGATAACAACATCTAGCTTCTCGGGGTGTTTCATGGGATTGGGCACGCCCGGAAAATAGCGTACTGGTCGAACGCAAGCATAGAGATCTAATTTTTGCCGGAGTGTTACATTTAAGCTTCGGTGTCCTCCTCCTACCGGCGTTTCCAAAGGGCCTTTCAGTACAACCTTCAGGTCTTTGATCTGCTGTAATGCTTCTTCTGATAATAATTCTTTTCCTTGCGCAACAGATTTTTCTCCAACGACAATCTCTTGCCATTCAATCTTTTTGTTGCCAGAATATGCTTTCTGGACAGCAGCATCAATCACGTTAAGCGCTACAAGAGTAATGTCAATGCCTATCCCGTCACCGATGATATATCCTACTTTTTTTATTTCCATAGCTTTAGTTGAGGAGTGAAATTGTCTTTATAAGTATTGTTAAATGAAAAACCAAACCCCCGCAAGATTCTCTCATCCGTACGTATTTAGTTTGGTTGAAAATTATGGCAAGGTCAAGAGGTAAAATCCATTAAGAGCCTTGTCAAACAAGCTTAGTTGCGAGGCTTTAAGCTTAAACAGTTTGTCTTCATCTTGTTCTTACCCCAAGCCTCGCTGGATTTTACGACCTGCCATTATTTTCTTTTTATCGAACTAAATACGTTCTCTCATCCTCAAAATTTATATATCTGCTATTTTCTATTCTTCTTATGTCTTTTCTTGACAAAAAAGAGATTGAACTGTTCTATCAGAACTATTCTCGGGCAGTCCAGCGATGCAGAAGCAAACTAGGCCATCCCTTAACCTTCACTGAAAAGATATTTTTTGCTCATGCCCCTGATCTTGCTGTCGTGCACTCTGAACAAAAATCAGCGATAAGAGGAACGACAGACCTCCTTCTTCACGTTGACAGGATAGCCATGCAGGATGCTACAGCACAGATGGCCATCCTTCAGTTCATGAACACAGGAAGATCTGCCGTTGCTGTTCCCACGACAGTCCATTGCGACCATCTTATTCAAGCCTTTGCTGGTGCTGATCAGGATTTAAGAGATGCGCAAGTAGAAAATCATGAGGTGTATCAGTTTCTCAAAAGCGCTGCCAACAAGTATGGTATGGGCTTCTGGAAGCCTGGCTCTGGCATTATTCATCAAGTTATCTTAGAAAATTATGCTGTTCCTGGACAGCTGATGATAGGAACGGATTCTCATACTCCCAATGCAGGAGGATTAGCCATGGCAGCTATAGGTGTAGGAGGAACAGATGCCGTTGACGTCATGGCTGGCGAGCGTTGGCCGGGAAAGATGCCTAAAATTATCGGCGTCCATCTGAAAGGCTCCTTATCTGGCTGGACGGCGCCAAAAGATATCATCCTAACATTGGCCGAATTATTGACGGTTAAAGGTGGAACAGGCTGTGTCATAGAATATTTTGGGGAAGGACTAGCTTCGATCAGCGCTACCGGAAGGGCAACGATAGCCAATATGGGCGCGGAAGTGGGAGCGACAACTTCTGTATTCCCTTACGATGAAAAAACGGATCTCTATCTTCGGGCAACGCAACGTGAATTTGTTGCAGAATTTGCTGATAGTTTCAAGCAGGATCTGCAGGCTGATGAAGAAGTCTATCAAAATCCTCTGCGCTACTTCGATGAGCTGATCGTGCTTGATCTCTCTTCGCTGCAGCCTCAGATTGTCGGACCACATACACCTGATCTGGGAAGAGATATTCATGCGCTAGCCAAAGAAGCGCGAGAACAAGGCTGGCCTCTGGAATTGAGCAGTTGTTTGATTGGTAGCTGTACCAACTCTTCGTATGAAGACCTTTCAAAAGCATATGATATTGCCATGCAAGCTTATGAACAGGGAATGAAGGTGAAAGTTCCTCTCTTGATCACTCCTGGTTCCAATCAGATTTATCAGACGATACAAAAAGAAGGCTGGTTAAATATTTTTGAAGCTGTTGGCGGAAAAGTCCTGGCGAATGCCTGCGGCCCTTGCATCGGGCAATGGAAGCGGGAGCAAAGTGGAAAAAACAGTATTCTTTCCTCCTTTAATAGAAATTTTAAGAAGAGGAATGACGGAAATCCTGAAACGCATTCTTTTATCGGCTCACCGGAGATCGTCACTGCCCTTGCTTTTTCAGGACGATTAGACTTTAATCCTCTGGCAGATGAGCTGGATGGATTTCTGTTTTCTGCTCCTCAAGGGAGGGAGCTTCCAGAACGATTTGCCTTCTCGTCAGACGGCTACCTCGCTCCGCATAGAGAAGGCAGCATTCTTATCAATCCAAATAGTGAGCGTTTGGCATTGATGGAACCATTTACTTCTTGGCAGCAGAATGACTTTAAGAAGATGTTTGTCCTGGTCAAAGCAAAAGGGAAATGTACTACAGACCATATCTCTCCGGCAGGGAAATGGTTAGCCTATCGTGGCCATCTTGATAGAATATCTGATAATCTGTTTTCAGGAGCAGTCAATGCTTTTTCTGATAGTGTTGGCAAGGGAAAAAATCAGCTAACTGGAAGGATTCAAGATTTTAGCCAGATTGCTCGTGAGTATAAAGTTCAGAAGAGGGGCTGGATCGTCGTAGGTGATGAAAATTATGGTGAAGGATCGTCGAGGGAACATGCGGCCATGGAGCCAAGATATCTCGGCTGCCGCGCCGTTATCGCTAAAAGCTTTGCCCGGATTGCGGAAACGAACCTGAAGAGGCAAGGTATTCTGCCTTTGTGGTTTGTCGATAAAGCAGATTATGAAAAGATATTGGAAGATGACCTGATTACGATCGATGACATTCCATTAGAAGCGGGAAATGGTCTCTATTCGCTGAAATTAGGAAATGATATTTATCTCCATGTCCAGCATGTTGATGGCTCTATTGAGGCGATACCTTGCCGTCATACCTTCTCTGCTGAAGAAAGAGCTTGGTTTACTGCCGGATCGGCATTGGAATATCTTAAACAGAAATAGGATTTTAATTGATTTTTTTAATATTCATCTTTCTATTTGTATCTTTCTATTTTTTTACTTCTTTAACGTTTTTTAAAATAATATTTCATTACACAAAGAAATCCAGAAAGCTACGCCCTTTAGGGCGTAGATGAATGGATTGCTGGATTTCTGGTGTCCTAAAAATTCGACTGTCAAAGAAAGTGCCGTC
>DATDXI010000043.1:0-4271 GCA_035289385.1 Candidatus Nanoarchaeia archaeon | reverse complement strand
AATATGAAATTGAAAAAGGTCCATTAGCAGAAACGTACGGCTTATTTGTTTCTTCTACGATCAATACTAGTGCACAAATTTCTGCTGACAGGATTACTGATGAAAGTTTACGTAGGGAATGGTTTTACACCGCCAATCTTCCTTTAGCTACGAAGCGAGATGGAAAACTGTTACTTGGAATGGGCGGAAATGCTGCTTTTACTGCTGTCTTTGGCAGGGATACTGCTCAAGTGTGTCAAGAATTGATTGATACGGGATATATTCATCTTTCACCTGAACAGAGAGATCTCATGCTACGATTGGAAAGGTCTGGAGAGGTTATTTTTGTTGATCCTAAAGATCTTAAATTGAAAGGGAAAGAAGATGAATATCGTGAATTTTCTATTCGAACAGGTGCATACGAGCAAGATGTTACCGTAGCGAGAATGCCTTTTGTTCATGCTGGCTATGGTTCCGGGAATATGGTACAGCAAGTGATGAACAATTTGCAGAGGCATGGCAGAATTGAAGAGACAAAGGTATTTACCATGTCCCCTGACCATGCAGCTGAAAACGTTACCGATGGTGAAATGGTTGCGCGGGCGTCTAGGCTTGGCGGCTTTGGCGGCGGTTCGGATTTCTATGCGGATAGTCGCAATGTCAGTCTCCACTACGCTTTGCGTGGGGTACGTCAGGTAGTCGCTGGACCTAGGCTTAGTGGTTTAGAGGAGCGATTAAGAATAAAATTGTAATGTCATTGAATTCCTTGCCCAGCTAAGAGTTGACTTTCCTCGATACATTCCATTCACAAAAGCCCGAAGCAACATTTATAACCACTCTTCTATTTTTCTCCATCCATGAACTTCCAAACCCTGGCTCCTGTACCTCAGCCAAAAGAACTGCTGGATCTGGCCTTTGGCAAAGCCCGGGAAAAAGGCCGGAAAAAGATTGAGGGAGACCATCTGACGGTCATCAGGACGAGAGAAGCATTAAAATTAGATGTCATCAAAGATACGTTGGTGCAACGATTACAGAAAGTGCTTGATGATTTTCCTGATACCAAGAGCCTGCCCGTTTTTTACCAGAAGATGTTAGATTTGACGCTAGACTATGCTTTGTTTAAAAAATCATTAGGGGCAGTGAATTGGTGTGTTCAAAAAATCAGGCTTCTCCATAGGGATAATGTTCGAAGGCTGGCTAAAGAAAGGAAAGAAGCAAATATCAATCCTTTAGCAAAGCAATTTTATGGCCGTGTCTCTTCTCTTCTCAAGCAGATTAAGCCTAATCTGGAATATTTAGATCAATCCCGAAAAGTCATGAAGATGTATCCGGACATCAAAGAGATGTTCACTGTCTGCATCTATGGTTTTCCTAATGTGGGAAAATCTACTCTCTTGAACACCTTAGCTGGATCAAAAGCGAAAGTTGCGGCATATGCTTTTACTACACTAGGCATCAACGCCGGCTACATCACCCATCAAGGAAAAAAGATCCAAGTATTGGACGTTCCTGGAACATTAGCCAGAGAAAAAAAGAATAATGTGGAATTGATTGCTGAATTGGTGGTGCAGGAGCTGGCTGACGTCATCATCTATGTCTTTGACATGACAGAGTTCTGCGGCTATAGCGTTGAGCAGCAAAAAGAGCTGCTGGAGAGGATCAGCAAGAGAAAAAAAGTTTTTGTCTACCTGAGCAAGCTTGATATTCTTGATCCTGCTGCTTTAGCATCATGGAAGAAAAAATATTATACCCTTGAAGAATTGCGGGAAGTGGTCTTTAGTCTGGTGGAAAAGGAAACGGAACATAAAGATGAACTCAATGAAAGTGAACAGAAGGAAGGTTATTCCATGGCTGAAGAAGAGGATACTTCAAAATATTAATTATGGCAAATCACTTTATATCAATCTGTGAAAATAATGAAGATAACAACCCCCGAGAATAAAGAGAGGTCATCATGGATATACCAACGATCATCGGACTGCTGGCAGCTGCCGGCACAACATTTTCTTTCCTGCCTCAGGCTATAAAAACGATCCGCAGCAAGCAGACGAAAGACCTCTCCTTAGGGATGTACGCTATCTTGGCTATCGGCATTCTCCTTTGGCTGATCTATGGCTTGCTTCTGCAAAACCTGCCGATTATCCTGGCTAATGGGGTAACTATTGTTTTTGTTCTGGTAATTTTAGTTCTGAAGATAAAAGGTGGTTGAGAACGTGGTTTACTACCGTAAGTGAAAGAGCAAGTGTACCATCTGTGTGTACATTAATGGGAGAATTGGCTGGTCTGGCAGGCGGAACTGATCAGACGGCGTATCGTCGAGATCAAGAAGAAAAAATATCTCTTAGAAGAATAATTATCTTGGAAAGAAGCAGGAGTTCAGCAGATAAAAGAGAAGATAATTATCCCGTAATGATCCTGCAGCCGCAAGGAACTTTCTTTGCTGCTCTGTTCAGCGCTTCCTTGCCGAGCTTGGTGTGTTCTTTATGTACTCTTATTTCAACGATGGTTTGCCCTTCTTTAACTCGAGCTGCTGCTCCGATAGTTTTCCCATAAGCCATCTTCATCCCCGTACTCATCCGGTCTGCTCCTGCTCCGGCAGCTAAGGGGTTCTCCCTCAAGACGTGGTGTGGGAATACTTTGATCTTAAAATGATAGTTTTTTCCTAAAGCTTTCTCCAATACTCTGTTAGCGGTCATCCTCACCGCTTCCAAAGCGTTGTGGCGGATATTCATGGATCGTTCTACATTCAGCTTTAATGTTGTATCATAATTGCCGTTTGGCGTTCCCATGTCAAACTTGCTTATTTTGATAGCAGGAAACCCACCACGGACATAGTTCTGGTTAGAGAACTTGCTTACTCTGGTATACGGCCGTTCCAGGCGCTGATATGCTGAAAATTTTCTTAACTTCGCCATATTTTATCAGAAAAAGAAGCTATTTATAAAGATTTCGAGTTTAGATGCTGGTAGCATCCATCCTGAATCTCAGCCTTATAGCTTATCCCCATTTCTTTTATCCTCTCCTTATTTCTCTCCTTATCCAAACTTCAGGACGCTCAATTGCCCTTTTCTTGCCCCTTTCTTTATTTCAACAATCTCCTCTCCCACCTGCTTTTTGATATCTTCCGCAACTGCCTTGCCCAAGATCTGCCCCAAGGCAGTAATATCCGTAGTCTTGACATCACCGATATCCTTTATCCCTTGGCTGAATAGCCTTCTTGCCCGGATCCTGCCGATACCTTTCAGTTTCAGCAAGACTAACAGCTCTTCTTTCACTCCATCCTTTAGCCGCAGCCGCAGCTTAGCAATCATCTTCGTAGCATGGCGATAATTCTTGATCTTCGCTAGCTCATCACAGGAATAGAGCAGCCAATCAGCAGTATCTAATTTTACTTTTATCTCTCCCGGGCGGATATCAAACTGCTCAAAGAGATACTCTTCATCGCATTCATCGATCCACGACTCAAAAAATAATGCTGTTTTGATGGAATTCAGGAATTCATCATATTCCGGATCAAAAGCTGAAGGTTCGGGAGGTAATAATTGGTCGTAATTCTTTACCAGATGCTCTTGGATCTTCTCTTGCTGTTTTCCCCTCACTCGCAGCAATGGCCGTAATTCGAGAGTATGGGAAATCATCTGCAGCAGAGAGAATTCATTCTTCTTTTCATCAACATGAGATAAGCACTCTAGAAAATGCCATGCTGTCAACGGGTCAAGATATAATTCCGAAACTCTTTTGCCGATGAGCGTCGGCTGCAATGTTCTGGAGTTATGAAGAGTATTATGAAGAGTATTGGCACTGACAAAATCACTCTTTGCTTGGCCGCTACTAATAACGATAAATCCCCACTTCTCTAACAGCTGCAGCATCCTCATCATGATCGCTTCTAATTTAGGCATATCGCCAAACTGCTGTGCCCAGAATGTCTTGCTGAAAAAATCCATCATAGACTTTTCATTCCTGATAATCCCCGCAGAGATCAGCGATAATAAATATGTTCTTAACACCGGCTCGACGGCAAGCTTCGAATAGATCTCCTCCGGAACACCACAGATATACTTTTCATAGATCTCCTGCTGTTCATTTTCATCCTTGGCAATGACGATAGATTGCCCTTCTTTTTCATATTCCGGCCTGCCTGCCCGGCCGGCCATCTGTAAATATTCTAACACTGGAATCCAGTCCATGCCCCAGCTTCCCGTGTAACGCTTGAGACTCTTGATGATGACACGATAAGCTGGAAGGCTTAATCCCGCAGCTAAGGTTGGCGTAGAACAGACGATTCTAAT